>JBEKYO010000014.1:0-54838 GCA_049510875.1 Steroidobacteraceae bacterium
GTGGGCACCAAAGATCCCTACGATCAGCCAGTCATTGACGTGCAGTCCGTGCAGAATGAGGCGATCGCCGAGACTTTCCACGCTGAGAATGGCGAGGCAGGAAATGTCGGCCAGCAGAATATCACCTGCGCGCATCGAGGCAACCTAAGTTTTTTCAAAACCGCCGCGACGAAGCTCATGTTGATTATGTAAAATTATTTGTAAATCATTGTAATGTAACGATTACGGGCCGTTGGCCGGCAATCGAAACGGGGGGCTTACGGGCAAGCCGTCTACCCCAATCGGGGTTTCGCCGCCCGCCTGTTGGCGCCCGCCCGGCGGGCGATCAGCATCCCGAGTTCGAGCGCCTGCTCCGCATTCAACCGGGGATCGACCTGCGACTTGTAAGCGCGTGCCAAATCAGCCTCGGCAAGTCCGCGCGCGCCGCCGATGCACTCGGTGACATCCTCGCCCGTCAACTCGATGTGCACCCCACCCAACATGGAACCGGACTCTTCGTGAACCCTGAAGGCGGCCTCCACTTCACCGAGAATGTTGTCGAAGCGCCGTGTCTTCAGGCCCGCCGCCGTGGTTTCGGTATTGCCGTGCATGGGGTCGCACACCCACAGGACTTGCGATCCGGTGGCGCGCACGGCTCGAATCATGTCCGGCAAGCGCTGCTCGATATCCTTGATCCCGAACCGGTGAATGAACGTGAGCCGTCCGGGCTGGTTCTGGGGATTCAAGACCTGGACGAGTTCCTGCAGCCACTCGGCGCTCATCGCCGCGCCGACCTTGACGCCGATGGGATTCGCGATGCCGCGGAAATACTCGACGTGCGCGCCGTCGATCTTGGCGGTGCGCATGCCGATCCAGGGCATGTGGGTCGAGAGGTTGTACCACTTCTTCTGCCGTTCGATGTAGCGCGTCTGTGCCTGTTCGGACAACAGATGCAGACCTTCGTGGCTGGTGTAGAAATCGCCTCGGGTGGCCGCATGCACCTGCAGGCCGCTCATGGACTCGAAAAAATCCAGCGACTCGGCGATGGAATCGACGATCTTCTGGTAGGCATCGCGCAACGGCGCATGCCGCAGGAAACTCAAATCCCAGTACTCGGGATGATGCAGATCGGCAAACCCGCCGTCGATCAGCGCGCGTACGAAATTCAGCGTCAGCGAGGCGCGCTCGTAGCCGCGCAGCAGCAATTCCGGATCCGGCTCGCGCTCCGCGGCCGTGAAGCCCGGCCGGTTCACATTGTCGCCGCGGTAGCACGGCAGGGTCACGCCATCGCGCGTCTCGGTATCGGCGGACCGGGGTTTGGCGTATTGGCCGGCGAAACGCCCGACCCGGATGACCGGCTTCTTCAAGCCCTGCAGCAGCACCAAGCTCATTTGCAGCAGAATCTTCAGGCGCCGGGCGATGTTGTCCGATTCGCAGTCCTCGAAGCTCTCGGCGCAATCGCCGCCCTGCAACAGAAATTGTTCGCCCCGCTGCGCCTTCGCCAGCTTCTCACGCAGCGCCTCGATCTCCCACGACACCACCAGCGGCGGCAGACGGCTGAGCGCGGCGACCGCCCGTTCGAGCGCACGCTGATCGGCGTAGGCCGGCTGTTGCGTGGCCGGCAGGCCGTGCCAACTCGCCGGGTGCCAGTTGGTCAATGCATGGCTTTTGGACATGGCGGCGATGCTACGGCAAAATGCCGCCCCCACCAAATCCGAAGCTGTGAAGTCCACCATGCACAAGACCACCGAAACGCTGAAAGCCCTCGGCCTGCGGGCCCTCAACCCCGGCGCCTGGTCCGGCGTCCGCGGCTGGAGCGAACAGCAATCCGGACCGCTGATCGAGTCGATCAACCCGGCTACCGGGGAATGCCTGGCCCAGGTGCGCGGCGCCACCGAGGACGACTACGAGCACATCATGACCGCCGCGGTGGACGCGGCCAAACAGTGGCGGCAGGTGCCGGCGCCGAAGCGCGGCGAGGCCATACGCTGGATGGCGGACGAGTTGCGGCTCCACAAAGACGCGCTCGGCAGCCTGGTGTCGCTCGAGAACGGCAAGATCAAGGCCGAAGGCGACGGCGAGGTCCAGGAGATGATCGACATCGCGGATTTTGCGGTCGGACAGGCGCGCATGCTGTACGGCCTGACCATGCATTCGGAGCGCGCTCAGCACCGCATGTACGAGCAATGGCACCCGCTCGGGGTCGTCGGGGTGATTTCCGCCTTCAATTTTCCGGTCGCCGTGTGGTCCTGGAATGCGTTTTTGGCGGCAATTGCCGGCAATTCAGTGGTCTGGAAGCCGTCGCCGAAGACATCGCTGTGTTCGGTGGCCGTCCAGCACATGTGCAATCGGGTGCTCGAGCGCCATTCGCTGCCGCCGATCTTCCAGATGTTCATCGATGCGGGCACGCACCTCGCGACTCGGTTCGTCGACGATCGGCGGGTGGCGCTGGTGTCGTTCACCGGCTCCACCCACGTCGGCCGCCACATCGCCGTGCGGGTGGCGGAGCGGCTGGGGAAAAGCCTGCTCGAACTCGGCGGCAACAACGCGATCATCGTCGACGGAAGCGCCAATCTCAACCTCGCGGTTCCGGCCATCGTTTTCGGCGCCGTCGGCACCGCCGGTCAACGCTGCACGACGACGCGCCGCGTCTTGGTGCACCGGTCGCAGGCGGCCGAGCTCGAGCGCCGGTTGGTCGCGGCGTTCGATCAGGTGCGCATCGGCGATCCGCTGGACCCTGACACGCTGATGGGGCCCGTCATCGACGCGCACGCGGTCTCCCGCTACGAGGCCGCCATTGCGGCCGCCTGCAAGCAGGGCGGAGAACTGCTGTGCGGCGGCAGCGTGCTCGAGCGCCCCGGTCATTTCGTGGAGCCGGCCATCGTGCGTGCCTCGGGCGACATGCCCATCGTCGCCACCGAAACCTTCGCACCCATCCTGTACCTCATTACGTACGACGCGCTCGAAGAGGCGCTGGCGTTGCAGAATGCCGTGCCGTACGGTCTGTCCTCGGCGGTGTTCACCGACCGCTTGCAGGTGGCCGAACGGTTCCTGTCCGCCGACGGCAGCGACTGCGGCATTGCCAATGTGAACCTGGGCACCTCCGGCGCGGAGATCGGCGGCGCTTTTGGCGGCGAGAAGGACACCGGCGGCGGGCGCGAAGCCGGCTCCGATTCGTGGAAGGCGTACATGCGGCGTCAAACCACGACCATCAACTGGAGTTCACAGCTCCCGCTGGCACAGGGCATCGAGTTCAACGTATAAGCCAGGCCTCGATTTCCGCGGCGCGCGACGTCAGGCGCGCCGCGGATACCGGACCCAGCGTGCGCAGTTCCTGTGCGTACAAGGACACGCGATACTCCTCGATCCAGCCCCGCAATTCATCCAGGGGCGGCAGCCAGCGCAACTCCGCGGACACTTGCGCCGCCAATTTTTGCGCCCGCGCGCTGCTTTCCGTGAGGTCCTGGCCGATGCTCGCGGGTTCCTTGCCGCGGCTCTGCAGCCGTTGCCAGCGGCGCTCCTCAGCCTTCAAGTATCGCGGGAATTGTCTTACCCAATTATTTGATAAATAAAGTATTGTATCCACACTCAATAATCGACGAAGATGCGCATGGCTCTCCTCGGCGAGTGCCGCGTGCGCAGCCGCGTGCGGATCGTCGAGCAGACGGCGCACCGCCCGGGCCGCGCTAAACCAGTCGCGCGCGCTCGAGGTAATCTCGTCGACCGCAGGATACAGCCGTTCACGTCCCTGGTTCACGGCGGCATCGAACGCGGCGCGGGTGCGTGGCGGGTCGGCCTCCTCGAAGCAGGCGCGCAGAAACGCGAGCTGCAGCAGCGCGTCGATCAACGTCTCACCCTGCATATAGGGATTCGCTCCCAGCAACAACTGACTGTCGGCGCCGATGCTCGCGGCGAGGTCGCGTGCCTGCCGCCCGAGCACGCGCCGCGCCAGGAGGGCGGCGCCCTGGCGATGGCGGTGCGCCGCCTCCTCACGGGTCCACTCAAACCGCACCTGCACCCCGTCGGCGCAGCGCGCGAGCGCGGGGTACACCTGCACCTCGCCCCCTCCCACCTCGATGGCGACCGAGTCGGGCAATTCATCCAACTCGAAGCGCTCCCAGGACTGGGGATGGAGCTGCCGCGCGCAGCGGTCGAGCTCGGCGCGCACCGCGGCGGCGCAGCGCCGGCGCAGCAGCCCGAGATCAGCGCCCTGCGCCAATTCGCGGCCGGGTCCGCTCTGCGCCCCCGCAGCCGTCTCGACCACCGCCAGGTGCGCCGTGAGATGCGCCGGCGCCGCCTCGCGTTCGAAGCGAATCAGCGCACTCGGCACGCCGCGGACCTCCCTCAGCCAATCGGCGAGCCGCTGCACATCCGTGCATGGCGCGCCCATGAAATCCAGGAAGCTCGCGGCCGTGGCGCCGATCGGGATCAGTCCGCGGCGCGCCTCCTTGGGCAGCGAACGCAGCAGCGCCTCGACCCGCGGCTCGGCGAGGCCGGGCACCGCGGCGTCCACGTCGGCCCGCGTCAACGTGGGCAGCGCCAATAGCGGTATCTTGAGCGTTGCCCCATCGCGCGACTCGCCAGGGGCGAACCGGTATTCGATCGGCAGGCGCATCTGCGGCCAGCGCACCGGCGCCGATGCCGTTGCCGTCGCCGCGGGCGCGGGCGCCGGCCCCGGCGCCGGCAGTACCAGTTCCTCGGGGAACTGCGCCAGTCGCTCTGGATCGGGGGCGCGCGCCAACACATCCTGCGGTTGCAGAGTGAGCGCCGCGCGCTCGGCGCCGGACCAATGCCGCGTGAAGTATTCCAGGGTGGCAGCGCTCGACACCTGCCGCGGCAACGCCTTATCGTAGAACTCGACAAAGAACTCCGGCGCGTGCACCAAATCGCGGGTGCGCAGCCGCTCTTCCATGCGCTGCGCTGCGACAATGGCCGCGTCGTTGTTGCGCAGCCATTCCGGCCGCCGCAGCAACCGCTGATGGACAAGGGCTTCGCGCGCGAAAATCAAGCGCGACTCTTCCGGGGCGATGGGGCCGAAGTTCACCACGCGATCGGCGCTCAGGATCAATCCCAAGAAACTCACGCGCTCGCGGGCCACCACCTCCTCGCGCTCCTCGTGCCAGTCGGGCTCCAGGTGTTCGCGCTTCAGCAAATGATGCGCGGCCGCTTCGATCCACATGGGTTCGACTTCCGCGACGCGCCGCGCGAACACCCGCGAAGTCTCGACGATATTCGCGGCCATCACCCAGCGGGGCCGGCGCCGCTTCAACGGCGAACCGGGGTACAGATGAAAATGCACGCCGCGGGCGCCCAAGTACACCCCCTCCTCGCCGCGCGAGCCCACCATGGAGCAGAATCCGGCCAGCAACGCGCGATGCACGCCCGTGTAGCTCGCCGGTTTGCGCTGCGCGGCGATGCCAAGCTCTGCGGCGCGGTCGACCACCTGCGTATGCACGTCCTCCCACTCCGACAGACGCAACAGCGAGAGGCCACGCTCCTTGCACCAGCGCCGCAACTCGCGCCGCGGACCCTCGCGGGCCTTGCGATAGGCACGCCACATTTTCATCAGGGCGGAGAATTCGGATCGGCTGTCCTCGAACGCCGCGGCCGCGAGAGCGTCCTGAGCGGCACCGTCCGGCTTGGCGATGCGCGCGTCCGGAACGCTCAATCCGGCGACAATGGCCAATAATTCGCTCTCCGCATGGAAGCGTTTGCTCTCGAGCAGGGCGCGGGCGAGCCGCGGATCGAGCGGCAACCGTGCCATCGCGCGCCCGCGGCTGGTGATGCGCCGCTGCGCATCCAGCGCCTCCAACTCCTGAAGCAGCCGGTAGCCGTCGCCGAGCGCCCGGGAATCGGGTGCATCGATGAAGGGAAATCTCTCCGCCTCGCCCAGACCTTCCGCGGCCAATCGCAGCAGCAGAGCCGCAAGATTCGTGCGCAGCACCTCGGGTTCGGTGAACGCGGCGCGCGCGTCGAAGTCGGCCTCCGCATAGAGGCGCACGCACAGGCCCGGGCCCAGGCGACCGCAGCGGCCCTTGCGTTGCTCGGCGCTGGCGCGCGATACGGGTTCGATGGGCAGCCGCTGCAGGCGATTGCGCGGACTGTAGCGGCTCACGCGTGCCAGACCCGAATCGATGACGGCCCGAATCCCCGGCACGGTGATCGAGGTTTCCGCCACGTTCGTCGCCAGCACGATGCGCCGGCGGGAACCGCGCTGGAATATCCTGCTCTGCTGATCCCACGATAAGCGCGAATACAGCGCCAGAACCTCCACGTCGGAGGGGAGTTCGCGCTGCAGACATTCGCCGACATCGCGAATCTCGCGCTCACCGGGCAGGAATACCAATACGTCGCCCGCGCCGCTCGATCCGGGCGTGGCGGCGATGTCGCGGTACGCGTTGAGCACGGCCAGCGGCAGATCGGGATCGTCCGCATCGTCCGCCGCCGCCGCGTAGCGCACTTCGATGGGGTGATTGCGCCCGCTCACCGTGATGACGGGGGCGTCGTCGAAGAACCGCGACATCCGCTCGACGTCGAGGGTCGCCGACGTCACGATCAATTTCAGATCCGGGCGGCGCGGCAGCAGCCGTTTGAGCACGCCCAGCAGCAAGTCGACGTTTAGCGTGCGTTCGTGCGCCTCGTCGACGATGATGGTGTCGTAGCGGCGCAGGGACGGATCCGAGGCGAGCTCCGCGAGGAGCAGGCCGTCGGTCATCAACACCAGCCGCGTGGCGGCGGAGACTTGGTCGGCGAAGCGCACGCGAAACCCCACGGTGGCGCCCACCGATTGCGCGAGTTCCTCGGCAATGCGCGCCGCCAGGGCGCGCGCCGCCAGCCGGCGGGGCTGAGTGTGCGCGATGAGCCCCGCTGTGCCGCGGCCTGCTTCCAGGCAGTACTGCGGCAGCTGCGTGCTTTTTCCCGACCCCGTGTCGCCGGCCACGATGAGCACCTGATGCCGGTGCAGCGCGTCGGTGATCTCGGCGCGCCGCGCCGAAATCGGCAAAGCGGCGTCGTAGTTGAAGATCAGCCGGGCGCTCGTGCGCGCGCCGGCCCGCTGCGCGTCACTCGGCACGCTTGACTTCCTGCCACAGCGCCTCCTGCGCCGCGAGACTCAGCGCCTCGAATTTCTCGCCGCGCCGCGCGGCCAGGCGCTCCATGTCGTGAAAGCGGCGCTCGAATTTACTGTTCGCGGCGCGCAGCGCCGCCTCGGCGTCGACCTCGAGCTTGCGCGCGAGATTGGCCGCCGCGAACAGCAGGTCGCCGATCTCCTCGAAAATCTCCGGCGACGCACCGTTGCCCTCGTGCGCGCCCGCGGCCGCGCGCACCTCGGCCAGTTCCTCGGCGACCTTGTCGGCGGTCTCCGTGGCGTGCGCGAAGTCAAAGCCGACGCGTGCGGCCCGCTTGCTGAGCTTGAAGGCGCGCATCAGCGCGGGCAGCGCCGCCGGCACGCCGTCCAGCGCGCTCGATGACGCCGGGCGCTCTTGCGCCTTGATGTCCTCCCAGGCGGCGTGCTGGCCGGCGGCATCCAGGGCACGCCCCTGGGCCGCCGCCTGAGGGCCAAATACATGCGGATGGCGCCGAACCAGCTTGTCGCAAATCGCCGCTGCGACGGCGTCGAAGTCGAATTGGGCGGCCTCACTCGCCATTTGCGCGTGCAGCACGACCTGAAACAATAAATCGCCCAACTCGTCCCTGAGGTGCGCCGTGTCGCCGCGTTCGACGGCGTCGGCCACCTCGTACGCTTCCTCGATGGTATACGGAGCGATGCTCGCAAAGGTCTGCGCGCGGTCCCAGGGACAGCCGTCCGCGCCGCGCAAACGCTCGACGATCGCAAGCAATTCCTCGAGCCGGACGCTGGTTGGGCGGGCGGGGATCAGGGGACGCGCGCCCGCAAAAGACGCCGCAGCGTCAGCAACATGCCGGCCGTCGCTCCCCAGATATTGCGATTGCCGTAAGGGATGTCGTATACCTCCATCGTCACGCCGGCGAGGACGCGCTGGCGAGCCTTGTGGTTCGCCGCATCCAGAATGAACCCGAGCGGGACCTCGAACACGTCGTGCACTTCGGCCGTCGCGATGCGCAAATCATATCCAGGGTTGACGAAGCCGACCACCGGCGTGACCCGAAAGCCGGTGCCGACCCAGTGATCGGGCAGATACCCCGCGAACTCCACGAAGGACTCGGATAAGCCGATCTCCTCGTGAGCCTCGCGCAGCGCAGCGCGCCAGGGATCGGCATCGTCGTGTTCGATGCGGCCCCCGGGAAAACTGATCTGACCGGCGTGATCCTTGAGCGTCGCCGCGCGTTGCGTGAGCAGCACCGTCAACCCGCCGTCGCGCTCGACCAGCGGGACGAGCACGGCGGCCGGCACCGGCGGCGCGGGCAGCGAGGCGCGCAGATGTTCGAGCACATCGGGCGGCGCACCGGCCAGCCACTGCATTTCCTCGCTGGGCCCGGACGGGCGCGGTGCCAGAGATTCGCGGATGTGCTGTTTACCAAAAAGGGGATCCATCACTATCCGGACGACCCCGTACCCTTTATGCCGCCCTCGGTCAATGCCCGCGGGTTGAGCAGCCGTTTGAGCTCATCCACCGACAGATCGGTCATTTGCGCCGCGACTTCGATGACCGGCCGTCCTTCGGCGTAGGCCTTCTTGGCGATGGCCGCGCCTTTCTCATAGCCGATCACGGGATTGAGCGCCGTCACCAGAATCGGATTGCGTTCGAGGGCATCGCCGATGCGCGCGACGTTCACCGTGAAGCCGGCGAGCGCGTGATCGGCCAGATTACGGCAACCGATGCCGAGCAACTCTAGACTCTGCAGCAGGTTGTAGGCGATCACGGGCAGCATGACGTTCAGCTGGAAGTTGCCCGACTGCCCTGCGATGGTGATGGTCGCGTCGTTGCCGATCACCTGCGCGGCCATCATCGTCACGGACTCGGGCACGACGGCATTCACCTTGCCGGGCATGATGCTGCTGCCGGGTTGCAGCGCCGGCAGGGCGATCTCGCCCAGGCCCGCCAGGGGACCGCTGTTCATCCAACGCAAGTCGTTCGACATCTTCATCAGGCTGACGGCAAGGACCTTCAACTGACCCGACAGTTCGACCGCGGTATCCTGGCATGACAGGGCTTCGAAGAAATTTTGGTTCGGCTGGAACTTGAGGTGGGTGTGCGCCGCCAGGCGCTGCGCGACGGCCGCGCCGAATCCGGAGCGCGTATTGATGCCGGTACCCACGGCCGTGCCCCCTTGCGCGAGCTGCAGGAGGCGCGGCATGACGGACTGCAAGCGCAATTCGTTCTTGTCGATCTGCGCCCGCCAACCCGTCAGCTCCTGGGCCAGCGTGATCGGCATCGCGTCCATCAGGTGCGTGCGGCCCGTTTTCACCACATCGCGCAGTTCATCCGCGCGCTCGCCGAGCACGTCGCTCAAACGGCGCAGCGCCGGCAGGAGGTGCTCGCTCAGCACCAGCGCCGCGGCAACGTGTATGGCCGTCGGCACCACATCGTTGCTGCTCTGTCCCATGTTGACATGGTCGTTGGGGTGAACGGGCGCATTGAGGGATCGGCCCGCCAGCGTGGCGATGACCTCGTTGGCGTTCATGTTGCTGCTGGTGCCCGAGCCGGTCTGAAACACGTCGACGGGAAACTGGTCGTCGTAACGCCCATCGGCCACATCGAGCGCCGCGGCCTGCACGGCGAGCGCGAGGGCCTCGCCGAGATCGCCCGATTCCCGGTTCGCGCCCGCCGCCGCATGCTTGATGAGGCCAAGCGCGCGCACGAAGGCGCGCGGCATGCGCAGGCCGGTCGACGGGAAATTCTGAATCGCCCGCTGGGTCTGCGCACCCCATAAAGCAGCCGCCGGCACGTCGAGAGCGCCCAGGCTGTCATGCTCAACGCGCGCTGCGGTCGTCATCGCGCCTTACTCCGCTTATTTTGAGATCGTTTACGGTAATATCGGTTTATTCTAACACCGAGTGCTCCCTCCTCCGATGTCCGCGAACGCTATTGAGGCGCTTTCTCCACTCGACGGCCGCTACGCCGGCAAGCTGCATGCGGTCCGCCGTGTATTCAGCGAGGCGGGCCTGATGCGCGAGCGGGTACGCGTCGAATGCGCCTGGATGTTGGCCCTGGCGGCCGGCCCCGCCGCGCCGGCCCTGGCGGCGCTGCCGCGCGAGGCGCGCGCCTGGCTGGAGGCGCTCGCGCAGGATCCCGCCCCCGCCGACGTCGCGGCGATCAAGACGATTGAGGCGCGCACCAATCACGACGTCAAGGCGGTCGAGTATTGGATTCGGGAGCAATTGCAGGCGCGCGGCGCCCTGCCCCCTCAATTGGAGTGGGTCCACTTCGGATGCACCTCGGAGGACATCAACAATCTCGCCTATGCGCTCATGTTGAAGGCGGCGCGCAGCGCGCTCCTGCTGCCGGGGCTGCGGGCCATCGGCGAGCGGCTCGATGCGCTGCGCGGGCGCTACGCCGCCGTGGGCATGCTCGCCCGCACGCACGGGCAGACCGCCACACCGACCACGGTGGGCAAGGAGTTGGCCAACGTGGCCGCCCGCCTCGACGCCCAGTGCCGGGGCCTCGAACGCGTCGTCATCCTGGGAAAAATGAACGGCGCCGTCGGAAACTTCAATGCGCACGTGGCGGCGTTGCCGCGGGTCGACTGGGCCGCCTTCAGCGCGCGCTTCATCGAGGCGCTGGGGCTCGAGTGCAACGCGTACACCACGCAGATCGAACCGCACGATTGGATCGCCGAATACTGCCATGGGTTGATGCGCGCCAATACCGTGCTCCTCGACTTCGCGCGCGACATGTGGAGCTACATCTCGCTCGGATACTTCAAACAGCACCTGATCGAAGGCGAAGTCGGCTCCTCCACCATGCCGCACAAAGTCAACCCCATCGACTTCGAAAATGCCGAAGGCAACCTCGGGCTGGCGAACGCCCTGCTCGGGCATTTCGCCGACAAGCTGCCCGTGTCGCGGCTGCAGCGCGACCTCACCGATTCGACCGTGCTGCGCAATGTGGGCGTCGCCGTCGGACACGCCGTGCTCAGCTTCCAATCCCTCGCGGCGGGCCTCGAGAAAATCGAGCTCGACGCCAACCGCACTGCGGAGGACCTGGAGCGCGCCTGGGAGGTGCTGGGCGAGGCCGTGCAAACGGTCATGCGCACACACGGAATGCCCGACGCCTATGACCGCCTGAAACACTTCACCCGCGGCCGGCCGATGGACCGGGCGGCCATGCGTGAGTTCATCGGTACGCTCGAACTGCCGGCCGCGGAGAAGGAGCGATTGCTGCAGTTGACGCCGGGCACCTATCTCGGGCTGGCACCCGAACTGGCGCGCCGTCCCCGGTAGGAAGCCTGTTTGAGTAATCTACCCGGCTCACGCAGATTACTCAGACTGGCTCCCAGGTGGTTCTTTACGGCCCGGGCCGCGCGAAACGTGACGCAGTTGGCACGATGGTACGCAAGGCAAACGGTAGTATCGGGCCATAAGTACGCGAGGCTGGGGCATCTGCCCGTCCACCTCCATGAGGCACGCAGATATGGCGGGTAACACTGAGCAACCAACCGGACCAGCGGACGATGGGTCGGCGGCCGACCTGCCCGGGGGCTCGGGCACACGCATCATCGTGAGCACCATGCCGGAGGTGCGCGAGGCGAGCCTCAAGGTCGCAAAATCCGCGCAGCGGCTCCTGTCGATTTTCACGCAGGATCTCGAACCGCTGATCTACGGCGAAGAGCCGTTTCTCGAGGCCATCAAACGGCTGGTGCTGGCGCGCTCGTACGCCAAGGTGCGGGTGCTGCTCGCGGATCCCTCGCGCGCGATGGCGGACAACAATCGCTTTCTGGCCCTGGCGCGGCGCCTCACGAGCTGCATCGACATGCGCTCGATGAGCCCCGAATACCCGGCGAGCGCCGGCGCCTTCATCATCGCCGACGACCGAGCGCTGGTGTACCGGCTCCAGGCGGACCGCTGGGACGGCATCTCGGACATGAACGATCCGCCCAACGCGCGCCGGTATCTCAATTTCTTCGATGAGGTCTGGCAGACCAGCATGCAAGAATCCCAAATGCGCCAGATGCTCATGTAGGACCGCACGCGGCTGCGCGCTCAGCCGCAGGGAACGCTTCAGACAGGCCCCTGACCGCCGGCGCCGGTATAATCGGCGCATGGATACCGTCATTGTCGGCATGTCCGGCGGCGTCGATTCGGCCGTTGCCGCCCTGCTGCTGCTCGACTCGGGCTTACAGGTGCAGGGCCTCTACATGTCCAATTGGGACGATGACGAGGACGCCTACTGCACCGGCGCCGCGGACTATCAGGACGCGCGGCGCGTCTGCGAGGTGCTGCGCATTCCCCTGCACCGCGTCAGCTTCGCGGCCGAGTACCGGGAGCGCGTGTTTGCGCATTTCCTGCGCGAGTACGCCGCCGGGCGCACTCCGAACCCGGACGTCCTGTGCAATCGCGAGATCAAGTTCGGCGTCTGCCTCGACTATATGCAGCGTCTCGGGGCATCCTGGATCGCCACCGGCCATTACGCCCGGCTGCGGCGGGCCGGCGGCGCCGTGCAATTGCTGAAGGCCGCCGACACCGCCAAGGATCAAAGCTATTTCCTGCATCAGGTCGCGCCCGCCGCCCTTAAGAAGACGCTGTTTCCGATCGGCGAGCTGCACAAGGAGGCGGTGCGGCGGCGCGCGCACGCCGCGGGTCTGCCGGTGTTCGACAAGCCGGACAGCACGGGCATCTGTTTCATCGGCGAGCGGCCGTTCGAGGAGTTCCTGAGCCGCTACCTGACCCAGGCGCCGGGCCCGATCGAAACCCCGGAGGGGCGGATCATCGGCGAACATCGGGGACTCGCTCTGTACACGCTCGGCCAAAGATCGGGTCTACGCATTGGCGGGCGGCCCGGTGCCGCGGCCGCGCCCTGGTACGTCGCGGCGAAACAGCCCGAGCGCAACGCCCTCATCGCGGTCCAGGACAGGCGCCATCCGCTGCTCCTGTCCGATGCGTTCGACGTCGACGCAGTGCAATGGCTTGCCCCTTCCGCGCGCGGGGAATTCGACTGCGCGGTCAAGACACGCTATCGGCAGAACGACTTGCCGTGCCGTATCAGCCCGACCGACGGCGGCGCGCAGGTGCGGTTGCGCGCGGCGGCGAGCGCCGTGACTCCCGGACAATACGCGGTGTTTTATCAGGGCGAGACATGCCTGGGCGGCGGCGTCATCGCACGATGCCGCAACTCGCAACTCGCGCCGGCGGCGTACGCCTGAGGCATGCAGCCTGTCTCAAGTATTCCCCATGGCCGCGAGCGCGGAATTCTCAGACAGGCTCCTGGGCGCCCGGCACGCGCGTAATCGCCTATAATCGTCGCTTTCGACGGAGGGGTCATGACGGACAGCTTCAAGGCGAGAACGACGCTCACTGTGGGCGCCAAGACATACGACATCCTGGGCTTGAGCGCGCTCCGGGCCCACAATGTCGACCGGCTGCCCTTTTCCCTGAAGATCCTGTTGGAGAATTTGCTGCGCTTCGAGGACGGTGCGAATGTCACCAAGGACGATATCGAGGCTCTGCTGCGTTGGGATCCGAAGGCTGTGCCGAATCACGAGATCGCCTTCACTCCGGCGCGCGTCATCATGCAGGACTTCACGGGCGTGCCGTGCATCGTCGATCTGGCCGCCATGCGCGAGGCCATCGTGCGGCTCGGCGGTGATGCCCAACGGGTGAATCCGCTGGCGCCGGCTGAACTGGTCATCGATCATTCCGTGCAGGTCGATGAGTATGGCGCGGCCGACTCCCTGCAGCACAACAACGACATCGAATTCGCCCGCAACGGCGAGCGCTACATGTTCCTGCGATGGGGTCAGACTGCGTTCAGCAATTTCAAGGTGGTTCCGCCCAATACCGGCATCGTCCATCAAGTGAACCTCGAACGGCTGGCGCGGGTGATTTTCGAAGCAGCGGGCAACGGCAACGCCGTTGCCTATCCTGACACGTTGGTGGGCACCGACTCGCACACCACCATGGTCAACGGCTTGGGCGTGCTCGGATGGGGCGTCGGGGGCATCGAAGCGGAAGCCGCCATGCTGGGCCAACCGGTCACAATGCTGATTCCTCAGGTCATCGGCGTGAAGCTCAGCGGCGCCCTGCCCGCCGGCACGACGGCCACCGACCTGGTGTTGACCGTGACCGAAGTACTGCGCAAGAAGGGCGTCGTGGACAAGTTCGTCGAGTTCTTCGGCGATGGACTCCGGGGCCTGCCGCTCGCGGATCGCGCCACCATCGCGAACATGTCGCCGGAATTCGGCTCCACGTGCGCGATCTTTCCCATCGACGAGGAGACCATCCGCTACCTGGAACTCACCGGCAGAGCGCCCGAACAGATCGCGCTGGTGGAGGCCTATGCCAGGGCGCAGGGCCTGTGGCGGGTCCAGGGCGCACCGGCCGCCGACTACACCGACGTCGTGGAGCTCGATCTGTCGACGGTCGAACCCTCTCTCGCCGGACCGAAACGTCCCCAGGACCGCGTCCCGTTGCGCTCGGCCAAGAGTGTGTATCAAAGCAGCGCCAAGAAAATGGCCGAGGAACGCGCCCAGAAGAATCCCGGCGCCGTGGGCAGCGCGTCGGCGACGGTGGCGGGGAACCGCTTCGCCGTGAAGGACGGCGCGGTGCTGATCGCCGCGATCACGAGCTGCACCAATACGTCGAACCCGGCGGTGTTGGTCGCCGCCGGACTGTTGGCGCGCAAGGCGAACTCGCTGGGCCTGAAGTCGAAGCCCTGGGTGAAGACCTCGCTCGCGCCCGGCTCGCGCGTCGTGACCGATTATCTGCGCAAAGCCGGGCTGCTGAAGGAGTTGGAAGCACTGGGCTTCTACACGGTGGGCTACGGCTGCACGACCTGCATCGGCAACTCCGGGCCGCTGAAGCCGGAGATTTCCGAGGCCGTGAAGAGCGGCGACGTGATTGCCGCCTCGGTGCTGTCGGGCAATCGCAACTTCGAGGGCCGGGTGCATCCGGAGATCAAGATGAATTTCCTGGCTTCACCTCCGTTGGTGGTCGCCTACGCGCTGGCCGGCAGTCTCAACATCGACATTACCACCGAACCGCTGGGCACCGGCACGGACGGTAAACCCGTCTTTCTCAAGGACGTGTGGCCGAGCGCGGCGGACGTCGCGCATGCCGTGGCCGCTTCGGTCGACTCCGCCATGTTCACCAAGGGCTACGCGAACGTATTCGCGGGCGACGCGCACTGGAACAGCATCAAGACGCCGGCGGGCAAAATCTACGAGTGGGACGGCAAGTCGACCTACGTCAAGAATCCCCCCTACTTCGACGGGATGACCATGACGCCGGCGCCGGTCGGGGACCTCGCGGGTGCGCGCGTACTCGCGGTGCTCGGCGATTCCGTGACCACGGACCACATCTCGCCGGCCGGCAATATCTCCAAATCCAGTCCCGCCGCGAAGTACCTGGTCTCCCAGGGAGTCCAGGCGGCGGATTTCAACTCCTACGGAGCGCGCCGCGGCAATCATGAAGTCATGATGCGGGGCACTTTCGCCAACATCCGGCTGCGCAATCTGTTGCTGCCCGGCACGGAAGGCGGCCTCACCGTGCACATACCGAGCGGTGAATCGATGTCGATTTTCGATGCGGCCGTCAAGTACAAGGCCGAGCGCACGCCGCTGCTGATCCTCGCCGGCAAGGAGTACGGAACGGGCAGCTCGCGCGATTGGGCGGCGAAGGGCACCATGCTGCTCGGTGTCAAGGCCGTGATCGCGGAAAGCTTCGAGCGCATTCACCGATCGAATCTCATCGGGATGGGCGTGCTTCCCCTGCAGTACAAGGAGGGCCAAAGCACGCAGAGCCTAGGCCTCTCGGGCAGGGAAACCTTCGAGATCGTCGGACTCAATCAAGGGGCGGCGAGGATGGTCAAGGTGATCGCGACGGCCGACGGCGGCCAGCGGTGCGAATTCGACGTGCGCCTGCGCATCGATACGCCCAAGGAGCTCGACTACTATCAGCACGGCGGGATCCTGCACTACGTGCTGCGGCAACTCGCGGCGGTCAGCACCGCGGCCTAATTGCCCGCGGGCGGCGGCGCGGAGGCCGCCTTGACGCTTCCCGCTTCGACCAGAATCATGGCGCCGGGATCGAGGTGGGTCTTGATGGCGTTGTTGACCTGGTCGCGCGTCAGCGCCTTGATGGCCTGCGGATAGCCGTCGAGCCAGCCGAGGTCGTAGCCGCGCTGAATCGACGACACGATGGTGTTCGCGAGCCCGGCGGTGGTCGACAGCCCGACGAAGTAGCCGCCGATCAGGCCTTGTTTGTGGTCGGCCAGTTCGGCCTCCGTGACGCCGTCGGACCACCACTTCTGAAGTTCGCGCCGCGTCGATGCGAGTCCCTTGTCGAGCAGCGCCGGTGCGAAACTCGCGGCAATATCCCAGGCGCCGTCCGCGATGGTGTCTTCCGAGACGCCGGCGCCGATGTTGTAGGTAAGGCCTTCCTTGTCGCGCACCGTTCCCATCAGCCGTCCCGTGAATCCATGCCCGAATATCGCGGTTCCCATGCGCAGCGCGAGGGCGTCGGGATCCTTGTACTTGAGGCCCGTCGCCTGGCCCAGCACCACGGAGACGCTGGGCTTGTCGTTCAAGGGAACGTAGATGTCGCGCTGTCCCGACGCGGCCGCGGGCCGCGCCGGCCGGATGTAGTCCCGCCCTCCCGTCCAGCCCGAAAAGGCGGTGGCGACTTCGGCCTGCCCGCCGTCGGCGCTCACGTCGCCCACCAGAACGAGGGTCATGTGCGCGGGACCGTAGTTCCTGGCATGAAACGCCTTAACCTCCTCGAGCGTTGCCGATTTTGCCGCAGCCATGTATTCGGCGATGGAGTGCGGATGGTTCGGGTGGCCCGCGGGGAACACCGCGCCGCCGAACGCTTCGTGCGCCCGGGCCTCCGTGTTCTGCAATGACGCCTGCAAGGATCCGATGAACTGCTGTTTCGCCTTCGCGAACTCGGACGCCTGCAACGCCGGGGTCCGCAATTCATCCGCGATCAAGCCCATCACGAGGGGCAGGTCCTTTCTCAGGCACTTGGCATGCAGCTCCAGACTCTGAGCGCCCACGCCGAAAGAAATTTCCGCGCCGACATTCTCCAGCCGATCGGCGATCGCGAATTTGTCGAGCCGTTTCGTGCCCCGGTCGAGCATCATGCCGACCAGCGTCGGGATCGCGATGTTGCCGGGCTCGGCCATGGCATCGCCCGCGGGAAGCACTCCCACGATCACCACCACGTCCTTGACCGCGGTGGGATAGGTGACGACATCGATGCCCGCCGCCTGCGCGCGATGGGCTTGTTCGGCCATGTTCGCGCCGGCGCCGATGCTCGCGAGCAGCAGCACCGGCGCCGCGCACACCGTCCTCAGTTTATTGCCCATCACGCGCCTTTCTCCGCTGCGGGCTGCACCGGCACGAACCAACCCGTCGTGCTCTGGTCATCGGTGAGGTACTGTTTGGCCACGCGCTGCACGTCGGCCGGGCTGACTTGCTGGACCTTCTCGGGGAAGGTGACATAGAGAGTCCAGTCGCCCACGGCAATCCATTCGTTGAGTTCACTCGCGACCCCCGCGGTGCCGTCGCGCTTGTACGCGTCGGCGGCGATATATTGCTGCTTGACCCGCGCGATCTCGGCCGGCGTCACCCCGTCGGCCTTGATCTTCTCGATCTCCGCCAGCAATGCCTCTTCGACCTGTTCATGGGTGGCGCCCGGCGCGAGTTCCGCGTACACCGAGTGCAGCGACAAATCGCGGTGCAGGTCCGTGCCCGCGCCGGCATTCAACGCCAACCCCTTGTCCACCAGTGCCCGATACAAGCGCGCGTTCTTACCGGAACTTAAGATGGCGTCGAGCATTTCCAGCGCCGGCTGGTCCGCGTCCCGGCCGTTCGGCACTTTGTGCGCGATGATTACGGTGCCGAGCTCCCCGGGCCGCTTGACGAGCACCCGCCGCGCGCCGCTTTGCGCAGGCTCCTCGGTGTAGATCGCCGGGATGGGCTGCGGCGACTTCGGATAGGTGCCGTAATATTTCTTGACCAAGCCCAGCGCGGCCGCCGGGTCCAAGTCGCCCACCAGGGTTACGGTGGCATTGTTGGGCCAATAGAAGGTGTCGTAGAACTCGCGCAACCGCGAGATGGGCACGTGCTCGATGTCGCTTTTCCAGCCGATGGTCGGATGATGGTACGGCAGCGCCACGTACGCCGCCGCGGTGACTTCCTCGATCAACACGTTGTCCGGGTCGTTCTTGCCGCGCTCGTATTCGTTGCGCACGACGGTCATTTCCGATTGGCGATCCGCCTCGTGCAACCAGAGATGCCGCATCCGATCGGCTTCGATCGCCACATACCCCTCCAAATTCTCGCGGCCGATGGTGGCGAAATAATTCGTGCGGTCCACCGAGGTGCTTGCATTGAACTGGCCGCCCACCTTCTCGAGGAACTGCTTGATGCTGTTGCCCTTGGGATCGTTGAAGTTCTCGCTGCCCTTGAACATCAAGTGCTCGAGAATATGCGTCGAGCCGGTGGTGCCGGTGACCTCGTTGCGCGAACCGACCCGGTACGTCACCTGAAACGTGACCACGGGCGCCGAATGGTCGGGTGCGAGCAGCACGGTGAGCCCGTTGCTGTCGAGCTGGTATTCGTCGATACCGCCCAGACTTTTGACGAAGCTGAAGCCGGCCGCCGCCGCCGGAGCGGGCGCGGCGGCGGCCGCCCGCACCGGGGGGCTGGGACTAAGTCCCGACGCCGCCGCGATGACGCATGCCGCCGCGGCCACTCGCCATGCGGGCAATCCAACGCTCTGATTCATGATATTCCTCATGCAACGGCCGCAATTCGGTCAGCGGCCACACTTTGGCGGCCGATTCTAGCCTAACCGGCGTGAAATTAGTGCCGTCAAACGGTTTGGGGGCGGGCGATGCCTGCGCGCGGGCTAACCGGCTTCGTCCGTCCACACCCTGAATTTCGACAGCATGTTCGGCCCGAAGGTCATGCTGATGGCGACGTCGGCCGCGTCGCGCCCGCGCGCGATCAATACCCGGCCGATGCGCCTGCAGTTGTTGCGCGGATCGAAGGTGTGCCACGAGCCGGCGAGGTAGGCCTCGAACCAACCGGAGAAATCCATCGGGGCGTCCACCGCCGGCACGCCGATGTCGCCCAGATAGCCTGTGCAGTAACGCGCCGGAATGTTGAGCGCGCGGCACAGGGCGATTGCCAGGTGTGCGTAGTCGCGACAAACCCCGCGCCGCTCGTTGAAAGCCTCCCAGGCTGTTTTTGTCGCCCGGGCGCTTTGATAATCGAAGGCGATCAGATCGTGCACATAATCGACGATCGCCTGCACCCGCGTCCATCCGGGCGCCATGCTGCCGAACAGGTTCCAGGCGGACGGCGACAGCAATTCGGTCTCGCAATACCGGCTGGGCAGGAGATACACGAGCGTCTCGTCGGGCAGCGATTCCACGCAGTGCTCGAATGCCTGCGGAAACGCGGGCTCGGCCACGCCGCTGTCGGCGATCAGCCCGTCGGCCGAAATCCGGAACGTGCCGGGAGGCGCGACCACGCGCGTGCACCAGTTGCCGAAACCGTCCCGGTACATCGACACCGGCACCGCTGGCTCGGTAACGATGGTGTCGGCGCGCACCAGGTCCTGGCTGCGGCTGTAGTGCACGTTCAAGTTGAGGATCATGGGCGTGGCTTGAGCGAACTCGTATACCAGCTCATAACCCAGCCTTATCAGCATGTGACCACCGCCGGCGGGCCTTTAGAAAACTAATGTGACATGGGGTGGCAGCGGCACAAAGGGCCGGGCCGCCGCAGCGCTTGTAGGGCGGTTCCTACAGGAGGACGCTAGGCGCTGAGCAGTCTCGCAAGACCCAGGATCGATCGACAGAATGGCGCGGGTACCTCGAGCCGCTCCGCGATCTCCACGACGGCGCCCAATTGCGGGGCGATCTCGAGCGGCCGCCCCGACTCGACATCGGCGAGCATCGAGGTTCGAAAATCGCCCAGCCGCCGCGTGATCTCGATGCGCTCGTCCGGGGTCATGGACACATTCAGCTGCAGTATCCTCCCGCATTGCTGCATCTCCTCCATCATGCTGACGCACAGCGCGCGCACATCGGCATCGGCCAGAAGCTCTCCGGTGCCGCAGCGGGCGAGCGCGCTCAGCGGATTCATGTTCATGTTGCCCCAAAGCTTTGCCCACACCTCCTCACGGATGTGCCGCGAGGCGAGCGCATTGACGCCGCCCGCGCGCAGCGCCTGCACGACGTCGTCGACCCGGCCCGAGGGCACGCCGCTCGGCTCGCCGAGCAGGAATCGGTCGGCCGCCGCCACCCGAATCCGCCCGGGCGCCGTCACGTGCACCGAGGCGTGAACCACCGAACCGAGAACGCGTCCGCGCGCAAATGCGCGCGCCTGCGAGCCATCCGGATCCACGGACGCGAGCACCTGATCCTCGAGCGGTCCGGCGAAGTCCTGAAAGAACCACCACGGAATGCCGTTCGCGGCGCTGATGACGACCGTGCCGGGGCCGAGCAGCGGCGCGAGCTGCGGCGCCAGGCCGGACAAACCGTGTGCTTTGACGGTGAGAAAGACGTAATCCTGAACCCCCAGTTCCGCGGGAGATCCCGCCACCGGGCGCGACCGGCGCACTTCGCCGCCGCACTCCACGCAAAGGCCGCCCTCGCGCAGGGCCGCCAAGGTCTGGCCGCGCGCGGCCAGGCAGATGCGCCATCCGGCGCGGTCCAACGCATCCGCCAGCCATGAGCCGACGGCCCCCGCTCCGACGATGGCCGCTGTTCGGATTCTCGCGCGATCCTGCATGGTCACTATGGCACTTCACTACGCCGTGGGAACCGGATTTCGGCCCGCCGTATAGTTATAGTACGGCAACCGCACCGGTTCAGCGCACCGGTCCGCCGCGGCGGCCCGCGACACCTGCCGAGGCGCCGGCCAGCCGCGATGTGCGCCCGTCACGTTGCAGGTCCCGCAGCTGACGGCGCGCATTATCGAAGGCGCCGCGGAGCGCCCGAAAAACATCCGTGTTGCCGACGTCGCGGGGATTGACGCTCTCTGCATGGATTTGCGCTCCGGGCACACTCACGTGGATTTTCGCCGCGACCGTAGCGCCGGACTCGTCGAGGCCGGCCACGACGCTCACGTGACAGTGCGTGATCCGGTCATGGCAGCGCCGCAGACGTTCGCCGATTTCGCGGATGCGCGTCTCCACGGCGCCGCTGCGCTCTACTCCACGGAAAGTCACCATCAAGGATTGCATGCGCCGAGGCCCTCGCCGAGATTCCCGGTGTAATTCTCCCGGATCCCGCCATCGTTATGTATCGGTACTTCCACGGGTGGGCGCGCGCGGGGCCGCATCCCTATCGAGGCTGAGACGCAGTTTCACGAGATGCGCCACCGAGTGTGCGCCCATCTTCTCCATGACCTTGGCCCGGTGAATTTCGACGGTGCGTTCGCTGAGATCCAAATCGATCGCAATGACCTTGTTGGCGGCGCCGTCGACCACCATGGCCATGACCTGGCGCTCGCGCGGCGTCAACGACTCCAATCGGCGCGCGACGTCCGCGCGCCGGGCCAGGTTCGCGCGATTCTCCCCATCCTGCTGCAAGGCATGATTGATCCGATCGAGCAGGTCCTGGTCCCGGAACGGCTTTTGAATGAACTCGAACGC
The DNA here is from genome assembly GCA_049510875.1 of Steroidobacteraceae bacterium. GTDB lineage: Bacteria > Pseudomonadota > Gammaproteobacteria > Steroidobacterales > Steroidobacteraceae > Bog-1198. The sequence continues at coordinate 21,725 of JBEKYO010000014.1, forward strand.
TCCCTCCTTCATGGCTTGAACGGCCATGGGCACGTCGCCGTGGCCGGTGATGAAGATGACCGGCAGCATCGAGCCGGTCCGATTGAGGTGCTGCTGCAACTCCAGTCCGCTCATGCCCGGCATCCGTATATCGAGCACCAGGCAGCCGTGGGCATCCGCATCGAAATGCGCGAGAAAATCGGCCGGATTGGCAAACGCCTGCGTCTTGTAGCCGACCGTGCTCAGCAGCAGGCTCAAGGCGCGGCGCATGCCATCGTCGTCATCGACGACGTAGACGGTGGGTGTACTCGGCGGAGCTTCGGTGATATTTGACATACGAGTTCCCGTCAACTATCGGTAACCGGCAGGCGAAACCAGAAGCGCGTGCCGCCGGTGGTTTCGCCTTCGAATCCTATGGTCCCCTCGTGCGCCTCGACGATTGCGCGGCTCGAGGCCAGCCCCAATCCGGTGCCGCGCGGCTTGGTGGTGAAGAAGGGGCGAAACAATTGCCCGCGCACCTCCTCGGCGACGCCGGCACCCGAATCCGTCACGCTGACCTCGACGGCATAGCGGTCGGCGCGCGCGGCGAGCGTTACCTGCCGCGTACCCAAGTTCTGCACGCTGACGTCCAGGGCGTTCTTGAAGAGAGAAAACAGCACGTGTTGGACGCGCAGCCGGTCAATGGACACGTCCGGCAGCGACGGTGAAATGTCGATCCGCAGCTCGACGTCGGCCCACTTCGCGATCATTTCGAAGACCGGGCGCAACTCATCGATCACCTCGCTCATCGAGCATCGCGAGCGGGTGACTTCATCCTGGTCGAACAAGCGCCGGATCCGCCGGATGGCCTCGCCGGCGCCGAGCGCCTCGGTGTTGATTTGGCGAAACACGTCGAGCGCCCGCGCGACCATCGGTTCCGGCCGGTTGAGCAGCCGGTCGCCGGCCTGAGAGAAGGTCGCAATCGCCCCCAGGGGCTGATTCATTTCGTGCGCCATGCCGCTCGCCATTTCCGCGAGCGCCGAGATTCGCGCAATCTCGAGCAAGCGGTTGAGAAGCGCCGCGGACCCGCCCGTCTTGGAATCAGGTTCGTTCACATAGTGTCCTGCACGAGCGATGCCCCGCGACCCCCATGTACCGGCTCGACCATCGTGCCGCAAGTCTGCGGCAACGCTCCGCACCGCACACCTGCGAATTGCCGCAATATCTTGCGCCGGCCCCTTATCCCGGTCGCTGCCCGCGGGCCACGGACATGGTAGGCTCCGTTTCGCTCGCTCAGGCGCCCCTGGTCGGAATGTCGCTCACCAATGGATACCGTCGCCTCCATCGCACCGCATCTGCTGCAATTCTCACCTGATGCGCTCATCGTTGTCGATGCCCAGGGCCGAATACGCTTCGCAAACTCCACCACGCTCGGGCTGTTCGGCTACTCCCACGATCAGTTGATCGGGCAACCCATGGAGATGCTGGTGCCGGAGCGCTTCCGGCTGCGCCATGGCGCGCACCTTGCCGGATTCCTGAAGGACCCGAAGAACCGGGAGATGGGGGCCCGAATCCTCGATTTGTTCGCCCGCCGCGCCGACGGCACGGAATTTCCCGCCGGCATCCGGCTCGCCGTCTTTCACGAGGACGACGGCACCTTCGTAGCGGCCGCCATCCGCGACATGACCGAGCGTCGCGCCGTCAACGAGGCGTTGATGGCCGCCCGGCAGGAAGCCGAGCGCGCCAATAATGCCAAGACCCGGTTCCTCGCCATGGCGAGCCATGATCTACGGCAGCCCTTGCAGACCATCCGTCTGCTCAACGCCTCGATGCTCACCCTGGCTCAGCGCCTGCCGGAACTGAACGAGCTGCTGCGCAGCCAGGAACAGGCCATCAATGGCGCAAGCCGGTTGCTGAACGCGCTGCTCGACGTCACCCGGCTCGAATCCGGGGCCATCGAGCCGCAGCTCGCTCCGGTTTCCCTGCAATCGGTCTTCGCAGAGCTCGCGCGCGAATTCGAACCCGTGGCCGCCGCCAAGCGCCTGCAGCTCCGCATCCCCGGCACGCCGACCATCATCAACACGGATCGGGTCCTGTTCGCGCAGCTGCTGCAGAATCTCGTGGGCAACGCCCTGAAGTACACGGCGAGCGGCTCGGTGGAAATAATCTTGGGCGGCGACGCCGAGGCGCTCAGCCTCGATGTCGAGGATTCGGGCATCGGCATTCCGGCAGACAAGCTGGAGCGGATATTCGACGAGTACTACCAGGTCGATACCCAGGGCGCGCTGCGCTCCGGCGTGGGACTTGGGCTTGCCATCGTCCGCGAGGTATCGCGGCTGCTGGGCTACTCCGTCGCGGTGTCGTCCAAGCTGGGCAACGGCACGCGCGTTCGGGTCCGCATCCCCCGGCAACGCGAAGTGGCTTGGGCCGGCGTCGCGGCTGGTGTGCAGGCCGGCGAAACGGCATTCGCGCCGAGGACCTCGGCGGCCGGCCGCAGTCGTCTCGTTCTCCTCGAGGACGACGATTCAGTCCGGGCCGCGACCGAGTTGTTCTTGACGCTGGAAGGGTATGAAACTCGCAGCGCCGGCACCGTCGAGGAGGCCGAGATGCTGCTCGCCGACCTGCAGCCGAACGATGTGTTCATTTCGGATTATCATCTCGAGGGCACGCTCACCGGGCTCGACGTGTTGCAGGAGCTGCGGGCGCGCCATCATCGAGACGTGCCCGCCATTCTGTTGAGCGGCGATTTGCAGTCGATGATGCGTGTCGTAAAGTCGGCCATCCCGCGCTGCCGCTTCATGAGCAAGCCGGTCGATACCGATGCGCTGCTGGCCGCCATTGCGCAGCTCGCCGGGGAGTGAGCTTGGGGCGGGACCGGCCGCGGGAGGTGCTCGGACAGGCTAAGTTTCGAGAAACAGCCGGTGCAGCCGTTGCGACTCGTCGCGCGTCAGACTCTCCAGCAAATCGGACAGCGGTTCGGGCTTGCCGATGGCGTAACCCTGCGCATAGTCCACTCCCAAACGGCGCATTTCCCGGGCGATCTCGTCGCTCTCGACATACTCGGCAACCGTCTGGATGCCGAGCCCCTTGGCGAGTTCCACGATTGCCCGCACCGTCGCCCGGGAGTTCCGATCGGTCGCGATGTCGCGCACGAAGCTGCCGTCGATCTTGACGCGGCCCACCTGCAGTGCCTTCAAATAGGTCAGCGAATTCGCCCCCGTGCCGAAGTCATCCAGTGCGAGCTCACAGCCCAGGGTGCGCACCTTCGCCACCATCTGCTGCGCCTTGGCCAGATTGGTGATGGCCGCTTGTTCCGTGAGTTCGACACTGACGCAATTCCGCGGCAGATTCGCTTCCTTCAACAGCTGAGTGAACTGCTGGATAAATGCCTCGTCGCCGATCGACTGCCCCGACACATTGATGGACATTCCCAAACCGCGGCTTCTGAACATGCTCCGGTAGGGGCCCAGCATCTGCAGGGCGCGCTGGATCACCCACCGGTCGATGGACGGCAGGATCTGGTAGCGCTGCGCGGCCTCGATCAGCGGCCCGGGGGCCACCAGGCTGCCGTCGCGCTCGCGCAGCCGCAGGAGAATCTCGTACCCGCCCGGCAGGCCCGGATTCTGCAGCGGCGAGATGCGCTGCGCGTACAGCAGCAGCCGGTCCGCCTTCAGCGCCGAGCGCAACTGGCCGACGGCCAGTGCATCCCGGTGGCGCCGCATCATGCTGCCGTCCTCGAAGGCGTACACCTCGACCCGGTTGCGGCCGCGATTCTTCGCGGTCTTGCAGGCCAGTTCCGCGGCCGCGATGCCGCGCGCGAGCCCGTCCGGCACGGGCAACAGCGCCGCCACACCGCAACTGATCGACACGTCGAACACCTCCTTGGAAGGCCCGATGACAAGCCGCGAAATCGTCTCCTGCAGCCGCTGCGCGATCGCGACCGCTTCGTTGGACGTCGCCTTGGGCAGGATGACCGCGAAGCGATCGCCCGAAATGCGCGCCGCCAAAGCATCGTCCGGCAGCAAAGGCGCCGCCAGGACGTCGGCCACCCGCACGATGAGTTCGTTGCCCACCTCGAATCCATGCAGCTCGTTGGCGACGTGCATGTGATCGATATCGAGGTAAATCACGCTGCGTTCGACGGACTCCTCCTCGGTGCTGTCGAGGCCCTTGTACATCTGATCGAGGCCGCTGCGCGTGTACAGGCCGGTCATCAAATCGAACTGCGCCTCGACGATGCTTGCCGCCTGACGGCCGATGTGGCGGGCGAGGAACACGTGCCTGGCGAGAAAATCCGGCGCGTCGGGCAGATTGTAGAAGGCCAGGGCGCCGATCACCCGGCCCGAGTCGCGCACGATGGGTACGCACAGCACCTTGCAGCGCGGCATGTTTTTCGCCGCGCGGCCGACGCCATTGACCACCAGGGGACGATTCTGCCGCTGTACCCAGGTAATCAGGTGCTGCTGCGTCTGAGCCCATGCCTCGAGCAGGACGGGCGCCGCTGCCTTGTCATGCTCGCACTTGACCACCATGCGCTTGTCCGGAATGCACAGAATGCCCAGCGCACTTTCCAAGCGAGCCGTGGCCGCCGCCAGCAGCTCCTCGATGATCTGTTGATCGTCGACCGTCCCCTTGAGATTGCTGGTGACTTGAAACAGCCATTCCAATTCCGCGGTGCGTTCGGTGAGATTCTGTATCTTGGCCCGCGCGGGCACGGCTGCCATCAGGTCGCGATGCACACAGTCGACCAGCGGCTTGAGCCGCAGCGCCAACGCGCCGGCGAGGCGCGCGGGCTGCGTGGGCGGGGCGGCGCACCGCTGGCTGGTGCAAAAAACCCCGAGCAGCCCGCCGTCGGCCTGCTGGATGGGAATGGCGACCCACACGTGCGTGGCCGTGCCGGCCCGCGCCGTCGGCAGACGCTCCTGCAAGTCCGTCCAGTGCAGCGAATGCAGCCACTTGGCGCAAAGCGCGGCGTCCAACTCGCCGGATTGACCCACGGGCTTCAGCGAGCCGTCCAGCAGGCCAACGCCCGACAAATCGCCGACCAGACCGTTTGCGAGGGCTACGTACGACGTGAATATGGAATCGGCACGCCCTGCGGACTGTGTCGCATTACTCACTTTGGTACGCTCTCCCGGATGACGCGGCAATGCTCCGGCCGCAGAGACGTAGTATCCCGCAGTGATGCACCCACCACCCGGGCGCAGTCGGCATTCGTACTAGTACGCCTACGCGAATTGCCGCGGTCGGGACTGTGAAGCAGTTCAACCTTCTCGCCCCGCGGCACGCCGATCTGGAAAACAGGGCAGCCGGCATGCTGATTTTTCCGCAGGGCTCGAGGTCGACGGGAGGGATCGAAAATCATATATTGCAGCCATGCCTGCACCATGCGCGGCTGCCGACACACCCTGCGTCGCAGTATTCGATCTAGACGGCACGTTGACCTGGCGCGATACGCTGCTGCCGTACTTGATGGGATACGCGGCCCGGCATCCCGCGCATTGGCGGCATCTGTGGCGCCTGCTCCCTGCCCTGGCGGGCTACCTGCTCGGGCGCCGTGACCGTGGTGTGCTGAAGTCGCGCTGCATACGCGCCGTCATGGGCGGCGACCCGCGGCATCAAATCGACGCCTGGTCCGACGCGTTCGTGGCCGGTCTGCAGCGCCGGCACGCCTTTCGGCCCGCGGCGCTCGCGAGGTTGGAAGCGCATCGGGCCGCCGGAGATCACCTGGTGCTGTTGTCCGCGAGCCCCGATCTCTACGTACCGCGCATCGGGCGCCTGCTCGGCTTCGAACGCACGCTGTGCACGCAGTTGGAATGGCGCACGGCCGAGGCCAATGCCGACCGTCTCGACGGCGCGCTGCATTCGGCCAACCTCCGGGGCGCGGAGAAATCCAAGTGCCTGGCCTGGTTGCGCACCCGCTACCCGGGGCTATCCCTGGTCGCGTACGGCAACAGCGATTCGGATCTGCCCCATCTGGGCCAAGCGGACCGCGGATTGCTGGTCAACGGCAACGGGCGGGCGCGCCGCCGTGCCGCGGCCTCCGGCATTGCGGTCGCGGACTGGACTTGAGGCTGCCGGAACCGCCGGCCGTGCCGCGCCTCACCGGGGCACGCGCTGCAAGGACTGATGCAGCTTGAGCAGCAGCGTTTCCGTGGTCTGCCAGTCAATGCAGGGGTCGGTGATCGAAACGCCGTATTCGAGCTTGGTCGGATCCTTCGGAATGGGCTGATTTCCCGCCTTCAAGTGGCTCTCGAGCATCAGACCGACGATCGAGCGATTGCCGTCGAGGATCTGCGCGACGCAATTCTCGGCCACCATCGGCTGCAGCGCCGGCTCCTTGTTCGAATTGCCGTGACTGCAGTCGACCACGATGGTCGGCGGCAGGCCCGCCGCCCTCAGTTCCCGTTCGGCCACCGCGATGCTGACCGCATCGTAGTTCACACGGCCGCCGCCGCCGCGCAGGACGATGTGCGCATGCGGATTGCCGCGGGTGCGGAACACGGCCGATTGTCCCTGTTGGGTGATGCCGAGAAAATGATGCGGATGTCGCACCGACTGCAGCGCGTTGATCGAGGCCGAGAGCGTACCGTCGGTGCCGTTCTTGAATCCCACCGGCGTCGACAGGCCGCTGGCCATTTCCCGGTGGGTCTGGGACTCCGTGGTGCGCGCTCCGATCGCGGTCCACGTGATGAGTTCGGACAAGTACTGCGGCATGATGGGGTCGAGGGCCTCGGTGCCCGCCGGCAGCCCCAATTCGGCGACGTGCAGCAGCAGCTCCCGGGCGATCGTAATGCCCTTCTCGATGTGGAACGAGTCATCCAAATCCGGATCGTTGATCAACCCCTTCCAGCCGACCGTGGTGCGCGGCTTCTCGAAGTACACGCGCATGATGAGACGCATGGTCGGCTCGACCCGTGCCGACAGCTCGGAGAGGCGCGCCGCGTATTCCCGAGCCGCCACCACGTCGTGAATCGAACAGGGACCGACGACCACGAACAAGCGGGGGTCGCGGCGCTCCAGAATGGCGCGCACCGCCTCGCGCGATCTGAATACCGTATCCGCGGCGCGCGCGGTCAGCGGCAAACGGCTTTTGATCTCCTCGGGAGTCGCCAATAAGTCGCTGGAAGCGACGTTCACGTTCTGCAATTGATCTGTAATGTTCGTCACGATGGAACTCAGACAGGCTCCTTAAACCTACATGGACGTTCTGATCGTCCACAACTCCGGGAAAAACTTGAGCTCCAACGCCTTGGTCAGGTACGACACGCCGGCCGTCCCCCCGGTGCCCCGCTTGTACCCGATGATGCGTTCGACGGTCTTCACGTGCGCGAACCGCCACAATTGAAACTTGTAATCGAGGTCGACCAGGCGCTCGGCCAGTCCGTACAAATCCCAGTCCTTGACCGAGTTGTGATACACGCTGAGCCAGGCCGCCGCGACCTGCTTGCTGGCCTGGTAAGGCTGGGTGAAATCGCGGTCGATGGCCTCCGCCGGTATGTTCAATCCGCGGCGGCTCAACAGCCGCAACACCTCATCATACAGGCTGGGCGCGCGCAGCGCGCGTTCCAGCAATTCGTAGTTCGCCGGATCACCGCGGAATACCTTGATGGTGTCCGCGTTCTTGTTGCCGATCATGAACTCCAACATGCGGTATTGCGGAGACTGGAATCCGGACGAACGGCCCAGAGTATTGCGGAAAGCGGAGTAATCGGAGGGTGTGATCGTCGCCAGCACGTCCCAGGATTGCTGCAGCTGATGTTGGATGGTCGACACGCGCGCGAGCATCTTGAAGGTGGGCCCCAGATCATCCCGTTGCACGCAATCGATGGTCGAATGCAACTCGTGCAAGCACAATTTCATCCACAGCTCCGACACCTGATGGATGATCATGAACAGCATTTCGTCGTGGTGATACGAGAGCGGACGCTGGGCGCCGAGCAGTTTGTCGAGGTTGAGGTACTGGGAATAGCTCAGGTGTTCGGTGAGATCCCAATGGACCTCCTCGTCGCTCAAGTCCACGAACGGCTTGATCTGCGGGGTGGGTCCCTCCATGCTATTTCCTGAACACCCACGCCGGAACGGTGCGCCAGCCGGCCAGCAATTCCCGGTCGAGGCGCCGGTATTCCGGTTCCAGCCTCTCGACCAGACGCCAGAAACTGGCCGAATGATTCATGTGCTTCGTGTGCGCCAGTTCGTGTAGGAACAGATACCGAACGACCTCGGGGCGAAGAAAGACCAACGAACAATTCAAGCTCACCGTGCCGCGGGTGGAGCAGCTCCCCCAGCGCGTGCGCTGGCAGCGTATGGCCACCCGCTCCACCGAATAATTCAAATCGCTGGCCAATTGCATCAACGGCGGAGCCAGACGCTCGCCCGCCGCCCGCTTGAGCCAGGCTTGCAGCGCGTGGCGGGCGCCGCCGTCATCCGGCGCGTGCACGAGGAGGCGAGCGCCCTCGAGGGTCACGCTGCGCGTCGGCGCGCTGCGCCACTCGACGTCGAATCGCTCGTTCGTGAAGGCGAACTCCACCCCCTGCGGCACGAGGGTCGCCGGTTCCGCGTAGCACCGCATCGCCGCCACTTTGCGGTCGATCCACGGGGTGAAACGCTGCACGAAATCGCGCACCGCCTTCGCGCCCACCCCGACGGGCACGACGATCTCGACGCGCCCGCCGACGTGCACGCGGGCCGTGAGACGGCGGGCGCGGGGGCTTACCCGAACGGCGAATGGATCGTTGGAGCTACGAGTCTCGAACAACGAAAGCTGCGTGACTTGTGCATTCATCGCGCGGAATGATACCAGGTTCGAGGTCGTTGGCGGCGCGTTACCCGCCGCGCGTCACCGTGCGCCTTGCGCGCCGCTCAGCGCCGCACCAGAGTCGCCAGCTGCCGCTGGGCGGCCTTGAAGTCGGGCGCCATGATCAACGACTTTTCGATCCAATTGCGCGCGCCGAGAAGGTCGCCGCGCAACTCGAGCTGCCGGCCCAGATCAAGGTATGCATCGGCATGACCCCAGCCCGGAACATCGATGCTGGTGGCGGACGATCCCTCGAACAGTTGCGCGGCGAGTTGCAGTTGCGCGCACGCGCGCTGGTTTTCGTCGGACCCGGGCTTGGTGCGTGCCAACGCGTCCATGGCCTCGACATACGCCACCCGCGGATTGCGCGGCGCGAGCTTGGCGGCGGCGCCCAAGCGATCGGCGGCACGCGACCGGTCCAACACCGCCGCCAGTTTTTGGAATCCGGCCAGCTTCGAGTAACAGGCCGACTGCAGGACCAGGGCTTCAACCGAGGCGCCGTCCTGCTGCAGCACCGCCCTGAGCTGATCGACGCACACGGAGAACGCCGGCTCGGCGTCTTGCGCGTGCGTCTCCTCGAGCAGCAACCCCAGGCGGTACTCGGCATGGGCGAAATGGTAGCGCAGCGGGCCGCCGGCTCCCCCGCCCCGCACTTGCGTGCCCAGAGTTTGCACCAGACTCGTCAATTGATTGATGTCTTCGGCGTGAAAGGCATACAGAATGCGGGCCTCGAGATCCCCGCCCTGTTGCGCACCGGTCAGCACCGACGCGAGGGTGAGCGGGACCGCCAGGAGACTTCTGAATCGCAACACGCCGCGCAACATATAATCAAGATACACCGTAGATGACGCCGCTTGCACATGGAACTGATCGATATAGGCTCGAACCTGACGCACGAAAGCTTCGACGGCGATCGGCCCGAGGTCATCGCTCGAGCCGCCCGCGCGGGCGTCACGCGCCAGGTGGTGACCGGCGCCGACCTTGCGAGTTCGCACGCCGCGGCGGCCCTGGCCCGGGCCCACCCCGCGCGGCTGTGGAGCACGGCCGGCGTGCACCCCCACCATGCCACGAGTCTCGACTCGGCGCGGCGCGAGGAGTTGCAGGAATTGCTCGCACAACCCCAGGTCGTCGCCGTCGGCGAATGCGGTTTGGACTACTTCCGCAACCTCTCGCCGCCCGCGATGCAGCGCAGCGCCTTCGTCGCGCAGCTGGAGTTGGCCGCCGCCGTCGCCAAGCCGGTGTTTCTGCATCAGCGCGACGCCCACGATGACTTCAAATCCATCCTCGGGGAATTCCGCGGCAGGCTCGCCGGCGCCGTGGCGCATTGCTTTACGGGCGGCGCGGCCGAGCTCGAGGACTACCTGGCGCTCGGGCTGCTCATCGGCGTTACCGGATGGGTGTGCGACGAGCGGCGCGGCGCGAGCCTGCGCGAGGCGGTGCCGCGCATCCCGGCGGACCGCTTGATGGTGGAGACCGACGCCCCTTATCTATTGCCGCGCGATCTGATCCCTCGCCCGAAGTCGCGGCGCAACGAGCCGCAATACCTCGTGCACATCGCGCGCACCGTGGCGCAGATCAGAAGCGAACCGGTTGAGAGCGTGGCGGTCTCCTCGACGCAGAATGCGGTGCGGCTCTTCGGACTCACTGCCTAGAGATTCGTGAACAAGTGCGGGCTGGGCCGCAGCTCGCCGAGCAAGCGCGTCCACGCGTCCGAATACGCGTCGAACTCCGGAAAGCCCCGCTGGTCCCGGTCGACCGCCGGAAACTCCACCTCGATGCCGTCGAGCATGACCACGTGTTTCGGCCTGCCCTTGGTGAATTTCCCGAGATTGGAAAACAGCAAGCGGCCCTCCACGGGCACGTCGCCGACCAGCGCCTTGACGGCCGCGATTCGATCGTAGAGCGCCGGCTGCGGGTTATCGAAGGTGAAGCGGCGACCCCGGCCCATCACCGTCCAATCGCTCATTTGGTCCCCGCCGAAAATCAATCCGGCGACCCGTCTCGTGTCGAGCACGAGCACGCCGCGGGGCGTCAGCAGCAAGTGATCGATATGGATGAATCCGCCCATCCCGTCCGGCACCAATACCTGGTGTGCCGCCTGGTAGCCGATGCGCTCCAGGCGCGCCAACAGTCCCTTGCGCCTCGAACGGCGCCGATAGGCGCCGTAGGCCATGTACCCGCCCGTGCCCAGCACGAGCAGCGCCGCGCCGGTCACCAACCACTGCGGCTCGATCCGAATGTCGTTCATTCGAGCGCTGCAGCCACAGCCTGCAACGTGGGCGGCAGGTCCAGGAAGTGCTGCGGCAGCCGCAGCAGCCGCTCGAGGCTTGCGGGCACGTCGACGGTTTTACCGATGATGGGCTCGACCACGTCATGGAACTTCGCCGGATGCGCCGTCGCGACCAACACCCACGGATGCTCGCGCCGGTCGTGCGCGCTCAGGCGTGCATAGAGCTCCGCCGCCGTCGCCGTGTGCGGACACCATTCGCGCCCATACTGCATGAAATCTTCTCCGATACGAGCCCGGATTGTAGCGTCGTCGACGCTGTCTGCACTGAGTTCTTCGCGGATCGAATCGACCGTCGGATACAGCGCGCGAATGCGTTCCATGTTGCTGGGATTGCCGACATCCATGGCCGAGGCCAGCGTCGGCACGCTTGGCCTGGGTTGCCAAGCGCCGCTCTCAAGATAGTCCGGCACCGTGCGGTTGGCGTTGTGCGCGAGCACGATGCGGCCGATGGGTAGGCCCAGCGCGCGGGCCCACACGGCCGCGAACGCATTGCCCAGATTCCCGGCCGGGATGATGAAGGAGGGTATCGCGCCCGTGCGTCCCGCCACCTCCAGGCTCGAGGCCGCGTAATACACCATCTGCGGCAGAAGCCGCCCGATGTTGATGCTGTTGGCCGAACTGAAGCGATGCTTGGTGCGCAGCGTGACGTCGACGAAGGCTTCTTTTACCAAGCGCTGGCAGTCGTCAAAGGTGCCGTCGATCCGCAGCGAGATCACGTTGTCGCCCCAGCACGTCAGTTGCTGTTCCTGGCGCGGGCTGACCAGGCCCTTCGGATACAAAATCACGATCCGCACCCACGGCCGCAGATGAAAGGCGGCCGCCACCGCGCCGCCCGTGTCGCCCGAGGTGGCCACCAGTATGGTCAACGGCTGCCGCGTGCCGCCTTCCAGACGCTGCAGGCTCTCGGCGAGAAAACGCGCGCCGAAGTCCTTGAACGCGGCCGTGGGGCCATGGAACAGCTCGAGCGCGAACAACCGGTGCGGCGCGGCGGGAATCGGCGTCGTCGGCGCGTCGAAGTTCAGCGCCGCGTCCGCGATCTCCCCGAGTACGGGTTGCAACCGATCGCCCTCGAAGAACCCCCCCAAGACCGAGCGCGCGATCTCCGGCAGGCGCGACCGGCCGTCGAGCGAGGCCCGGTCGAGGACGGGCAGCCGCGTCGGCATGTATAAGCCTCCGTCCGGCGCCAATCCCTGCCGTATCGCCTCGCTCAACGTGACCGAAGGCGCGCCGCCGCGCGAACTCGCATAGCGCACGTCGGACATCAAGCCTTCACCACGCGGGCGCCGAAGTTCTCCAGCGTGGATATCCAGCAATCGGACTGCAGGCCGTGCACCGCGAAGGCGGCGACCATGGCTCCGCGCACGGCCTCCGCCTCCTGTATTTCCGCCCAGGCGAATATGGTCGGGCCGGCGCCGGAAATCGAACAGCCCAGCGCACCGGCGGACATCGCGCCGCGCTGCACGTCCTTGAAGCCGGGAATCAGGGAATGGCGTTGCGGCTCGATGATCACGTCGTTGAAGGAATCGCGGATCATGTCCAGATCGTTCGAATAGCATCCGCTGATGAAGCCGGCGAGATTGGCGGACTGCCAGATGAAATCCGATCGACTGACGTCGGTTTTCAAGATCGCCCGCGCCTCCCGCGTCCCCAGGAACATGTGCGGGTGCACCAATACGCAGCGCAACGAGGCGGGCACAGGAATCTGTTTGACCCGGGGGTGGTCGATGCCCACCGTCAGCACCAACCCGCCGAACAGGCAGGGCGCGATATTGTCGATGTGCGCGGAACCGCTGGCGACGATCTCCCCTTCCATCGCGAACTTGAGAAGCTGCAACCGCGGCACCGGTTCCTGCAGCAGCGCGTTGGCGGCCACGACCGCCGCGACCGCGGATGCGGCCGAGCCGCCCAAGCCGGAGGCGAGCGGAATGCCTTTCTCGATGTCGATTTCAAAGCCGTGATTCAGCCGCAGGGCCTGGTGCATGGCCTCGACCGCGCGCCCCGCCGTGTTGTTCTTCGTCTCCGTGGGCAGGTCGCCCGCGACCCCGGTGATGGCGCGGATGCGCACCACGGGCTCGTCGATTCGGCGCAGCCGCACCCGGTCGCCCACGGCCTCCACCGTGTGCCCCAAGATATCGAAGCCGATGCCCACATTGGCAACTGTGGCTGGTGCAAAGGCGGTAACGTCGGTGAGCACGGCGGTCCTCGAGGAGTCGGAGCTTAGAGATGCGCACCCAGATAGGCGGATAAGCGCAGCAGGTCGGAGAACACGCCGCCCGCCGTGACTTCGGGCCCGGCGCCCGGGCCCTGGACGATCAGCGGATTGTCGCAGTAGCGGCGCGTGGCGAAGCGCACCACATTGTCGGTGAGGGCGATGTTCGCAAACGCGTGCTTGGCCTCCAAATGCGTGAGGCCTACCGTGGCGCTGCCATTCGCCTCGATGCGGCCGACATAGCGAAGCACCTGGCGTTTCTGCGCCGCACCGGCCAGCATGGCGGACATTTCCGCATCGAACTCCGGCAGGCGTTCCATGAATTCGTCGACGCTCACATGCTCCAGCGCCTGCGGCACCAGTCCGGTTACCTGGACGTCCGACATCTCCAACGTCAGGCCCATTTCCCGCCCCAAAATGATGAGTTTGCGCGCCACATCCATTCCCGACAGGTCATCGCGCGGATCGGGTTCAGTATAACCCTTGTGCTTGGCGGCCCGAACGATCGACGAGAAGGACTCCCGCCCGTCGAACACATTGAACAAATAGGCCAGCGTTCCCGAGAATATCCCCTCGATCCGCGTGATGTCGTCGCCCGTCTCGCGCAGGTCGCGCAGCGTGTGAATCACCGGCAAGCCGGCCCCGACGGTGGCCTCGTAGAGATAGTGCGTGCCCGCGGCGCGGCGCGCCTCGCGCAGCGCCTGGTAGTACGGGAACGGGCCGCTGTTCGCTTTCTTGTTGGGGGTGACCACGTGGATTCCGCGGGCGAGCCAGGCGCGGTATTGCGCGGCCACCTCGGCGCTGGCCGTGCAGTCGATGATGACCGTATGCGGTATGTAGTCCGCCTGGCAGTGGGTGGCGAATTTCTCGAGATCGAGCGGTTCGCCGGCCGAGGCGAATTGATCGGCCCAGCGACCCAACTCTATGGAGGTCTCGGCCAGCAGCATGCGCTTCGACCCGGCGATGCCGCGCACGCGGAGGTCGAGGTTCAAGGCGCGCAAGCGCTCGATTTGCGTGGCGAGCTGCCCCAGCAATACCCGGCCCACCGTGCCGGGGCCGATCAGTCCGATCGACAGGGTATTGGGCGACAAATAGAATGCCGCGTGCACCGCACGCAGCGCCTTCGCCGCGCCCTTGCCGTCCACCACCACTGAAATATTGCGCTCCGATGCCCCCTGGGCAATCGCCCGTACGCTGATCGCGGCATCCCCGAGCGAGTTGAACACCTTGGCCGCCACCCCATGAGCGCCCGCCATGCCGTCGCCGACGACCGCCAGTATGCTGAGTCCGAGACCCACGTCGACGCGCTGGATCTGTCCGTCGCGCAACTCCGCGTCGAACGCCTTGCGCACGGCGGTCTCCGCGCGCACGGCCTGAGCTTCCGGAATGGCAAAGCAAATTGAGTGCTCGGAACTGCCTTGGGAGATCAAGATGACCGAGATGCCGGCGTCGCGCAGCGCGCCGAACAGACGGTGCGCCGTACCCGGCACCCCGATCATTCCGGCGCCCTCGAGATTCACCAGCGCAACCGGATCGATCGTGGTGATGCCCTTGACCTTGAGCGCCGAGACCGGCCGCGCGCAAATCAGCGTGCCGGGTTTCTCCGGCGCAAAGGTGTTGCGGATGTAAATGGGGATATCGCGGGCGACGGCCGGTTCCATGGTCTGCGGGTGAATGACCTTGGCGCCGAAGTACGCCAGTTCCATGGCCTCGTTGTAGGAAAGCTGATCGATGACCTGGGCATTCGGCACCAGGCGCGGATCCGCCGACAGCACGCCGTCGACGTCGGTCCAGATGATGATCTGCGCCGCCCGCAGCAGCGCGCCGAAGATCGACCCGGAATAATCGCTGCCGTTGCGGCCGAGCGTGGTTTGCATGCCGGCCGTGGTGGTGGCGATGAATCCCGTCACGACCAGCCGCCCTTTGAATCCCGCCGGCACCAACGCCTCGAGCTTGCGCTCGCTGGCCGCCCATTGCACTGCCGGTCCCAACGGACCCCATTCGACGATGACCACATCGCGCGCATCCACCCATTGCACGTCGCCGGCGATCCGGCCGCGCTCCCGCAGGAACGGGGTGAACAGCCGCGTGGACCAGATCTCGCCATAGCCCGAGATCACGTCGCGCATGGTCCGCGGCGCGGAACGAATCAGACGCACGGTTTGCAGCATGCCGGCGATGTCCCGGCAATCCTGGTCCAGGCGTTCGCAGTAAGCCGCCTGCGCGGCCGTCGAGATCAATTCCCGGGCAAGGCCCACGTGCCGGGCCTTGAGGGCTTCCAGGGCGGCGGCGAAGTCGCCGTCGGGCCGCTCCGCCAGGCTCACCAACGCGAGCAGCGCATCGGTGACGCCGCGGCACGCGGACAACACCACGGCTTCGCGCGCATTGGCGGCGCCCGGCCGGGGGGACGACTCGACGATGTCGGCGACCCGCCGAAAGCAATTAGCGTCGGCGACGCTCGAACCACCAAATTTATGTACGATCCATTTGTCCATGCTGCAAACGCGCGCTTAAGCGTTGGGCTCCGCGCCACCCCAATATTCTTACGTTGATGAATTGCGGCTTGAAACCGCGAGACGGCCCGCAACTCTAATCGCACCGCCAGGAGCCAGCAAGGGGAAGCTACCGACCGCGCCGCTTGGCCCCGGCCGCCGCCGCCCGGCTCACGGACGGGGGCCGGGCTCCCGCCGCCGGCAGTCCGGTGTGCTGCGTCCGAAAGCGCAAAGCCGGGCCGCCACGGGGGCGGGCCGCCCCCCCGGCGCAGGCCACCGGCTGGTAGGCGGGGATCAGATGGTGCTTGCCGTTGCCGATCAGGTCGGCCCGGCCCATACGCTTCAGCGCCTCGCGCAGGATCGGCCAATTGGCCGGATCGTGATAGCGCAGAAACGCCTTGTGCAGGCGCCGTACCTTGAGGCCCTTCGGGATCGCCACGTCCTCGCTGCGGCGCGAAATGCGCTTCAGCGGATTCTTGCCCGAATGATACATCGCGGTGGCGGTAGCCATGGGCGACGGGAGAAACGCCTGCACTTGATCGGCCCGGAACCCGTTCTTCTTCAGCCACACCGCCAGATCCAGCATGTCCTGGTCGCGTGTCCCCGGATGCGCCGCGATGAAATAGGGAATCAGATACTGTTCCTTGCCGGCCTCGCGCGAATACTTGTCGAAGAGCTCCTTGAACCTGTAGTAGCTTCCCACTCCGGGCTTCATCATCTTCGAGAGCGGGCCGTCTCCGATGGCCTCGGGCGCAATCTTGAGATAACCGCCGGTGTGATGCGTCGCCAATTCCTTCACGTACTCGGGCGACTCGATCGCCAGATCGTAGCGCACGCCGGAGGCGATCAGGACCTTCTTCACGCCCTTCAATGCCCGCGCACGGCGGTAGAGTTTGATGAGCGGCGCGTGATCCGTGTTGAGATTGGGACACACGCCGGGGAATACGCAGGACGGACGCCGGCATGCCGATTCGATGGCCGCGCTCTTGCACTGCAGCCGATACATGTTGGCGGTCGGGCCGCCCAGATCCGACACCACGCCGGTGAACCCCGGCACCTTGTCGCGGATGGTTTCGATTTCGCGAATCACCGAATCCTCGGAACGGCTTTGGATGATCCGTCCCTCATGCTCGGTGATCGAACAGAACGTGCAGCCGCCGAAGCAGCCGCGCTGAATCGCCACGGAAAAGCGAATCATGTGGTAGGCGGGAATTTTCGCATTGCCATAGCGCGGATGCGGAAGCCGCGCGTAGGGCAACTCGTAGACCGCGTCCATCTCGGCCGTCGCCAGCGGGATCGGCGGTGGATTGAGCCACACGTCGATGGTCCCGTGACGCTGCACGAGCGCACGCGCATTTCCCGGATTCGACTCCAGGTGCAAGATCCGCGACGCGTGGGCGTACAGCACCGCATCCCCGCTCACCTGCTCGAACGAGGGCAGCCGGATGACACTGTGTTCGCGGCGCGCGTTCGGGACATTGCGATGAAACTTCACGACGTTGGTCGTGACCGGCAACGGCGGCGCGCCCAGTGGAGCGGTCGACGCGGCAACCGCATAGGGACTGGCCGGCGGCGCCAGGGGCCCGGGCGTGTCCAACTCCGTCGAATCGATTTCCACCCAATCGGCGGGGACACCGCGGCGCACAAAGGCCGTGCCGCGCAGATCGGTGATGTCCGCGATGCAGGATCCCGCGTGCAGCCGTTGGGCGATGGCGCCGATCTGGCGTTCGGCATTCCCGTACACGAGCAGATCCGCCTTTGCATCCACCAGCACGGATCGCCGTACGTGCTCCGACCAGTAATCGAAATGTGCGATGCGCCGCAGGCTCGCCTCGATGCCGCCGAGCACGATGGGAACCGTCTTGAACGCTTCGCGAATCCGCTGCGAATAGACGATGACGCAGCGATCGGGCCGTTTTCCGCCCGCGCCGCCCGGCGTGTACGCATCGTCGCTGCGCACGCGTCGATCGGACGTGTAGCGGTTCACCATCGAATCCATGTTCCCGCCGGTGACTCCGAAGAATAGCCGCGGGGCGCCGAGCGCCTCGAAATCCCGGGTGTCGTGCCAATCAGGCTGGGCAATGATGCCCACCTTGAAGCCCTGCGCCTCGAGGACCCGGCCGATGATGGCCATCCCGAAACTCGGATGATCCACATAGGCATCGCCGCTCACGATGATGATGTCGCATTGCTCCCAGCCGAGCGCCTGCATATCGGCGCGCGTGGTCGGCAGGAACGGCGCCGGCGGCGATCCGGCGGCGCTTGCCTCGGCGCGGGAGAATAGTGGGTCAGCGGGCTGCATCGCCGCGATTAGATATGATTGCGGACGGTAAGTACAACGCAACGCTGATTACGACAAACCGCCGCCCGGCTCACCCCAAATCGATGGGAATGTAGATCTGCGCATCCTCGCGCTGAATCAGCAGCGCGACGCTGTGCCCCGCCCGCTCCACTTCGCGCTTCAGATCCGCCACGGTTGCCACGCCGGAACCGTTGACGCCCAGCACCACATCCCCGGCCTGCAGACCGGCCGCCAGGGCGGGCCCGGTGACGTCCTCCACCACCAAGTGGCCTCGGGTGTGCAGTTCCTTCTGCTCGTCGGGCTTCAGCGGGCGTACGGCCAGCCCCAATTTGCCGCCGCCATCCTCGCCGGAGGCTTTCGCCGCCTGGGCCGGCGCGTCTTCCAGCAGGACGGTCTTGACCGTCACTTCGGTCGCCTTGCGGTCGTGCCAGAGGCCGAGGCGCGCTTCGCTGCCGGGGGGCAACTGCGAGATCACCGCGGGAAGGTCCCAGGAATGGTCGATGGTGCGCCCGTTGACGCTGGTGATGATGTCGCCCGGCTTCAGGCCGGCGCGCTCGCCGGGACTCTGCGGTTCGACCGCGCTCACCAGCGCGCCGTGCGGGGTCGCGAGTCCGAATGACTGGGCCAGCGGTTGACCCAGGTCCTGCACGGCGACGCCGATGCGGCTGCGATTGACCTTGCCGTTCTTGAGCAGCTGGTCCTTGACGTTCAGGGCCACGTCGATCGGAATCGCGAACGACATGCCCATGTAACCGCCGGTGCGGCTGAAAATCTGCGAGTTGATGCCGATCACCTGGCCGGCGAGGTTGAACAGAGGGCCGCCGGAATTACCGGGATTGACCGCGGCATCCGTTTGGATGAACGGCACATAGGAGCTGCCGCTGTCGTCGGGCAACGTGCGGCCGGTCGCACTGACCACGCCCGCGGTTACGCTGTTCTCAAAGCCGAAGGGCGAGCCGATGGCGATGGCCCACTGACCCGGCCGCACCTGCGTCGGGTCGCCGAAATGAACGTACGGCAGGCCGGTTGCCGCGATCTTGATGAGCGCGACGTCGCTGCGCTTGTCGGCGCCGATCACCTTGGCCGCAAATTCGCGCCGGTCGGTGAGCTTGACCGTGACCTCGGAGGCGTCCGCCACGACGTGGGCATTGGTCAGCACGTAGCCGTCGGGGCTCACGATGAATCCGGATCCGATGCCGTGGCTGGGCGGTGCATGTTCGGGACTCGGCATCTGGAATCGATGGAAGAACTGGGACAGGGGATCATCGCCGCCCTCGCCCGGGTCGCCGCCGCCCACCACGGGGCGCTGCGCCTTTTCCGTCACACTGATGTTGACCACCGCGGGGCCGGTTACAGCGACCAATTCCGAGAAGTCAGGCAGGCCGGTTACGCGCGCCGACGCAGGCGCGGCCGAGGTCGGTACCGCGGCGGCGACGGGCGGCACGGAGGCCGTATCGCCCGCATCGGCGCTCGAGCGGTGATGGGCCACCACCACGATCAAGACGCCCGCGACCGCGGCCAGCGACCAAGTTCTCATGCTTCCCATTGAAGTAATCCTCTGCGAATTCGGTTGACTTGCCCGGTCAGACCCGGACATTAGGGCGTTGGTTTCAATTTTCCAGACCCGGGATAAAGTAAATTTCGGCGTTTCAGGCTTCCGGACGGCTAATTCGCCTGTTATACGCTTGGAGACCCAGAAAATGTGAAATCACAACGGGCGGCTGGCATGCTGCGACGGCTAATCTCGATACTTGTTCCATGCTGATCATTTTTTATGGATGAAGCGACGGGTCCAGTCCTCTTGGTGGTGGGCGGCGATACCAAACGCCTCCAATGGCTGACCCATCACGTCACCAGCCATTGGCCGGATGCGCACGTCACCACGGCGCCGGCTGAGGATCCCGCGTCGTTGGCCGCGTTCGTGCGCGAGCGCAATCCCGACGCCGTCTTGCTGCAGGTCGACTTCAGCAACGAGGCGGCGGCGAGCGCCGGGCTCAATTACCTCGCGCTGATGCTGCGCGCCAACCCCAGCTTGCACAGCATCGTGCTGGCCGAGCATGGCAGCGAACTGTCCGCGGTTCGCGCCATGAAATCCGGCGCCAAGGATTATCTGCCGCTCGCGCGGATTACCCGCGATGCCCTGTTGAAAGCCGTGGCCGAGGCGCACGAAAAACAGCGCGAGGCGACGCGCGCGGCGCAGGCGCTGGCGGCGCCGCCCATCGAAGTCCCTTGCATCCAGGTCCCGGGGTACAGCATCGTGAAGGAGATTTCCACCAGCAATTTCTCCTCCGTGTTCGTCGCGCGCAGCGAGCGCTTGCGGCGCAATGTCGTGCTCAAGGTCATGAACCGCGGCGCCTCCCAGCGGGAATTGGACGACGCCGAGCGCTTTCAGCGGGAATACGAAATCATCTCCAGCATTGCGCATCGCGCGATCGCGGAGATTTACGACTTCGGGGCGCTGCCGGAGCACCAATATCTCGCCATGGAGTACATCCCGTGCGGCGACCTGCGCGATCGGCTGAGAAATCCGCTGAGCATCGACGAGAGCCTGTACTACCTGCGCGCCATCGCCGAGGCGCTGCGCGTCATCCATGTGTTCGGCGTCTTGCATCGCGACCTGAAACCCGCGAACGTGATGCTGCGGGAGGATAATTCGCCGGTGCTCATCGATTTCGGCCTGGCACGCCGATCCATCGAGGACTCGAGCACCACCGGCGCCGGACAGGTGCTCGGATCCCCCTACTACATCAGCCCGGAACAATCCCAGGGGCACAAGGTCGATGCCCGCACCGACCTCTACAGCCTCGGCGTGATGTTCTACGAGATGCTCACCGGCCAGCGTCCCTACACCGGACGCAGTGCGATGGCCATCATGACGCAGCACGCCGCCTCGCCGGTTCCGATCCTGCCGCCGAATGTTGCCATGCAACAAACCCTGGTGAACAAGCTCATGGCCAAGCGCGTGGAGGAACGCTACGGATCGGCCGAAGAACTGCTTGCCGACTTGGGCCCAGTGGTTGCCGAGGTTGCCTGAAGGGCGCCCCGGAGGATTTTATTCGCCCTGCCCGGCGCGGTCGCTGTGACTCACGTCCCAATCGCCGCGTGATGGCTGCCGAAACACGCCGGGCTGTGACAGCCATCAATCATGCCGGCGCCGGTCTTTGGCACGCTCGCCATATGTTCATTACCGCCAAGCGCCATCAGCGCGAGCAACAGGACTTGCTTGCGGCCAGTAATCGGCTGACGGATGCAATCCTCAAGAGTGCGACCCAAGGGCTGTTCCTGCTCGACGGCAAGGACCGGATTCAACCCCCGGTGTCGCAGTCGCTCGCCGGCCTGTTCAGGCGCCAGGACTTCACCAACCTGACCTTCGAGAAGCTGCTCGCACCCATCGTCTCGGCGAAAACCCTGACGCTGGCGAGAAACCACATTGCAAGCCTGCTCGGCGGAGCACCGGACGGCGGCGGCCCGGCGAATCCGCTCGGCGACATCGACGTGCGCCTGACCAACGCCGACGGCACGTTCGATACCGCGCATTATTCCTTCGAGTTCGATCCGGTCTTCGTGCCGAACGAACCTCGCTCCTGGCTGATCCGCGTCACCGACATCACCACGCGGGTGCAAACCACGCGCGAATTGGAGGATCTGCGCGGCCAGCATCACACCCAGGGGGAGATTCTGCGCGGCGTGCTGCAAATGGGCGGGGCGCGTTTCGGCAGCTTCATGCAGAAGACCGACGGCTCGATGAAAACCATCGGCACGGTGCTCAAGAAGCCGGCGCGCGAAGAGGATGCGTTTCGTCACAAGCTCGATGAAATCCTCGACGAGGTCGACCGCATTCGACGCGAAGCGGCGGCGTTCAAGCTCACGGCATTGGAGAGCGCGGCGCGCATCTTCGAAGATGCGCTGCACGAACTGCGCAATCGCAGCGCGTTGAGCGGCAGCGATTTCCTGCCGCTCGCGGTAAAGTTGGACCAGCTCTACAACCAGTTCGCATTGATCAAGTCGCTGACCGCCGCGGCGGGACCGATCCGCGAATCCGACGTCGCCGTGCAATCCGCCCGCATATCGACCGGCGGCACGCAGATCATCGAGGCGCCGAATTTCCCGGCCGAGATCGGCGAGGCCAGAGCCGCGCCCGGCTCTCAAGCGAGCCCTCCCGCCGGCAGCCTCGACAGCACGCTGCGCGCGTTGACGGATCACGTGGCGCAGGAACAGAACAAGCGCGTGCTGCTCGAGAGCTCCGGTCTGCAGCTCGTGCCGCCGCAGTATCAGTCCGCGGTCAAGAACGTCGCCATCCAGCTCATTCGCAACGCCGTCATGCACGGCATCGAACCGCCCGCGGTCCGCAAAGCGGCGCGCAAACCAAGCCGCGGCACCCTGCGTCTCGAGTTCCGATCCCGGGAAAAGCATTTCGAACTGCTCTTCGACGATGATGGGTGCGGACTCGTACCCGAGCAAGTGCGCGCCACCGCGATCGCGCGCGGCGTGGTGACCGAGGAGGCGGCGGCGCGAATGCGCGACCGCGAAGCGATCAAACTCATCTTCAAATCGCGCTATACGACGCTTGCGAATTCCGCTTCCGACCAAACGCACGGCGCCGGGATGTCGTTGGTGCGGCGCTATGTACACGAAGCCGGCGGCAAGATCGCCCTGGCCAGCCTCCCGGGCTACGAGACGCGCTTCAAGATCACGCTGCCCGCGTTGGAGTCCGGCGATGCAATGAGCACTGAAACCCCGGTTGCCGACGCGCAGGCCGTGGCCGGCGCGCGAGCGGCCGCGGAGGCGCAGGCTGCCGCGGAGGCGCAGGCCGCCGCCGAGGCACAGGCTGCCGCCGAGGCGCAGGCCGCCGCCGAGGCGCAGGCTGCCGCCGAGGCACAGGCTGCCGCCGACGCGCAGGCCGCCGCCGAGGCGCAGGCCGCCGCCGACGCGCAGGCCGCCGCCGACGCGCAGGCTGCCGCCGAGGCACACGCTGCCGCCGTCGCGGAGGCCACCGCCGACGCCCGCGCCGCCGCCGCCGCACAGGCCGCTGCCGAAGCACACGCGGCGGCCGTCGCGATAGCCGCCGCCGAAGCACAAGCGGCGGCCGATGCACACGCTGCCGCCGTCGCCGAAGCTGCCGCCGTCGCCGAAGCCGCCGCCGAAGCACACGCGGCGGCCGTTGCGCGCGCCGCTGCGATTCTGGAGGCCGGCTCGGCGCTACCGGGCACCGCAGCCCCACAGTTCACCGCCGACCTGCCCCCGGTCAGCGACGCGAAAGTGGCCTGAATCGCCGGACGCGTTTTCGCGCGCCGGCGGCCCCGGGGCAACCCAGACGGACTCCCGGACGATCAGTCGAGAATGACCTCGCGGCGCGTGTCGGCGCCGCCCGGGTCGTGCACATGGGTGCTGAACGACACCAGGATCATGACGGCATCACCGGTGTTGCGGTAGGCGTGCACGACTCCCGGCGGTATGGTGAATCGCCAGATCTCTCCGGCCGGTACGTCGATGTCCCGGATGACCCCGCCTTCCTTGAGACGCACCCGGCACGCGCCCACCACGCTCGTGGTCTCCACCGCGCTGATGTGCACGTGGTTGCCGCGCACCTCACCCGGCTGAGTCAGCACCACGTGCACGTTCCTCTGCGCGGCAAGTTCCTTGTCCGACAGCGGCTCGAACAGGGCGCCGCGCGGGTCGCGATGTGTGTGCACGCGTTCGATCAGTGTCACTTCCGGCCTCACGGGCGCAGCGATCTACGTTTCACATGCCGTCTGCCGGCGAGCAGCACGCCCGCGACGAATGCCATGTCCCACCAATCGAACAATCCGCCGCCGCCGGGCGCGGTGACGTTCAACGTGGCGGTGGCGGCCGCCGC
The DNA here is from genome assembly GCA_049510875.1 of Steroidobacteraceae bacterium. Lineage (GTDB taxonomy): Bacteria > Pseudomonadota > Gammaproteobacteria > Steroidobacterales > Steroidobacteraceae > Bog-1198. The sequence goes on from JBEKYO010000014.1 coordinate 45,630, forward strand.
GTTCGGCCCCGCCGGACCGGTCGTGAGCGCCTTGGCGGCCACGGTATTCACGTAGCTGCCCGAGACCGCCGCCTGCACCGGCAAGGTGATCGAGCAGGAGCCGCTGGCCGGTATGTTGGCGTCGCTCAGCGTGACCGTGCTTGCCGTGTTCGACAGCGACACGGCGGCGCCGCCGCAGGTGGTCGATGCGGCCAGCGTCATGTGGAGATTGGCGGGCAGCGTCTCGGTGAAGCTCGACTGGGTCAGCGCGAACCCGTTGGAATTTTGCAGCGTGATCGTCAACATCGACACCACGTTCTCGCCGACGCTCGCCGGCGCGAACGCTGCGGCGATCGAGGGCGGCGCCGGACTCACCCGCAATGCGGCCGGACACGCCCCGGCGGCGCTACCGGCGCTCGCCGGCGTGGCCGCCGTCTTGGTGATGACCCCGGCGGCACTCACCGACAGCGTGGCGGTGTCGGCGGCATTGGCATTGTCGGTCACCGTCAGTGTCAGTGAGCCGGCTCCGGTCGGCATGACGGCGACCTTCGCCGCGCTCGCCCCGGATTGGATGGTGACCCCGCCGCTCGCCGTCCACGCATACGAGACGATGGTGCGGCCGCAGGCGGCTGCGCTGCCCGACGCGTCGAGCTGCGCGCTGCTGCCCACGGCCGTGGTCGCCGGGACGAGCACCGCCGCGATGGGCCGCAGCGCCGCATTCACCGCCTGCAGCGCATTCGCCATGCCCGCACCGCATTCGCTGCCGTCGGTCGGGCAGGCGCACTCGCCGGTGCCGGCCTCCGCATTCGGGCAAACCGGCAGCCCCGCAGGCTGCGGAAACGCGCTGGCGCTGGCCTGAAGCCTCGCGATGAGCTGTGCCGGCGTCAGGTTGGCATTGACCGCGCGCATCAGCGCCGCGATTCCGGTCACGATCGGCGCGGAGAAACTGGTGCCGAGGTTCGGATCCAGCTCGTTCGTGTAGCTGTTGTCGGCCGGCGTGGTCAGGCCGGTGTTGGTCGTCGTATCGATCGACTTCAGGCAGGGCCCCGACGCATTGATGCAGTTCCCGGCCGGTGCGGCCACGCCCACCTGCGGGCCGAAGCTGCTGTAGCCGACCTTGGTCCCGACATTGCGCAACCCCGCCACGGTAAGCACTCCCGCGCAGTTACCCGGCGCATCGACGGGTCCGCTGGCGTTGCCGGCGGAGGCGACGATCAGCACTCCAAGCCCCGTGAGCGTGGTGACCACGTCGGCATAATCCGTGGGGCACGCGCCGCTGCCGCCCACGCTCAGGTTGATGATGCCGGCCGGAAACGGATTGTCGGGGACCCCGGTCGCCGGCATCCCCGCGGCCCACTGCATCCCGACGATGATGTCCGAGTCGTAGCCGCCGCACTTGCCGAGCGCACGCACCGGCAGCAGATACGGAGCCCAGGTCATGCCCGCGATGCCGATGCCATTGTCGGTCAACGCGCCGAGAATGCCCATGACTCGCGTGCCGTGCCAGGTACTGTCGGTCACCGGGCATGAGGATGGGGGGAACAGGATGTTGGTTTGGTCAGCGGCGCTGATCCAGTCGCCCGGATCGGACGGGTCCGGATCCCACCCGTCGCCGTCATTGGCGATCAGGTATGTGCCGAGCAGCGCGCCGGTGGCTGGGTTCTGATCCTCGGCAACGAAATCATAGCCAGGCAGCAAGCGCCCGCCGAAGCCGGCCCGCAGCAAATCCGGATGATCGAAGCGCACACCCGTGTCGACATCGGCAATCACCGTGCCGGTGCTGCCGGTGGTGATCGCCCACGCGGATACCGCGTCGGTCGCCGCGGCATCGCTGGTCGGCGTGAGCGTGCTCGGCGTCAGCATGTACCATTGTCCGGCGGCGTTCGCCGACGGATAGAACAACGGATCATCAGGCAGGGCGAGCGGATAGCGGCGTTGGTCGACGTCGGCAAATTTGACCGCAGGATCGGCGCGCAGCGACTCGAGCGCGGCGTCGACATCGGCGCCGTACAGCGTCGTCTGCAGGTAAATCACGTGCATGCTCGGCGTCAGTTGCCGCGAATGGTTCACGCGCAAATGCACGCGCCGCGCGAGATCCTGAAGGTCGCTCGCGCTGGTGAGAGCCTGGCTCACCTGCAGCGCCGCCGCGTGAGCTGCCGCGGCGCGCATGGTCTGCACCACCGTGTTGGCCGCCGTGGCGCGAAAGCCCACGATCAGGCGGCTCGCCTCCGGACCCAAGGACACCGGATGGGCGAGCACGGGGTTGAACTCGGGATGGGCGACGGCGGCCGGGACGCACAAACATGCCGCGCAGACGCCGGCGCGCAGCGTCGTTAAAAGCTCTCCAGTCATCCAGCGCACCTTGATTCGATCACTCCACAGGCGGAAGCCTAGCAACGCGGCTGCCCGGATACTGCGAACTGCCGCCGCAAACGCATGATCACCGAGATAAATCCTCGCACAAACTGCCCATCGAGCGGGGTAGAATCCCAAATTCAGCATCTCGAATTTTTTCCAGGGGAAATTGATGATGTACGATAATCGGCAATTCTACATTGACGGCGCCTGGGTGGACCCGGTCGAGCCGAAGGAATTCAAGGTCATCAATCCGGCGACCGAAGCGGTGGCCGGATTGATCTCTATGGGCGGCCCCAAGGACGTCGACCTGGCGGTCGCGGCCGCGCGGCGCGCGTTCGATGAGTTTGCGCGAACCACCCCGGCCGAGCGGCTCGCCCTGCTGGAGCGGGTGCTTGCCGCGTACAAGGCCCACTACGAGGAAATCGCGCAGGCAATCTCCACCGAAATGGGCGCGCCCATCACGCTGGCGAAGGGCTCGCAGACGCGCATCGGCGTCGGGCATATCAGCGCCATGATCGAGGTCCTGAAGACGTTCAAGTTCGAGGAACTGCGCGGCAATACGCGGCTGGTCCAGGAGCCGGTGGGCGTGTGCGCGCTCATCACCCCCTGGAACTGGCCCATGAACCAAGTGGCGGCGAAGGTCGTTCCGGCGCTCGCCGCGGGATGCACCATGGTGCTGAAGCCGTCCGAATACTCGCCGTTCAGCGCGATTCTCTGGGCGAAGGTCATGCACGAGGCGGGCGTACCGGCCGGCGTGTTCAACATGATCAATGGCGACGGCATCAACGTCGGATCGCCGCTGTCGTCTCACCGGGAAGTCGACATGGTGTCGTTCACCGGATCGACGCGCGCGGGCACCGAGGTGGCGCGCAACGCCGCGGCTTCCGTCAAACGGGTGCACCAGGAGCTCGGCGGCAAATCGCCGAACATCTTGCTGGATGACGCCGATTTCGAGCGCGCGGTGAAGCACAGCGTGCTGCATGTCTTTCAGAATTCGGGGCAGTCGTGCAACGCGCCCACGCGCATGCTGGTGCCGGCGGGCAAGATGGCCGACATCGAAGCCATCGCGAAGCGGGTTGCGGACACGGTGCTGGTGGGCGACCCGGCGGCAGCGGCGACGGTGGTGGGGCCGGTGGTTTCCAAGCTGCAATTCGACCGCGTCGAGAGCTACATCGAAAATGGGATTGCGGAGGGCGCACATCTCATCGCCGGCGGCGCCGGTCGGCCGGACGGGCTGACCAAGGGTTATTTCGTCAAGCCCACGATTTTCTCCAACGTGCGCAATGACATGACGATCGCGCGCGAGGAAATCTTCGGGCCGGTGCTGTGCATCCTGCCCTACCAGACCGAGGACGAGGCCGTGAAGATTGCCAACGATACGCCGTACGGCCTTGCCGCATACGTCTGGTCCGAGGACAACGTGCGCGCGCGCCGCGTGGGCAACCGCATCCGTGCGGGACAGGTGGCGCTGAATGGCGCCTCCGGCGACATGAAAACGCCGTTCGGAGGCTTCAAGATGTCCGGCAACGGCAGAGAGTACGGCGAATTCGGTCTGCGCGACTTCTTGGAGGTCAAAGCCGTCATCGGAGTCGACGCCGCTTGACGAGCGCCCGCCATGGGGGCTGACGCTGCCGTCGTGCGGCTCGAGAATCTCACCAAGCGGTATCGAGGCGATCGTCCGGCGCTGTTCGAGAATTTGAATCTCGAGCTGTGTCAAGGCGAGTACCTCGCCATCATGGGCGAGTCCGGCGTCGGCAAGTCCACGCTGCTCAACCTGCTGGCCGGCCTGGACAAACCGGACTCGGGCCGCGTGCGGCTGTTGGATTTGGATCTGTCGGCCATGGACGACGACGCCATTACGCTGCTGCGGCGCCGGTCCGTGGGTTTCGTGTTTCAGGCATTCCATGTGCTGCCCTATCTCACGGTCGAGCAAAACGTCGCCCTGCCGCTCGACTTGCTGGGCGTCGCGGCGCCGGAGCGCGCGCGCCGGACCGCGGAAATGTTGGACGGGGTCGGCATCGCCTCGCTGGCGCGGCGCTACGCCAGAGAATTGTCCGGCGGCGAGGTGCAGCGGATCGCCATCGCGCGGGCGCTGGTGCACAAGCCGCGGCTGGTGCTGGCGGACGAGCCGACCGGCAATCTTGACCCGCGCAGTGCGGCGCAGGTGCTCGCGCTGCTGCGCACTCAAATCAAAACGTACTCCGCGGCCGCCATTCTGATCACCCACTCGCGCACGGCGGCGCAGACTGCGGACCGCATCTTGACGCTCGACGGGCGCGGCCTCAACTTCGAGGAGCCTGCGGGATGAATGTCCGGGTTTGGCGTGCGCTGCTGCTGGCCCAAGTCCGCGAGCAGCCGGGCCGCCTGTTGGTGACCCTGTGCGCCATTGCGCTCGGGGTCGCGCTGGGGACCTCGGTGTACCTCGTCAACGCGACCGCGCTCAGCGAATTCGGATTGGCCACCCAGCGGCTGGTCGGCGAGGCGGACCTCATCGTTCGCGGCCCCGGCGAGGGCTTCCCCGAGGCGCTGTACGTGCAGTTCGCCCGCGATCCCGCGCTCGCCGCCGCCAGTCCCGTGCTCGAAGTCGACGCGGCTCTGCCGGGCCAGCGTGATCCGCTCAAGGTGCTCGGCGTGGACCCCTTTCGCGCCGCGGCGCTGCAACCCGCCCTGATCGGCGACCTTGCGGGCAAGCTCTTCGATCTGTTTCAGACCAACGGAATCTTCCTGAGCGCGAGCGCCGCGCGGCAGTTGAACCTCGGGCGCGGCGCTGCGCTCGCGGTCATCGTCGGCAGCTCCGCAAAGTCGCTGCCCGTGCTCGGCATTCTGTCCGATGCCGCCTATCCGCGGGCGCTGGGGCTGATGGATATCGCCTCCGCCCAATGGATCTTCGACCAGATCGGGCGGCTTAATCGCATCGATCTGCGCGTGGCGGCGGGTACGTCCGTGGAGGCCTACCGCGCCGCGCTCGAGCGGCGTTTGCCGCCCGGAATCGTGGTGATCGCACCGACGGTGGAACGCGACCGGGCGGTGACCGTGACGCGCGCCTATCGGGTCAATCTGAACATGCTCGCGCTGGTGGCGCTGTGGACCGGCGCCTTTCTGGTGTTCTCGACCCAGTCATTGTCGGTGCTGCGACGACGCCAATCGCTGGCGTTGCTGCGCGCGTTGGGGGTGACCCAAGGCGAGCTGCAACGCGCGCTCATCGGCGAGGGCGCGGCACTCGGCGCTTTGGGCTCCTTGCTCGGCGTGCTCCTGGGCGTACTGGCCGCCGCCGCCCTGTTGCGGGTGCTCACCGGCGATCTTGGCAATGGGCAACTGCGCACCGCGGGAGCGGCCATGCACGCCCCGCCGTGGCCGCTGCTGGGATTTTTTTTCGTGGGCATCGTGGTTGCGAGCGCCGGCGCCTGGATGCCGGCGCGCAGCGCCGCGCGGCAGCCCCCGGCGCGCGCGCTCAAGGGCGGCGATGCGCACTACGCCGGGACGCCCGGGAAAGGCTGGCTCGCGGGGCTCGCCCTGCTCGCGGTCGGCGCCGTCTGCGCCCGGCTGCCGCCGCTCGGCGGGCTGCCCATCTTCGGATACGCGGCCGTCGGCGCCCTGCTCTGCGGCGCCGTGCTGTTGGTTCCGCTGTTGACGGTGAGAATCCTGAAGGCCGCGCCGCGCACCAACCGTGTCGTGTGGGACGCCGCCATCGCGCAACTTCGCGAGAACGTCGGCTTGTCGACGCTGAGTCTCGCCTCGATCATCGTTAGCTTCAGCCTGATGGTGGCCATGGCCATCATGGTTTTCTCCTTCCGCGTGTCGTTCGAACATTGGCTGGGGAAATTGCTGCCCGCCGATTTGCAGATCCGCGAACCATTGGGCAACGACACCGCCTATTGGACTCCCGAGGAGCAGGCCCGACTCGCGGCGGTGCCGGGCATCGAACGATTCGAATTTCGCCGCACGCGCCAGATCCTGCTCGAGGCGGCCCGCCCCGCCATCACGTTGATCGCGCGCGGCACGAGCGCGCAGCAGGCCGCGGACGAGCTGCCTCTCGTGCAGCACGCGGGGCCGGTCTCCGGCGACGACCTCGAACCGGCCTGGATCTCCGAATCGATGCAGGATCTCTACGGGCTCGAGCCCGGCGGCACGCTCGAGCTGCCCTTGGCCGGCCGCAGCGCGCGATTCCGGGTCGCCGGCGTCTGGCGCGACTACGCTCGCGCGTTCGGTTCCGTCGTCATCACCGTGCCGGCGTATGTCGCGGCCACCGGCGACCGCAGCGCCACCGAAGGGTCCGCGTGGCTCGACGGCCGGCGCAGTGCCGCCGCCATCGAGTCGGCGCTGCGCGCATGCTTCCCGCGTGGCGACTCCCCGGACATCATGACGAGCACGGCGGTTCGAGATCGCTCGCTGCAAATTTTCGATCGCGCCTTTGCCATCACCTACGCCCTCGAAGCGATCGCGGTCGCGATCGGCCTCACCGGCGTGAGTTTTGCCGCGAGCTCAACCGCCCTCGCACGGCGCTCGGAGTTCGGCATGCTGCGGCACATCGGTATGCGCCGCAGGCAGGTGATCGGCATCCTGGCGAGCGAGGGCTTTTTGATGAGCGTGCTCGGGGTCTTGTACGGACTCCTGCTGGGCGGCGTATTGAGCCTGGTGCTGGTATACGTGGTGAATCGGCAATCCTTCAATTGGAGCATCGATTTGGCGATTCCGGTTTGGCAATTGGCCGTGCTCAGCGCCACGTTGATCGCGGCCGCCGCGCTCACGGCCGTTTGGAGCGGCCGTGCCGCGACCAGCCGCGACGCGGTGCAGGCCGTGCGGGAGGATTGGTGAAGGCGCTGCTGCTCGCTCTGGGGGCCGCCGCGCTGCCGGGCTCGCTGACCGCCGCGGGCACGGTCCCGACCGACTACGCGGTGGTGACGCCGGAGCGCCGCGTGACGTTTCCGCACGATTACGGCAGCCATCCCGAGTTTCGCACCGAATGGTGGTACGTCACCGGATGGCTCAACGCCGACGACGGCGAATCGTTGGGCTTTCAAATCACCTTCTTCCGCACCAAGCCCGATATCGACGCGGCGAATCCGAGCGCATTCGCTCCGCGCCAGCTGCTGATCGCGCACTGCGCGATCAGCGATCCGCGACGCGGCCGGCTGTGGCAGGACCAGCGCATCCGCCGCGCCGGACTCGGACTTGCCGAGGCGGCTCTCGGCGATACGAATGTGTGGATCGATGATTGGTCGCTCAAGCGCGGCGCCGCCGTGACCCAGGCGCGCATCGCCGCCGAGGGCTTTGCCATGGCGCTCGACCTGGCGGAGACGCAACCCCCCATGCTGAACGGCGACGCGGGCGTGAGCCGCAAAGGACCCTCGCCGGAGTCGGCGAGCTACTACTACAGCGTGCCGCACATGCGCGTGACGGGCAGCATCGTGCGCGGCGGCGCCGCTGCCCGCGTGAGCGGCGAAGCCTGGCTCGATCACGAATGGTCGAGCGAATACCTGGACAGCCGGGCGAGCGGCTGGGATTGGATCGGCATCAACCTGGCCGACGGGTCCGCATTGATGGCGTTCCGCATCCGCGGATCGGATGGGGCGAGTCTGTGGGCCGGCGGCAGTCTTCGCGCCAGCGACGGGAACATGCAGGCTCTGGGGGCGGCGCAGATCCGGTTTGCGCCCGAACGGCAGTGGACGTCGCCGCGAACCGGCATCCGCTACCCGGTGCAATGGCGCGTCAGCGCGGGACAACGGGAATTCGAGCTGCGTCCATTGATCGACGACCAGGAAAACGATACCCGCCTGTCGACCGGCGCGATCTATTGGGAGGGCGCCGTGCGGGCCTTCGAGCAGGGGCGGCCGGTGGGGCGCGGCTACCTGGAGCTCACCGGATACGGCGAGAAGCTCACGCTGCGGTGATCAGCGGAACCGGAAGGTCGCGTTCCCGCTGATGACGTTGTCGTTGTACGAGAAGACATATTCGTTCGATTCGCGCTTCTCGTGCCGGACGAACAGGTTGAAGATCCACGCATCGCGGGGCGAGTACTTTATCGTCGCCTGTTCACCGCTCAGCTTGTCGTGCCGCGGCGCGGCCACGATCACGCTGTTCGACGCGATGTAATCCTGGTTTTCGTAGGACGCCAACAGCGTAAAGCTCAGCTTTTCACTGGCATTCCACACCGGTGCGATGCTCACGCCTTGGGCCACGAAGTAGGCGGACTCCGCATCGATGTAGGCATGCAGTTCGTGCCAACCCGAGATGACGAACTGGGTCTTTTCGGTCCAGTTGTAGGTCAATGCCAGGCGTCCGATCTCGCCGGAATATGAGCCGATGGCCAACCCCGGGTACTCTCTTCGCAGATAGCCGCCGTAACCGTCGATGAAGGTCTTGTCGCTCAGCCCGTAGTGCACTATGAACCGGCCGGAATCCTCTTTGTAGTTGAACGCCTGCACGGCATCGAGATTCTGGTCGAAGGTCAAATCGACGAACTGATATTCGAACCCGTAGGTGTCCATGCCGTTATTGACGTACTGGACGCCGGCCTTGCCGGCACGATTGTCGAAGTCGTTGTATTGCTCGGCATCCGCACTGTGATCGATGGTCGAAGCGCTCACCTGGCCGTACAGCGCCCAGTGGGGCCCCAGCTGGTAGCGCGCGGAGCCCAATTCCTCCACCGAGGTGACCAGGTCCTTGCCGCTGAACCGGGTCTCGCCGAAGCTCGCCAGCGAACGATCGTAGTCGGTCGCCACCTGCCCGGTCAGATAGGGGCCCGCGGTCCAATTCCACGCGCCGGTCGCGCTCGAAGAGACATTGTTCAACGCCGTATTGTTGGCGAATTGGTTGTCATTGGCGCGCACGTTGAACTCGACCTCCTGCCGCCCGATGTCATACTTCCCCTG
>JBEKYO010000015.1:0-54182 GCA_049510875.1 Steroidobacteraceae bacterium
CAGCGGAACCGGACTCGACTTGAGCAGCGTTCCGAACGGAAAGAGCACCAGACCGTGCCAATCGTAGGAGGCATCCGCCACGGCGGCATTCGGCACGGGCGCCGGTGGCGCCGCCTCGTGGCGGTTCGGCGGGGGGCTCGACGCGCAGCCTGCGGCGAGCAGAAGCCCGGCGGCGCAAACGGTCGGTCGTGCGAGTTCGCTCATGCGCCGCGCCGCCCGAGCCATATGGCGAGGCCTGCCGCATTGAGCGCAATGTCGTCGTCGAGCACGGCATGCTGCCGGGCGGCGCCCCCCTCAAAACCGTGGGCCGCCAGCCGCGCCGACAAGTGATCGAACAACAGCGGCGCCATGCAGAGGGCCACATCCTGCGCATCCGCGACCGAACTCGCGATGCGCACGAACGCGTCGATGTCCGAGTGCAGGTCTTGGGCCAGGGCCTCGACGTGGCCCACCCGGCTGTAGTGGGTCAAATAGACGCTGGTCGGCTTGAATTCGAGAATCCGGTCGATGGACGCGTGCAGCTGCTGCGGATCGAACTGGCTCGGGCTCGTGGTGGGAAAGATGAACTCGCCGGCGGCGGTGTCCAACTCGCGGTAACTCACCCCGAACGCATCGCCCGTGAATACCTCCGCGGTGTCGCGATCGACGATGCACAGGTGATGCAGCGCATGTCCCGGGGTGTGAAAGAGCTCCAGCGTACGGCGACCCAGCCTGATCCGGCGTCCATCCTCCGCCGCGTCGACGCGCTCGGCCGGTACGCCGGAGACCTCGCCGTATTCATGCGCGAATGCCTCCTCCCCGTACACCGCCTGCGTGGCTGCCGCGAGAATCGACGGATCGATGATGTGCGGCAGCCCGCGCGGGTGCACCAATACGCGGGCGCGCGGCAGCGCGGCGGCGAGTCGGCCGACGCCGCCCGCGTGATCGAGATGGACATGCGTCAACAAAACATAGTCGACCGCGTCGACGTCGAGGTTCTGCGCGGCCAGCGCCGCCAGCAGATTCGGCACCGAGAAAAACGTGCCGGTATCGACGAACGCCGCATGGCCGTCATCGACGATGAGGTGGCTGGCGTCCATGCGCGGCCTCATGAACTCGGTGTCGATGGCGATTACTCCCTCCGCGACGCGCTCGCCGGTGTGACTCATTCAGGGCCGCCCGTTCATGCGTGCGCCAGTCGATGCTCGAGTTCCTCGAGTTCCGCCGCCGCGTCCGGCTCCAAAGCCTGCAGGCTCGTCCGCGCGCGGCGCAGCGCCGTGACCGCGGTATCCGTGAGGTGCGCGCAGGCGTGGCCGTAGTGCGCCCGCCAGTCCGCGATCAACTCCGGCTCGAAGGCCTCGTACTCTCGATCGTTGAGGATGGAGTCGAGTACCATTGCGCATACCGCGAGCTGCTGCACCCGCGCGCGGGGCAGCTCGGGTGCCGAGATGCCCTCGGCGAAACAGCGGCGCAAGTAGGCCGGTGGGTCGGAACTCGCAATATCGTCGAGTTCATCGCCGATATCGTAGGATTTGAGGAGCTGCTCGAAGCCTGCCATCGGTCCCATTATCCGCGTCACGTGAGAACATAGGAATAATGCCTCGAAATTATTTGTGGTTGATGATTTTGCCGCCGCTGCTCGCAATTTCGTTCGGCGCCGCCGCGGCGCGCGTGGAGCGCGGCAATCTGATTTTCGACGATGTCCCGGAGGCCCCGGCGGACCTCGCGGAGAAGCTGGACGGATACTTGAGCGCGCGCCAGGCGACTCCGCTCGGTTGGTCGCCCAAGGGGCAGCTGCTGATTGCGACACGCTTCGGCAGCGTCGATCAACTCCACGTGGTGGAGAAACCGGAAGGCGCGCGGCGCCAGATCACGTTTCTGCAGGAGCCCATCGCAGAAGCGGCATTCTCGCCGGATCCCGTCCATGGCGGCTACTTGTTCATGAAGGATGTGGGCGGCAACGAAAATGCCCAGCTCTTTTACCAACGCATGGGCGATCCGGCGGCGAGACTTCTGACCGACGGCAAGTCGGTGAACGGAGCGCCGGTCTGGTCGAACTCCGGCCGCGAAATCGCGTTTTTCAGCACCGCCCGCGACGGCGCGAGTTACGACATCGACATCGTGGAACCGGAGGCGGGGACGCTGCCGCACCTGGCGGTGACCGGCGACGACGGCGGCGCGTGGTATCCGCTCGACTGGTCGCCGGACGACCGCAAGCTGTTGGTGCTGAAGTATGTGTCGATCGGCGAGTGTTACCTCTATGTGGTCGACTTGAGCACGGGACAAAAGCGCGAGGTCGATCCGGCGCCTGCCAAGGTGGGAATTGCCGGCGCGAAGTTCTCGCGCGACGGGCAGGGGGTGTTTCTGATATCGGACCGCGACGCCGAGTTCGGCAAACTGCGCTACGTCAATCTGTTCACCGCGCAGAGGAGCGTATTTTCGGATCAAATACCCTGGGATATCGAGGAGTTGGCGATTTCCCGCGATGGCCGCTACCTGGCGTACGTCAGCAATGAAGGCGGCTCGAGCAAGCTCGCGATGGTCGATCTGGTCGCCCATCAGGACCTCGCCCTACCGGCGTTGCCGGGGCCCGGACTCATCGATCATTTGCGCTTCGACGCCGAGGGCAAGCGGCTTGCGTTCGGCTACGCGTCGAGCGTGCTGCCGCGCGATGCGTATGTCCTCGACGTGGCAGGCAAGCGTCTGGAAGCATGGACTCGCAGCGAAGCGGGTCCGGTGGATACGGCCAAATTCGTCGCGCCCCGCCTGACGCAGTTTCCCACATTCGATCGGCAGGACAGCCGCGTTCGGGAGATGCCGGTGTTCGTGTACGAGCCGGCACGACCCGGTCCGCACCCCGTGCTCATCATGCTGCACGGAGGTCCGGAGTCGCAATTCCGCCCGGGCTTCGACCCCTGGATCCAGTACGTGGTGAATGAGCTGGGTGTGGCCGTCGTCGCACCCAACCTGCGAGGTTCCGCGGGATATGGAAAGAGCTATCTGGCATTGGATAACGGGATGCAGCGCGACGACGTGGTCAAGGACCTGGGCGCGCTCATCGTCTGGGTCGATACGCAAAGCGCCTTTGATGCCAAACGCGTGGTGGTGGCGGGGGACTCCTACGGCGGTTATCTCGCACTCGCCGGGCTGGTGAATTTCGGCGACCGCTTGCGCGGCGGCGTTGACCTTGCGGGCATGTCGGACTTCATCAGCTTTCTATCGACCACGGCGCCATATCGCCAGAATGTGCGGCGGATGGAATACGGCGACGAACGGGATCCCGATGTGCGCGCGTACCTGCGCCGGATATCACCCTTGACCAATGCCGACCGGATTTCGCGGCCGCTGCTCGTGGTGCACGGCAAGAACGACCCGCGGGTACCGCTGAGCGAATCCGAGCAACTGGTCAACCGGCTGCGCGGCCGCGGCGGCGAGGTGTGGTACCTGCAGGCGATGGACGAAGGGCATGGGTTCGTCAAGCAACAGAATCGCGACGCCTACTACAGGACGTTCGCACTGTTTCTGAAGTCCCTGATTAGGTAGGCGCTGCGCCCCGGATTCACGGGGTCATCGCATGCACCGCGCGGCGACGGGGTCGCGTTACCTGCCGGCGCCGGCGCCGAGTTTGTCGAGTTTCTTGCTGTAGACGACGTTCATCGCGTTGTCAGCCCAACCGCGAATGCGCGCATCCACGAGGTGTTTCGACACATAGAAATAGAGCGGTATCAGCGGTTGATCGCCCAACATGAGCGCCTCCGCCTCCTGCAGCAGCTCGCGGCGCCGGCCGGCGTCGCCCGCATTCGCGGCGCGCTCGAGCAGCTCATCGTAACGCGGGTTCGAATAATGCGGCAGGTTGATGCCAAAGCCTCGCTGCAGCACCTGCAAGAACCCGTACGCATCGTTGTAGTCGCCCAGCCAGCTGGCGCGAAATATCGTGGCATCGCCGCGGTCGATGTCCTGCAGCAGCACCTTGAACTCCTCCGCACGCAGCGTGGTTTCGATGCCCAAGGCGCTCTTCCACATTTGCGCCACGGCAATGGCGATGCGGCTGTGCAATTCACCGCTGTTGTAGCGCAGTTCGACGCTGGGCGGATGCCGGTCCATGCCGGCGTCCCGCAGCAGCTGCCGCGCCCGCGCGATACGCCGGGACATCGGCCAGGCGGCGTAATCGGGGACGGGCGGCGAGTAGTCGTGGATGGCCGGCGGCACGAAGGTGTAGGCCGGTGCTTCGCCGGCGCCGGTCACCGATTGGACGAGCCGCTCGCGGTCGATCACCAGCGACAGCGCCGCACGCAGCCCGGGGGAGTCGGCGAACGGCGGCTTGCGCAGGTTGAGCCCCAGGTAGTACACGGCCAGTTGCGGGGCGACGTGCAGCGCGGAGCCCAGGTGTGCGTTGATCCAGCCGATCTGCGCGGCGGGAATCGTCGAGGTGATATCGACCTGGCCGGTGCGAAACGCCGTGAGCTCCGTGGCCGCATCGGCAAATGCGTAATACTCCACGCCGTCCACCCGGTTCGCGGCGTCGTTCCAATAGTACGCGTTGCGTGTCGCGACGATATGCGAGCCAAATTCCCAGCGCGTCAGCGCGAAGGCACCGTTCGACACCATGACGCCGGGCTTGGCGTAGCCGCGGCCGTGCGCGGCCAAGGAGCCGCGGTTGATCGGAAAGGTCGCCGGATGCGCCACCACGCCGAGAAAGTATGGGGTGGGTTGCGTAAGCTCCACCACCAGGGTTTGCGGATCCTCGGCATGAACGCCCAGCGTGGCGGGAGCCGCCCTGCCCGCCGTGATGTCCGCGGCGCCGCGCACTGGCCCAAGAATGTCGGCGTATTGAGCCCCGGTGCGCGGGTCGACCAGGCGGCGCCACGCTGCCGCGAAATCCTCGGCGACCACGGGCTCGCCGTTCGACCAGCGCGCGAAGGGACGCAGGTGAAACCGATAGGTCCTGCCGTCGGGCGACAGGTCGCAATGGTCGGCGGCGGCCAATACCGGCATGCCCGCCGCGTCCAATTCGGTCAACCCCTCGTAGAGATCGCGCAGAATGGTGAGTGCCGCTTCGGAGCGCGCGCTGTGCACGTCGAGGCTTTCGGGCTCGGGACCGTTGCCGCGCCGTAGGACCACGGCGGCCGCGGCGCCGGCGCCGCGCGAACCCGAGACGCTGCTTGCGTGCCGCGGGGCTGACCCGAACTGCTCCGCGTACCGCCACAATGCCGCCGCCATGAGCGCCGCGCACGCGAGGGCGACGCAGAGGATGCGCCGTCTTGCGCTCAAGGGTTTACGCCGCGGGCGGCGCGAAGACGCGCCGCTTCACGCGGCGTGATCACGCTTTTTGAGGTGCACCAACAGCAGCGACACCGCGGCCGGTGTGAGTCCTGGTATGCGGGCGGCCTGTCCGAGGGTTGCGGGCCGCACGTCCCGCAAGCATTGCCGCGCCTCGTTCGAGAGTCCGCCGACTTGCGCATAATCGATGTCGGCCGGCAGCCGCATGTCGTCGTTGCGCAGCTGCCGATCGATCTCCTCCGCTTGCCGCTTGAGATAGCCCGAATACTTCGCCTGGACCTCGATCTGCAGCGCTACCTGTTCCGTGAGGCCCGCATCACTGCGCCAGCCCCCATCCCCGGCGGTGCCCGCGGCTTGCGCGCCGGGCGCGACCCATCGCAAGTCATCGTAGGTCAGCTCCGGTCGACGCAGCAGTTCGATGGCGCGGGTCTCGCGTGCCAGGGGCTGTCCGAGCTTCGACAACAGTGCGCAGTCGACATCCGCGGGATGCACCACGCGGGCGGAGAGTCGGGCGACTTCCTCTGCTACGGCGTCGCGTTTGCGTTCAAAGAAGGCCCACCTCGCGTCATCGACCAATCCGAGCGCGCGGCCCTGCGGCGTCAAGCGCAGGTCCGCATTGTCCTCGCGCAGCGATAATCGATATTCGGCACGGCTGGTGAACATGCGGTAGGGCTCGGGCGCGCCGCGAGTGATGAGATCATCGACCAGCACGCCTAAATACGCCTCGCTGCGTTTCGGGCACCAGGCGGCGCGCCCGTCGGCGAACAGTGCGGCGTTGGCGCCCGCCAGCAGTCCCTGGGCGGCGGCCTCCTCATAGCCGGTGGTGCCGTTGATCTGGCCGGCAAAAAACAGACCCGCGATGGCTTTGCTCTCCAAGCTGTATTTGAGGTCACGAGGATCGAAAAAATCGTATTCGATGGCGTAGCCGGGCCGTGTGATGTGGGCGCGTTCGAATCCCTTGATCGAACGGACAAATTCGCACTGGACGTCGAACGGCAGACTGGTCGATATGCCGTTCGGGTAGATTTCTGTCGTATCGAGACCTTCCGGCTCGATGAAAATCTGGTGCGCCGAGCGGTCCGCGAAGCGCACGACCTTGTCCTCCACCGACGGGCAGTAGCGCGGGCCGACCCCTTCGATCAGGCCGGTGAACATGGGCGATCTGTCACTGGCGGCACGAATGATGTCGTGCGTACGCGAGTTGGTGGCGGTGATGTGGCAGGGCAGCTGACGCGGATGCGAGGCGCGCGTGCCCAGATAGGAAAACACCGGACGCGGATCGTCGCTGTGCTGTTCCTTCAGGCCCGAAAAATCGATGCTGCGGCCGTCGATACGCGGCGGCGTGCCGGTTTTCAGGCGCCCCACCCGCAGGTTCAGGTCCCGCAGCCGTGCCGCCAACCTGAGCGACGGGGGATCGCCGGCGCGGCCGCCGGCGTGGCTCTCGAGACCCACGTGGATTCGGCCGCCAAGAAACGTGCCGACGGTGAGCACGACGGCGCCGGCTCGCAACTCGATCCCGCTCGACGTCACCACTCCGGCGACGCGTCCGCCCTCGAGGATGAGATCGGCCGCTTCCTGCTGGAAAATCCGCAGCCCTTGCTGAGTTTCGAGCAGTCGGCGGATGGCGCGCTTGTACAGCTGCCGATCCGCTTGGGCGCGGGTGGCGCGTACGGCCGGGCCTTTGCTCGCGTTCAGGGTGCGGAACTGGATTCCAGCCTGATCGGCGGCGAGCGCCATGGCTCCTCCCAGGGCATCGATTTCCTTCACCAGATGGCCCTTGCCGATGCCCCCGATGGCCGGATTACAGCTCATTTGCCCCAGCGTTTCGATGTTGTGCGTGAGCAGCAGCGTCTCTTGGCCCATGCGCGCGGCGGCGAGGGCGGCTTCGGTACCGGCATGCCCGCCGCCGATCACGATTACATCGAATCGCTGGTTGAAACGCATCACGCTGAATCCACTGGCTTTTCCGAGGAGGCGTACTGTAAACGGGACGTCGCCAAACTACCAGGACCGGGCAGGCGCCGCGGTGGACAGCAGCGCGGGCACGATCCGCCGCTTGAGGAAACGCACTTATACGTTATCACCCCCAGGCGCTTCGCGCCGAACTTACGGGGTATTCCCAGGCGCTTCGCGCCGAACTTACGGGGCCGATGCGGCCCCGGCCTTTAAGGTCAGAGCAGTTCTATTCAACGGCGACGGGGATGCCGGCGAACTGGTTGCGCCAGGCCTTGGGCCCCGTCTCGTGCACCGATTCCCCATCGGAGCTCACCGCCACCGTCACCGGCATGTCGCGTACCTCGAATTCGTACACGGCTTCCATCCCGAGTTCGGGAAATGCAACGACCCGGCTCGCGCGAATGGCGTTGGATACCAAGAATGCGGCGCCTCCCACCGCGATCAAATACGCCGAGCGATGCTTGGCGATGGACGCGACGGTCTGCGGGCCGCGCTCGGCTTTGCCCACCATGGCAAGCAGTCCCGACTTTCCGAGCATGGTGTCCGTGAAGCGGTCCATGCGGTTCGCCGTGGTGGGACCAGCCGGACCCACGACTTCCGCGCCGACCGGATCCACCGGCCCGACGTAGTAAATCACGCGCCCCCTGAAATCCAACCCGTCGGGCAAGGGTTCGCCGGCATCGAGCAGCGCACAGATGCGCTTATGTGCAGCGTCCCGCCCGGTCAACAATTTGCCGGACAGAAGCAGCCGTTCACCCGGTTTCCAGCTTTCGATTTCCATGCGGGTCAAGCCATCGAGGGATACCCGTCGTGCGCTCGCATCGGCCGCCCATGTGACCTTCGGCCACAGGCTGAGGTCGGGGGGCTCGAGCAGCGCCGGTCCCGACCCATCGAGGGTGAAATGAATGTGGCGCGTTGCGGCGCAGTTGGGGATCACCGCCACCGGCAACGACGCCGCATGCGTCGGGTAGTCCTGCACCTTGACGTCGAGGACGGTGGTCAAACCGCCGAGGCCCTGCGCGCCGATGCCCAGGGCATTCACGCGCCGGTAGATGTCCAGGCGCAATTCCTCCAGCGTCGATTTCGGCCCGCGCGCGATGAGCTCGGCGATGTCGATGGGATCCATCAGGGATTTCTTGGCCAACAGCATCGCCTTTTCGGCGCTGCCGCCGATGCCCACCCCGAGCATGCCGGGCGGACACCAGCCGGCGCCCATCTCCGGTACCACCTCCAACACCCAATCCGCCACGCTGTCCGAAGGGTTCAACATGGCGAACACGGATTTGTTCTCGGACCCCCCGCCCTTGGCCGCCACCGTGATCTCGAGCGTCTCGCCGGCTGCGAATTCGGTGTGGATCACCGCCGGCGTGTTGTCCCGCGTGTTGCCGCGCTTGAAGGCCGGATCGGAAACGATGGACGCTCGCAGCTTGTTGTCGGGATTCAAGTAGGCGCGCCGGACGCCCTCGTTGATCATGGCTTCGAGGTCGCGCCGCGCATTCCACCTCACGCCCATGCCCACCTTCACGAATACCACCACGATTCCCGTGTCCTGGCAGATGGGACGGTGGCCTTCGGCGCACAGGCGTGAGTTGGTGAGAATTTGCGCGATCGCATCGCGCGCCGCAGGGCTCTTCTCGACTGCATACGCACGCCCCATGGCCTGAATGAAATCGGGCGTGTGGTAGTAGGAGATGTATTGCAGGGCATCGGCAACACTCGCAATGACATCATCTTCGCGGATCACGGACATGGTGTTCCCCGAGGGCTAGAGACGAACTGGGCCGCAAATCTATCAAGTCGCGGGCTTCGCAGGGTAGCGAATCGTTACACTACCTTCGAGGAATCGGAGAAAGGCATGCGGTTTGTGCGGACGGCTCTAATCTGCGGCGCTCTGGGGTTGAGCGGCCGCGTGTCGGCCGCCGCGGACAGCTTGCTGTTGCGCGAATGCCGCCTCGAGCATCCGCTGCGCATCGCCTCCGTTGCCGCGCGCTGCGGCACCCTTAAGGTGGCGGAAGATCCGGCGAACCCGGCGGGCGCCGCCATCGATCTCCGCGTGGCCGTCGTTCCGGCGCTCAACCGCCGCTCAACCGCCGCACCGCTGTTCATTCTGGCCGGCGGTCCGGGACAAGCCGCCTCGGACCTCTACGTGAGCTATGCCGCTGCGTTCGCACGGGTCAATCGCAATCACGCCATCGTGCTGGTGGATCAGCGCGGCACCGGGCGCTCGGCAGCGCTCACCTGCGATTATCCGGACGATTGGCGCAGCGTCGCCGGCGACCTGCCACAGCTGCGGGAGGCTACCCAAGCGTGCCTCGCCAGGCTCGGCGATCGGGTGCGCTACTACACCAGCAGCGTCGCGGTCGGCGATCTCGAGGCCGTCCGCGCCGCGCTCGGATACGCGACCATCGATCTGTACGGTTCGTCATACGGGACCCGGGTGGCGCAGCTGTACATGCGCCGCCACCCGCAGTCGACGCACGCGGTGGTACTCGACGGCGTGACCTATCCCGAACAAGCCATCGGGCCCGAAACGCCTTCCGACGGGGAGCGCGCCCTGAACCTCATCCTCGCGCGCTGCGAGCATGCGCGCGACTGCGCGGCGGCTTTTCCCGATTTGCGGCGCGATCTTGAGGGATTGCGGCGTCGATTCGGCCCGGACACGCAGAGCCTCGAACTCCCCGATCCCAGCAGCGGTGTGCCGCTGCAGATTCAGTTCAATCGAAGCATTCTGAACGCCGCATTGCGCTTTCTCTCGTATAACGCCACGGAGGCCGCGCTGTTGCCGGCGCTCCTGCACCAGGGAGCGGTCGGAAATCTGGCGCCGCTCGCTTCCCAGACCATCATGATGTCCCGTCAGATCGCCGGTCAGCTCGCGAGCGGCATGCAGAACAGCGTCGTGTGCAGCGAAGATGAGCCGTTGTTCGCCGCTGCGGGCCTGGATCGCCAGCGCATCGCGCAAACCTACCAGGGCAGGGATCAGTTGGACGCACTCGCGGAGATCTGCAAGCTCTGGCCGCGAGGTCCCGTCGACCGGGACCTGCACAGCGCGCTCGTCAGCGACGTTCCCACGCTGCTGTTGTCCGGCGAGGCCGATCCGGTGACGCCCCCCGATGACGCGGTGCGCGCCGCCCAGCGGCTCACGCACCATCGGAATCTCGTGTTGGAGGGCGAGGGCCATGGGCAAATCGCAACCGGCTGCATTCCGACGCTCATCGCTGCATTCCTGGACAATCCCGACCCGCAGGCGCTCGATGCGGCCTGCCTCGCGCGCCATCGGCCCGCGCCGTTCTTCATCGGTATGACCGGACCCGCGCCGTGATCGAAGCGGATTTGCTCTGCAAGCGATTCGGCGCCGTGGGTGCCGCCGTCGATGTGTCCTTCACCGCGCGCAACGGCGAGATCACGGGACTACTCGGACCCAACGGTGCCGGGAAATCGACTTGCCTGCGCATGCTGTACGGCGTATTGACGCCCGACAGCGGCAGCGCCCGCATCGACGGCATCGACATACGCGGCGAAACCTCGGCCGCGCGCGCAGAGCTCGGCGTCCTGCCGCATGCGGCCGGGCTGTACAACAACTTGAGCGCACGCGAAAACGTCGGCTACTTCGGTGCGCTGCACGGCATGGGGCGCGGACAGTTGCAGCGGCGCACCGCTCTACTCGCGCGCGCGCTCGGCATGGACGACTTCATCGACCGTCGCGTCAAGGGATTCTCGCAGGGCCAGCGCATCAAGGTGGCGCTCGCGCGCGCGCTGGTGCATGACCCCGGAAATCTCGTCCTCGACGAACCCACCAACGGACTCGACGTGATGGCGATCCGTGGCTTGCGCGAAATGCTGCGCTCCTTGAAGGCCGAGGGCCGGTGCATTCTATTTTCCTCGCACGTCATGCAGGAAGTGGCGGCGCTCTGCGACCGCATCGTCATCATCGGCGCCGGGCGCGTGCTCGCGGACGGCTCGCCGCAGGCGATCCGCGAAGCCAGCGGCACCGAGACTCTGGAGGAGGCGTTTCTGAACGTACTCGGGAACGCAGAGGGAATCGGCTGATGCGGGCGATGTTCACCGTGTTCGTCAAGGAGTTCCTCGAGAACCTGCGCGATCGCCGCACACTGATCTCGGCGCTGCTGTTCGGGCCTCTGTTCGGACCGCTGCTGTTCGGAGCCATGGTGTCGAGGATGCTCAATCAGAGCGTCGTGGAATCGGACGAGCCGCTGCATCTGACCGTTTCCGGCCGTGACCATGCGCCCGGATTGGTGAGCTACCTCGAATCGCAGGGCGTGCAGCTCGCGTTCGCCACGCTGTCGGAGAGCGCGGCGCGCACCGCGGTGCGCAGCGGCGCTGCGCAGGTGGTGCTGATTCTGCCGTTGGAATACGCACCGCGCTTCGCGGCGGCGCTGCCGGCGCCCGTGCTGCTCGTGGCGGACAGCGCCGACTCCCAGGCCAGAAAAAGCGCGGACCGCGCCCGGCTGTTGCTGTCAGGTTACGGCAGCGGCATCGCGCAGCTGCGCCTGCAGGTGAGGGGCGTGAGTCCCCTGGCGGCGATGCCGGTGGCGGTGAACGAAATCGACGTGGCCACGCCCACCGGACGCGCCGTGGTGGTGTTGGGATTCATGACCTATTTCGTGTTGTTCGCGTTGCTGATGGGCGGGTTGTATCTCGCCATCGACTCGACCGCGGGCGAACGCGAGCGCGGCTCGCTCGAAGCGCTGCTCAGTCTGCCGGTGGCGCGCGGGAGCCTGGTCGGCGGGAAGATCTTGGCGACCTGTGCGTACATGTGCCTGTCACTCGCCATCAGCCTCACGGCGTTCGTTTTCGTGTTCCGCTTCGTGCCCCTCGAACGGCTGGGCATGAGTGCCAACTTGGGGGTGAATACGGCATTGGCCTTTTTTGCCATATGCTTGCCGTTTGTTCCGCTGGGCGCTGCCTTGATGACCTTCGTTGCCTCCTTCACGCGCAGCTACCGGGAGGCGCAAACCTACCTGACGGCGGTCCTGCTGGTGCCCACGTTGCCCATCGCTTTCGCCAGCATTTATTCGCTCAAGTCCACGAAATCATTGATGTTTATTCCCTCGCTGAGCCAGCATTTATTAATGACCAGCGTACTCAAGGATGAACCCATTGCGGCACTCGACGTCGCGGTCTCCGCCGGATCATCGATGCTGGTCGCGCTCGTATTGATCGCGCTCACCGCCGTGCATTGGCGCCGGGAAACCATGCTCGGCTAGCGCGGGGTGCCCGGCCGTTCCCGCGCGAATTATGCGGTTTCGCCATATGGCGATTTCCTTATTAAACGGGTATAAAGTTTCTAGGGGACGGTACGCATGGGGAGCTGGGGGCTGTGATGACCAAATCGGCGCGCGCGCATAACAAATTCTGGACTCTATTGGCCATCGTGGCGATCTCGTCTGCCACCATGCTCTGGTTGTTCTGGCATTACCCGCTGGGTACCGGTATCGGGACGTTGGTCGTGCTGGCGGCTTTCGCCGTTTTGATTCGACTGGCCGGCTCCGTCGATACCGACAGCCTGCCGGACCTGGACTCCGGCAAGCAGGGCGCGTAGCGCGAGGCGCGGGCGCCTTTCCCGAGCTTTCCCCGAGCCCCGAGCTTTCCCCGCGCTCGCGAGTCCCGGGGCGTCGATCCGCCGATATCCGGGCTATTTCCCGATGCAGAAGCTGCCAAAAATCTCGCCGAGCAAGTCCTCGCTGGTAAAGTCCCCGGTAATTTCGCTCAGATCGCGCTGAGCGAGCCGCAAATCCTCGGCAAACAGCTCGAATGCCTGGGTGGCGTGCAGCGTCTCCGCGGCGTGGCGTACGCCGTCCCTGGCACGGTTCAGTGCATCGAGGTGACGCCGGCGGGCCGAGAAGACGCCTGCCTCGCCTTGGATATATCCCGCGCTCGCCTTCAAGTGGCTGCGCAGCAGATCGAGGCCCGCCCCGGTGTGTGCGCTCACGTAGAGCCAGGTCGCTCCCCCGCTCGACTCCACGCGCGGCGGGAGCCCGAGGAGATCGATTTTATTGTTGACCCAGGTGACCGGTACGGCCGATGGCAGGCCCGCGAGCGCCTCCGGCAAGTCCTGGTCGGCGCGCGTCGCATCATGCACGTAGAGCACTCGATCGGCGGCCGCCATTTCCGCCTTGGCGCGGCGAATGCCTTCTTCTTCCACCACGTCGGCGGCCCTGCGCAATCCCGCCGTGTCGATGAAATTCACCGGCAGACCGTCCAGATGCACCTGTTGCCGCAGCACGTCGCGGGTGGTGCCGGGCAGCGGCGTGACGATCGCAATCTCGGCGCCGACCAAGCGGTTGAGCAGGCTGGATTTCCCGGCGTTGGGTTTACCGGCGATCACCACGTTGACTCCCTCGCGCAGCAGCGCGCCCTGGCGGGCGGCCGCCATGATCGAGTCGAAGGCGGCGAAAACTTGCGCCAAGCGCCTGCGCAATGCGTCGCCGGAGAGAAAATCGAGGTCCTCATCGGGGAAGTCGATGGCCGCCTCGACGTAAGCGCGTAACTCGGTGAGCTCTGCCTGCAGGCGCCCTACTTGCACCGAGAATTCGCCCTGCATCGACCGCACCGCCGCCCGCGCCGCCGCCGCCGTGCCCGAATCGATCAGGTCCGCGACCGCCTCGGCCTGGGTGAGATCCATTTTGCCGTTCAGGAACGCCCGCTCCATGAATTCGCCGGGTCGGGCCATCCTGGCGCCGAGGGCCAGCGCGCGTTGTAGCAGTGCGTCCAGCACCACCACTCCTCCGTGACCTTGCAGCTCCAGCACCGGCTCGCCGGTGAACGAGGCCGGGGCCGGAAAATACAGGGCCAACCCCGCATCCAGGGCCGCGCCGTCCGCGTCCAGAAAGCGTCTCAGGCAGGCGGTACGCGGCGCGGGAACCGCGCCGAGCATGGCGGCGGCAATACGCGGGGTGTCGGCGCCGGACAGCCGGATGATGCCCAGCGCTCCGCGGCCCGGGGGGGTGGCGACAGCGACGATGGTATCGGGCACCCCGTGGGGCGGCGTCACCTTGAACTCCCGCTGCGGCGCGCACCTTCCATCCGCTCCCCTCTTCCAGCCAACGCGGTTCGCGAATTCAGACAGGCTCCCGGCCGGCGCCGTTACGGCCGCTGCTTGCCGGCCTCGGACTGGACGACTTGATTCACACGCCACTGCTGCACGATGGACAGCACGGTGTTGGTCAACCAATACAGCACCAACCCGGACGGAAACCAGGCCATCATGCCCGTCATGACCAACGGCATGAACTGCATGATCTTGGCCTGCATGGGATCCGGCGGCGCCGGATTCAGTTTGAATTGAGCGAACATGGCGCCGCCCATCAGGAGCGGCAGCACGAAGAACGGATCGCGTGAGGACAAATCGTTGATCCACAGGAGGAATGGGGCCTGCCGCATCTCCACGCTCTCAAGCAGCACCCAATAAAATGAAATGAAGAAGGGGATCTGGACCACCATGGGCAAACAACCCGCCAACGGGTTGATTTTCTCGCGCTTGTACAATTCCATCATCGCGCGGCCGAGCTTCTCGCGGTCATCCTTGTAGGATTCCTGAATCTGTTTCATGCGCGGCGAGATCGCGCGCATCTTCGCCATGGAGCGGCCGCTCGCCTGGCTCAAGGGGTAGAACAGCAACTTGATGAGGGCGGTGACGATGATGATGGACCAGCCCCAGTTCGCGACGACACCGTGGACCCAGGTCAGAACCGCGAAAAGCGGGTGCGCAAGAATGTACAGCCTGCCGTAATCCACCGTCCGTGCCAACTCAGGGCCTGTCGCTTCGAGTTGCGTCTGCAACTTCGGTCCGACGAATAACTTCTCATGGAATTCCGTCGACGCGCCGGGTGCGATTGCGACCATCGGTCCGGTCGCGCTCAACAGGTATTGCGAATCCTGGACCTTCAATTGAACCGTCTGCGTTTTGCCGGCCTGAGGAACCACGGCCGAGACGAAGTGATGCTGTAGTGATGCGATCCATCCGTTCGTGATGGACTGCGAAAATTTGGAATCGGTGTCGCTGTCTACCTTGAGATCCTCTGTTTTCGTGCCGTCATAAATCGAAGGACCCTTGAAGGAATAGGTTTCGACGTCGAAGTAGGACCGCGAGGGCTTTACCCAGTGACGCAGGATCTGTGTGTATGCGGCAAGGCTCCGGGCGGACTCGCTGTCGTTTTGCACGAGATAGTTGAGGCCGATGGCATACGAGCCGCGCTTGAACGCGAAGGTCTTGGTGACCTTGAGGCCGTGGCCGTCCGACCAGCTCAGGGGAACGTGGAGCTCTTGGGCGCTGTCGCCGAGTGCATAGGATTTCTCCGCCGCTGTCCAGAGCGCGAGATGCGTCGGAGCTGCTTCGCCGGCGGCGCCCGCGAGGCCGCTCTGCAGCACGTAAAGCGAGTCCCCGGGCGTATCGTCGAATAGACGCACGGGAATATTGGGGGTGTCCTTGTGCAATGGGTACTGCAGGAGATCGGCGCGGTCGAGCTCGCCGCCTTTCGTGCTGATGACAAGATCGAGAACGTCGGTGATCACGTGCACCGACTCCGCCGTTGCAGCCGTGCCGATGTCCGCCGCGGCAGCGGCATCCGCGGGGGCGGGGGCGGCGGCGCCCAGGGGCGCCGCAGGCACAACGGCCGTGGCGGCCGGTGTCGGCGAGGCCGGCGCGTTGGCGGCCGCCGCGCCAGGGTTCTGCGGCGGCGCATTGGCCAGCGGCACGGAGTCGCCCAAGGAGCTCGGGGCGGCGCCGAAGGGCGCCGGCGCCGACGCCGATCCCGGCGTCGATGCGGGATAGTCCTTCACCCACGCTTCGTAATTGAGGAACAGGATGGCGGCAAGCGCGGCCCAAAGCATGACGCGGGTATTAGGCATTGATTCTTCTCTCGTCCGGCACAGGGTCATAGCCACCCTCTGCAAAAGGATGACAGCGCAGCAGGCGGCGCAGCCCGAGCCAGGTTCCGACGACGGCCCCGTGGCGCTCGATCGCCGTGTGGGCGTAGCAGGAGCAACTCGGATAGAACCGGCAGCGAGGGCCCAGCATCGGGCTCAACACCAGCTGGTAGCCGCGAATGGTCCACATCATGAGTCGGCGCATAGCTCTACCATCGCTGCGTGATGCTCTTCCAATGTTTCTCGAGACTGGCTCGAAGCTCTTTCGGCCGCGCAAGCCGCGCGGCGTCGCGCGCCGACACCGTCACGTCGACCGGCGGCAGCAGGTGTTGGTTCAAGCGAAATGACTCGCGCGCGAGGCGTTTGATGCGATTGCGGGCCACGGCGGTGCCGAAGGTGCGCGTCGCGATCGCCAGGCCTAAACGCGCGCTGCTTTCATGATTGGCCAGGACCGACAAACTGAAATAAGCATCGCTCAACTTTCTACCGCGCTGGCGTACAGCACGAAATTCGGCAGGCTGGTGCAGTCGCTTGCGCGGCTCGAACGTCAGCCTCTTGATCAACTTAGGTGTCGTTAGAAAGTCCTGCGCGATGCGTCAGGGGCAAAGGCGCTTGCGGCCCTTCGCGCGGCGGCGAGCCAGCAATCGGCGGCCGCTTTTGGTGGCCATGCGCGCGCGGAACCCATGCGTTCGGGCACGATGCAAATTACTGGGGTTAAAAGTACGTTTCATAGCGCTTCAAGAAACTTAAGGTGCAAATCAACGAACCGCAAGATTTGCGAAAGGCGGCAAGGGTACTGAGCGTGCGCGGATGTGTCAATAGACGCACCACGAACTTGGAGCTAGACTCCCTGCCCTTTCGTTTATTCTGCCCCGTTGCCGCCAATCACAGGAGAGCGCTCTTGCCGGAGTCGCTATGGAACCGCTGTCTGCGTGTGCTCGAGAGCGAACTCCCGATGCAGCAGTTCAATACGTGGGTGCGGCCTCTCCAGGCGATCGAGCAGGACGGCCAATTGCGGTTGTTGGCGCCGAACCGGTACGTGATCGAGTGGCTGGGAGAGAACTCGCTGGCGCGGATCCGTGAGCTGGTCCAGGCGTTTGCCGAGGGCACCGCGCCGGATCTGGTGCTCGACGTCGGAACCCGCGCGGGCGCCGTAGCGAGCGCTCCGGCCGCCAACGGTTCGGCAAACGCGGCCATCCAGGCGGCCGCCCGGGCGCGACGGCTGGCGCCCGCCGTGCTGGGCGGGAGGATCAACCCGGATTTTACCTTTGCGAGTTTCGTTGAGGGAAAGAGCAATCAGCTGGCCAAGGCAGCGGCCATCCAGGTCGCCGGAAATCCCGGCAAAGCCTATAACCCGCTGTTCATCTATGGGGGTGTCGGCTTGGGCAAGACGCACCTCATGCACGCCGTCGCAAACAAGCTCAAGGAGCGCAATTCCGAGGCCCGTTTGGCGTACGTGCACAGCGAGCGGTTCGTCGGCGACATGGTGAAGGCTCTGCAGCACAACACCATCAACGACTTCAAAACCGCCTACCGTTCGCTGGACGCGCTGTTGATCGACGATATCCAGTTCTTTGCCGGCAAAGAGCGATCCCAGGAGGAGTTTTTCCATACTTTCAACGCCCTGCTGGAAAGTCAGCAGCAGGTAATCCTCACCTGCGACCGGTACCCGAAGGAAGTCGACGGGCTCGAGGAACGCTTGAAATCGCGCTTCGGCTGGGGTCTGACGGTGGCCATCGAACCGCCGGAGCTCGAGACCTGCGTGGCGATCCTGATGAGCAAGGCGGCGATGGGCAATGTGGATTTGCCCGAAGAGGTGGCATTCTTCATTGCCAAGCGCATCCGCTCGAACGTACGGGAACTGGAAGGCGCGTTGCGGCGCGTCGTGGCCACGTCGCATTTCACGGGCCGCCCGATCACGCTGGAGTTTGCCAAGGAGGCGTTGCGCGACTTATTGGCGCTTCAAGAAAAGTTGGTGACGGTGGAGAATATTCAAAAAACCGTCGCCGAGTATTACAAAATCCGCATCGCGGATTTGCTGTCGAAGCGGCGCAGCCGCTCCATTGCCCGGCCGCGCCAAGTGGCGATGGCGCTGGCCAAGGAATTGACCAACCATAGCCTGCCGGAGATCGGGGATGCGTTTGGCGGTCGAGATCACACCACCGTGCTGCATGCGTGCAAGCGCGTCAAGGAGTTACGCGAGTCGGAGCGCCGAATTGGCGAGGATTACATGAACCTGTTGAGAACTCTGGCTGGATAGGGGGGTAGAACCTGTGGGTGATGCTGTGGATAAGGATATCCACAGGTCCGGGACAGGTTGCGAACCCCGCGCCGACAGGCGGCGGGCAGGGTTTCGACGCTTCTACAAGATTGATTATTAAGGATATTTCGGTGTTATACAGCAATGTGGGCAGCCTCATAATCATAGTAATAATCTCTTATCAAGAATTCAGATTTAAGAATGGCGGACGGGTAAGTTCATGAAATTGACGGCTGAGCGAGAAAAATTATTGGCGCCTTTGCAGGCGGTGATCGGGGTCGTGGAGCGCCGCCAGACCATGCCGGTGTTGGCCAATGTGCTGCTCGGCGTACGTCAGGGGCAGCTGTCGATTACGGCCACCGACCTCGAGGTAGAACTGGTAGCCGCGACGGAAGTCGTGGCGCAGCAGGCCGGCGACATCACGGTGCCGGGCCGCAAATTACTCGATATTTTGCGCGCCCTGCCCGAGAAGGTGTCGGTGGCGCTGGGGTTGGAAGGCGAGAAGGTCGTCATCAAGGCAGGCCGTAGCCGATTCAGCCTGGCGACGCTGCCGGCGGCGGAATTTCCGGTGATCGACGACATCAACGCCCAACAGACGGTGCAGATCCCGCGCAAGGAATTGCTGCGGCTACTCGAGAAGACGCATTTCTCGATGGCGCAGCAGGATGTCAGGTACTACCTGAACGGCATGCTGCTCGAGATCGATGCGCTGTCATTGCGGGCCGTGGCAACGGACGGTCATCGGCTGGCGCTGTGCGAAACGGCGCTCGGCGTACGGGCGAAGACCGCCCAACAAGTGATCGTCCCGCGCAAAGGCGTCCTGGAACTGCAGCGAGTGCTCACCGCGGAAGGGTCCGCGGAGCTGGCGATAGGGACCAATCATGTTCGTGCGCAGATCGGAGATGTTCGATTTACATCGAAGCTCATTGACGGCAGATTCCCGGAATATTCGCGGGTTATTCCGGCCGCCGCGCCGAATGCCATTCGTGCCGATCGCGATGTGTTGCGTCAGGCGCTGCAGCGCACGGCCATCCTGTCGAACGAGAAATATCGCGGAATTCGCATCACCGTCAAAAGAAACACGCTGACCGTGCAAGCGCACAATCCGGAGCAGGAAGAAGCCGAGGAAGAGATCGAGGTGGGATACGAAGGCAGCGATCTCGAGGTCGGTTTCAATGTGAATTATCTGCTCGACGCGCTCGCCGCAATCGACGGTCAAGAGGTCGAGCTGGGACTTACCGACAGTAACAGTAGTTGCCTGATTCGTTCCCCGGGTAATGCCACGGCACGCTATGTGGTCATGCCCATGAGGTTGTAAGGCCATGGCTCTTCGGCGGATCCAGGTATCGGATTTCCGGTGCCTGCAGTCTGCCGAGCTGGCGTTCGATACTCGATTGACGCTGGTGAGCGGCCCTAACGCTTCGGGTAAAACCAGCCTTCTGGAAGCCATCTACGTGTTGGGACGTGGCCGCTCATTTCGCACGCGCCGGCTCGATAACCTCATTCGGAGCGGAAGCGAGCGTTTCATTATCTACGGACAGGTGGATTTGCCCGACCGGCGCACGGGGCTCGGCGTGGAGGGGTCGGCGCAGGGAGTCCGCGCGAAACTGGGTGGCGAGCGCGTGTCCTCGCTGGCCGAATTGGCGGCGGTGCTTCCGGTGCAGATCATTGACCCGGAGGTGCACCGCCTGATTGAAGAGGGCCCAAGCCGGCGGCGCCGGTTCCTGGATTGGGGGGTGTTCCACGTGGAACATCGATTCATCGAGCAATGGCAGCGTTATCAACAGGTACTGAAGCAGCGCAATGCGGCCCTCAAGGCGCGACAGTCGCGCGCGGCGGTTTCTGCGTGGGATGCGGAGTTCGTTCGATTGGGCGAGTACATTCATGATGCGCGCGCCCGATATGTCGCCGACTTGGCGGAGGGCGCGCGTGAGATTGCCGCTCGATTGTTGGGCATGGAACTCAGCTTGAGCTACCGCTCCGGGTGGG
This sequence comes from Steroidobacteraceae bacterium, assembly GCA_049510875.1. Classification (GTDB taxonomy): domain Bacteria; phylum Pseudomonadota; class Gammaproteobacteria; order Steroidobacterales; family Steroidobacteraceae; genus Bog-1198. The sequence continues at coordinate 20,351 of JBEKYO010000015.1, forward strand.
GCCGCGATTGCAGCCTGGATGAGGCTCTACGCGCCAGCTGGGCCCAGGATCAGGAGGCAGGGACGACGCAAGTGGGTCCGCAGCGTGCCGAGATGAATATTCGTCTGAATGGCACGCATGTGAAGGACCGAATCTCCCGCGGCCAGCAGAAGCTTCTCGCCGCCACGCTGCTCGTGGCCCAACTGAGGCTCTTCCCGGTGGATGCATTGGCCCGGCCGACGCTGCTGTTGGACGATCCGGCGGCTGAATTGGACAGCGACCGCCTGTCCGAACTCATTCGGGAAGTCAGTCGCCAATCCGTGCAATTAGTCGTCACCGCCCTCAACGCGGACTTCGAGGCATTCGGATCGCCAGGCCGGCGCTACGCCATTCACGGCGGAGGGATCGTTGAGCTCTAGCCAATCCAGGCGAACTTCGCGGGTTCGTGCCTGGGACGATACTTGGGAGACGGCCGCGCCCTCGGCGCCATCTCAATTCAGGGTCGAATCCGCGAACTTCAGCTAGCACCAATCCTGTTGGTGCGTAGATCAGAGATGTTCGATTACATCGATCATTGACCGCAGATTCCCGGAATATTCGCGGGTTATTCCGGCCGCTGCGCCGGACGCCTCGTGCCGATATCGAGGCGCCTGATCGTGTTCCACGTGGAACGTTCATCTCCATCGACTCGCGCCGGACCTGGAGCCGTCGCCGTGTTTCAAAATAACACTGAAAAATCAAATGGTTGCATGAAATCGGCAGCCGGGCGCTGCCGCCCGCGGACGGCCCGTGGCGGGCGATTGGCGACGAGTCGACCTGCTCTGTTCACGCGCGCCGGAGTTTCCTTCAGCGGCGCAAGTCGGCGCCCCTTGCGAGGCCGCTCCGCCGACCTCCGGAGCGACTCCGGACTGACCTCAGGAACACAGCTAACAAGATGATTTAACTGGTTTTTTCGCAAGTAGGTAAATCGGTTTCCGGGAGCAAAAAATGCTAGAATGGCGGGTCGCAAACTTTGGATCCGCTATGGCTCAGAACGATATCTACGATTCCAGCAAGATCAAAGTCTTAAGAGGTCTCGACGCCGTTCGTAAGCGGCCGGGAATGTACATAGGCGATACCGACGACGGCAGCGGTCTGCACCACATGGTTTTCGAAGTGGTGGATAACGCCATCGACGAAGCGCTCGCGGGCTACTGCGACCGCGTCGTCGTAACCATTCACGCGGATGAATCCGTGACGGTCTCGGACAATGGGCGCGGCATTCCGGTCGACATCCACAGCGAAGAGGGCGTCTCCGCGGCGGAAGTCATCATGACCGTGCTGCACTCGGGCGGTAAGTTCGACGACACATCCTACAAGGTCTCCGGCGGTCTGCACGGTGTCGGCGTATCGGTGGTGAATGCACTGTCGGATTTCCTCGAGTTGAACATACGCCGTGACGGCAAGCTGCATCGCCAGGAATACCGATTGGGAGAGCCGCAGGCGCCCTTGGTAGCCGTCAGCGAGACCAGCGAGCGCGGCACCACGCTGCGCTTCAAGCCGAGTTCGCAGATTTTCACGAACATTTCCTTCAACTACGACACCTTGGCGAAGCGGCTGCGCGAATTATCGTTCCTGAATTCCGGCGTGCGGATCGAGTTGGTGGATGAACGCGACGAGAAGTCCGAAACCTTTCAGCACGAGGGTGGCTTGAAAGCGTTCGTCACTCATCTGAATCGGAGCAAGACTCCGATCCACCCCACCGTGTTGTGGTTCCAGACGCGCGACGGCAATACCCAGGTCGAAGTGGCGATGCAGTGGAACGATTCGTACCAGGAAAGCATGTATTGCTATACGAACAACATCCCGCAAAAGGACGGCGGCACGCACCTCGCGGGCTATCGCGCCGCGCTCACGCGCACGCTCAACAACTACATCGAGAAGGAACTCGCCGCGAAGAAGGAGAAGATCGCCACCACCGGCGATGACTCACGCGAAGGGCTCACGGCGATATTGTCGGTGAAGTTGCCGGATCCGAAGTTCTCCTCGCAAACCAAAGATAAACTCGTCTCCTCGGAAGTGAAGGGCGTGGTCGAATCGGCCGTGGCTGCGCGGCTCGAAGAGTTCCTGATGGAGCACCCGCAGGAGGCGCGCGCCATCGTCAACAAGATCCTCGAAGCCGCATACGCGCGCGAGGCCGCGCGCAAAGCCCGGGAAATGACTCGCCGCAAGGGAGCGCTCGATATCGCCGGCTTGCCGGGCAAGCTGGCCGACTGCCAGGAAAAAGATCCCGCTCTGTCGGAAATGTTCCTGGTCGAGGGCGACTCCGCAGGCGGCTCCGCGAAGCAGGGCCGCGACCGGCGTACGCAGGCCATCCTGCCGCTCAAGGGCAAGATACTCAACGTGGAGAAGGCGCGCTTCGACAAGATGTTGGCGTCTGCGGAAGTGGGCACGCTCATCACCGCCTTGGGTTGCGGCATCGGACGCGACGACTTCAACGTCGACAAGCTGCGCTATCACCGCATCATCATCATGAGCGTGGACGGTGACGAACACGTCTTCGTCCGGGACGACCAGCGCGGCGTGCGTATGGTTCGCATTGGCAGTTTCATCGATGCTGCTCTTGCTTCGCACGCGCCGAGCGGTGGCGTGGACAAATTGACCGGCGAACCACTTGGAGATGTCCTCTGTTTCGGATTGGAGGACCACGCGGTCCGCTTTCGGCGGATCAAGAGCGTCATTCGCCATCCCTTGGAAGAGAAACTATTCCGGGTGCGTACCTCCTGTGGTCGGAGCGTGCGGGTCACGTCCAGCCACAGCGTTTTTGTGTACGACAACGGAACGGTGAAGCTCAAGCGCGGTGATGAGCTGCGCCTGAACGATCGCGTCGTGGCGCCATTTCGCACGCGCTTCCCTGCTACCGCCCCGGGGTGCCTTGATTTGATGCGCGTATTGCATGCAGTACCGCGCGCTGCCCGACAGATCTGGGTTCGTGGACCGGCCGTGGAAGACTGGTTCAAGGCCCGAGTCCTGGGCAAGCATGCCACGCAACCCGCGCTGACCGATCCTCGTGTCGAGATTCCGCAGGCAGTACGTGCGGAAATCGCGGGGATTCGCCGGGACAGTGGCGTGTCCAACCAGGCTCTTTGCGCCTCCGTGGGTATTCGGCAGCCGGTGACGTTCCATGCCTGGGAGAAGGGGGTTTCCCGGCCGACGCTGTCGCATTTTGAGGCGTATTTGAACGCCATAGGCGCGAATCCGTCGGACGTGTTGAACAGGACGACGGTCGGACCTAGCCGGCTGGAGCGAATCTGGCAGGGCCAGTACACCGGTTCCGGCCGGAATGTCGTTCGAGATTACGTGAAGCTGTCCGACCTCGATGCCGAAGATCTCGATTGGTTTGGCCCCCGAGAGGATGTCCTGCTGACTCCCGAGCATTATGGGCGGAACGGAATTCGGCGCTTCGTCGCAGTCGACGAGGATCTCCTGGGGCTGCTCGGTTTCTACCTGGCCGAGGGTTCCTGCTCGGATCGGAACGGAATTCGCCTCTCGATCGGGAAGGACAATCAACACTTTGCCGATGAGATGACCAAGAAGTTTGCGAAAGTGTTCGGGTTGCCGGCGATGGCCTACTCATCGCCCGACCGATGCACGGAACTCAAGCTCGTGAATCGGGTCGCCGCCCTCGCTTGGCAGCACGTGTTTGGTTTCGCGGGTGCGGACTCAACGACGAAGCAGATTCCGGACCTGGTATTCAATGTATCGGAGGAATTGCGCGTTGCGTTCCTGCGCGGTTATCTGCTCGGTGACGGTACCGTGTGCAAGAATCGAATTGCGTTCGGTACCTCCTCGTACGACATCGCGAGCGGCATCGTCTACTGCTTGAGTTCATTAGGAGTGGTTCCGTCCATGTCGGTGCGCGAGCCTGACGGGACAATTCGTCAGGTGAACGGCCGGCCCTGTCAGACCAAGCATCGGCATTGGTCCATCAGCGTTACCGCCAAGGAAGACTTGGGCGTTCTCCGTGGCGTGTGGCAGGACCATGCAGGTGCGGCCGAGCTGGTGGAATTCTTGTTGTCGCACCGATCGGGAGGCAAGCGCGATTTTGAAATGATCGACGGCGATCTGATGGCGCTGCCGATCCTGGGCATAGAAGAGGTGCCGGCGAGCAACGGGAACGTCTACGATTTCTCCGTGGAAGGCGACGAAAACTTCATCGCTGGCATGGGCGGTTTGTGCTGCCACAACACCGATGCGGACGTCGACGGTTCGCACATACGCACCTTGCTGCTCACGTTCTTCTATCGGCAGATGCCCATATTGATCGAGCGTGGCCACATCTACATCGCGCAACCTCCGTTGTACAAGGTGAAGAAGGGCAAGCAGGAAACCTACGTCAAGGATGATTTGGAGTTGAACGCCCTGCTGCTCAACACGGCGATCGAAGGCGCCGCTCTACACGTCAACGCCGACGCACCACCCCTGGCGGGTCTCGGACTCGAGTCCCTCGCCCGCAAGTACGTGGAAGTCCAGGCCATCGTGCATCGCTGGGCACGCCGTTACGACGAGCGTTTCCTGGAGCAATTGATCTACGTGCCGATGCTCACCCCCGAAGCGTTCGATCGCATCGATGCACTGCGCGATTGGTGCCGCAATCTCGAGCAGCGCCTGAACGGTCTCGACGACGTGTCGCGACGCTACAGCGTGTCCGTCGAAACCCTGGCCTCCGGCGGCCATCGCATCGACCTGCAGCGCTTCGAACACGGCTTGAGTTCGGGGAAGCACATACCACGGGAGTTCTTCGACTCGGCGGAGTATTTGCGGATTGCCGAGCTCGCCCAGACACTGAACGACTTGATGGGCCCCGGTGCCTACGTAGCGCGCGGCGACGACCGCCAAGACGTGGCCAGCTTCAAGATCGCGATGACCTGGCTGTTCGATCACGCCAAGAAGGGTCAGAGCATTCAGCGCTACAAGGGCTTGGGCGAAATGAATGCGGACCAGCTGTGGGACACCACGATCAATCCGGAAACCCGACGCTTGATGCAGGTGCGCATCGAGGACGCCGTCGCGGCCGACGATATCTTTACCACGCTGATGGGCGATGCCGTGGAACCGCGGCGCGAATTCATCGAGAAGAATGCGCTGCAGGTATCGAACCTGGACGTGTAAGGCCTGAAAGGCCGCGGCAGTGGGCCGCCTCGCGGCGGCGGGGGACGTACCCCGTCGCCCCCCCGTCGCCCCGTCGCCCCGTCGCCTCATCGAGCGCCAGCGCCGGCGATTCGCCATGCGCCGGAGGCGGCGGCGAACGCCGTTGTAGTCAGGCCGTAGCGGGGCTCAGCGATAGCGCAGACGGGTGCCGAGCCGCACGGACATCTCGATTTCCGCGGGCGCAAGTTCGATCGGAAAATAGACGCCGGAGATGTGGGCCGCGTGCAGGCTTGCCCCCTGCAGCTGGCAGCGGCGCAAATCCTGTCCGCGCAAATCCGCCTGCCGGAAGTAACTGTCGGTAAAATCGACATCGGCGAGGTCGAACTCGCGCAGGTCCAGCCCTCGGAAGTTGCAACCATGCAGGTCGCATTTATCGCCCGCCTTGCGCTGTCGATTGAACTCCTCGAAGCGACCCTCGCGGATGAGCAGGTACAACGGGTCGGTAGGTTGCCTGGGTTTTCCCCCGGACATCGGCGTCTCCCTATGCTACGGACGCCCGGCCATGCGGGAGCTCCGCTCTTGCAGGCATTTATCGGCCCGCGTTTTCGAATCTGAACCGCCGCGAACCATAGCACGCCCCGCAGGCTCGCCGCGCCGATCCGCGGGCGAGTCCAGGGACAGCCCGGATATCATGCAACCCTACGGTTGCTTTTCTTGCGTCCCAGTAGTATAAATGCGCAACCTGGAGGTTGCCCATGACCGATCGCATCGAGAAGCAAATCCTGTTGCACGCTCCGCTCGAGCGCGTGTGGTCCGCGATCAGCGACTCCGCGCAATTCGGCACGTGGTTCGGCGTTGCATTTGACGGCCCGTTCGTCGCCGGTGCGCGCTTGACCGCGAAGATCGCGCCCACCACCGTGGATCCGGAAGTGGCCAAGCTACAGAAGCCGCACGCCGGCAAGACCTTCGACTTCTGGGTCGAGCGCATCGACCCCCCGCGGCATATCTCGTTCCGCTGGCATCCCGGCGCGGTCGAACCGGGCGTCGACTACGCGCAGGAGCCGACCACGCTCATCGTGTTCGAGTTGCAGCCGCTCGCCGACGCGACCCAACTGCGCATCACCGAATCCGGCTTCGATCAAATTCCGCTGGCGCGGCGCGCCAAGGCCTTTACCGCGAACGACGGGGGATGGGCTCACCAGATGACCCTCATCAAGAAGTACCTGGAGATGCACGCGCGGGACTAGCCTCCCAGGGTTCCTGGGGCGGCCATGCGCAGCCGGACGATGACCATGTCCAGTTCAAAGATGCCGAATCGTGCGCTGGCCGGTAAGCTGGCCGGCGCCGCAGCGCTGTTCGCCGCTCTCGGCGACGACACGCGCCTCGGTCTCGTTGCGCGGCTGTGTGGGGGCGGTCCGCTGTCGATCGCTCGCCTGACGCAGGGCGCCGCCGTCTCGCGCCAGGCCGTCACGAAACATCTGCGCGCCCTCGAGCAGGCCGGATTGGTCCGCAGCGGCCGCTCCGGCCGCGAGCGCATTTGGGAACTTCAGACCCGGCGCTTGACCGAAGTTCGCGGCTACCTGGATCAGATCTCGAGCCAATGGGACGAGGCGCTCGAACGCCTCCGGGCCCTGGTGGAAGAGGAGTGACCGTGACCGCCGGCTTGGCCGTGCCTGCGCGCGGCGCGGTGCTCAGCGCCGCAGAAGATCGAGAAACGCGGCGAGGTCGCTTTCGGAGCTCGCGGGGGAGGGACCGCTCTCGCAATTGACGTGCAGATATCCGCCAAACTGCATGCCCAGATACTCGAAGGTTTGACGAAACGCACCGATGAACTCGGGCGCCGGCACGTCGAGAACGGACGTGCACACCACATAGGCAATTTTCCCTCGAAGCCGTCGGCCCTCGTTCAATAGCTCGGGCAGATCGAGGTAGTCGGATATGCGATCCAGAAAATTCTTCATCGGCGTACTGACGGCGTACCAATAAATGGGGCTCGCAAAAATGATTCGGTCGAATTGCAGCACGTGCTGCATCAACGGCTCGAAATCATCGTGCCGATTGCCGTGCTCGTAGGTATACGCAGCCACGCGCTTCGCCCCGAGATCGATCAGCTCGATGGTCAACTCACCGGCGATGCGGTCCATCAGCTGTCCGGTGTTGCCGTGCCGGCGCGCGCTGGAAAATAGTGCGATCGTGCTTCTCATGGGACCCGCAAGGACTCGATGGTCATAAGATATTACCCCGGCGGCTAGTCACTCAGCGCTTCGAGCGCGAGGCCCTTCGTCGCCGGACCGAGCCATCCGATCAGCGCAATACCCACGATCATCGCGCCGCCGATGAACAGCGCCACGGCCGCCACACCACCGCTGCCGAGCAGCAGTCCCACGATGAGCCCGGCAAAGGCGGCGGCGAGCCGGCTCCACGAGTACACGAAGCCGATCGCGCGGGACCTGATGCGCGTTGGGTAGAGTTCCGCCTGGTACCCGTGGTAGGCGTACGACATGACGTTGGCGGCCAGGGTGAACGCGATTCCCAAGGCGATCAGCGTGACGGGAGACGTCGCGATCGCGAACAGTCCCATGGACACGGCCATGCAGGCGAGACCGCCCATGATCTGCGTTTTGCGCTCGATCGTATCGGCGAACGAATACCCGATCAGCGGACCCACCGGCTGTGCGAGTGCGATGATGAAGGCATATTCGAGTCCATGCGTGATGCCGATGCCGCGCGCCATGAGCAGCGTCGGAACCCAGGAGTTGAAGCCGTAGAAGCCGATCACCTGCGCGGCGTTGAAAATGGACAGCATGATGGTGCGGCCGCGGTACTTCGCGGCGAAAATATCGCGCAGCGTCGCCTGCCCGCGTTCCTCGCCCGCGGTGGGCTCCGGCGCCGGCAACGCGCCGCGTTCGCCGGCAACCTTGCGCTCGAGTTCGCCGACGATGCGGTCCGCCTCATCCGCTCGGCCCTGCGCGGCCAACCAGCGCGGGCTCTCCGGAATGCCTGCCCGCAGGGCCCAGACGGCCGCCGCACCGATGGAGCCGAGCAGCACCACCCACCGCCAGCCGTCGAAACCCAGCGGCCGCAAAGGGACCAACAGCCATGCGAGCAGCGCCACCACCGGCACCACGGAAAAGGAGATGAATTGATTGATGGCGAAGGCACGGCCGCGCAGTGCCCTGGGCACGAGCTCGACCAGATACGTGTCGACCGTGACCAGTTGCACGCCGAAGCCGATTCCGGCCACGAACCGCCAGATGTTGAGCGATTGCCCGGTTCGCTGAAACGCCATGATGGCGGTGCAGGTCGCGTACCACATCAGCGACCAGGTGAAGACGGACTTGCGGCCGCAACGGTCCGACACGTGGCCCAAGAGCACGACGCCCACCCACAAGCCGGCAAAGGTCGAAAATACGAAGGTGCCGGCGCCCGCCACGCGAATCCCCTTCAGTGCGCCGAAAACTCCCAGCGAGTCCGGCGTGAACAGCGCCGATTCGACCATGCCCGGTGCGACATAAGCGGTGAAAAACAGATCGTAGAATTCAAATACGCTGCCCAGCGAGATGAGCAGCACGATCGTCCATACCGCGCGCGCTGCCGGCAGGCGGTCGAGCCGCGCCGCGATATCACCGCGCGTGTCCGCGCCGCTCATGGGTTCACCCGCGTGCCGGTCGTGGTCGTGGCGGTCGTGGTATGAAGGGATTGCGCGGTTCGCGCAATGAATGTGTCATGGTCTTTGCGCGGGTTGCCACATAAAATGCCGGGAACATGACTCAAGTGATCAAATTTCCGGATATGCGCCCGCCGGCATCCCGGGCACCGGTGAGCGAGTTGCCGACCCCGGCACAGTACCGGCAATCCTCGCCCGCGATCATCACCGCCGCTGCGCGCGTCGCTCCCAAGCCAAGGGACCGGCGGCGGCTGTTCGCGTGGTTCGGCGTGGCCGTTGCGTTGCATGCGGCGTTGCTCCTGGCCATATGGCTGTTGCCGCCGCTGCGGATTCCATGGAGCCCTTCCCCCGATGCGTGGGTCCAGGTCATTTCATTGCCGCAGAAGGCGGCGCCGGCGCCCGTCGCCGAGGCCGGGACCGCGGGGAAGCCGATTGCGCCGAGGATCAAGAGCGGCAAGGCTCAATCTCCGGTCGAATCAAATCCGCCGAGATCGCCATGAAACTCGGCGCGACCTTGCGGAGCATGCGGGCGCAGTGACATAGGCCGACCGGACGCGCCTGCATCGTCAGCCGGGAAGGCGCGACAAGTCCGCGACGCCACCCAGCAGCGCTTGCACGTTGCAGAGCAACGCGAGCCGGTTGTTGCGCACCGCTGGATCCTCATCCATCACCAGGATGCGCTCGAAAAACGCGTCGACGGCCGCCCGCAGACCGGTCAGAGCGGTCAACGCATCTCCATAGCGCCGTTCGCTGATGGCGAGATTCACCGGACCGCTCAGATCCTCGAGAACCCGGTGCAATGCGAGTTCGGCCTCCTCCCGGAGGGCGGCCGCCTGCACCGGCTGGATCGCGCCCGGCGGCGCCTTGCGCAGAATGTTGACGATGCGCTTGTTGAGGGCGGTCAACACCCCTGCATCCGGGAGCAACAGAAACAGCTTGAGCGCCAGCAGCCGAGTTTCCGCATCCAAAGGCGATGTGGGACGCCCGGCCAGCACCGCGTCGATCATTTCCGCGGAGGTGCCGTCGGCGCGCTCCAGCCAGAGGCCGCGGAGCCGGTCGGCAATGAAATCATAGGCTTCCTCGGCGACCCCCGCCCGCTGCACGGGTTGATGCGCCGCCGCTGCGCGCAGCAGGCCGAGCAAATCCAGGTCCAGCCGGCACTCCAGGAGGATGCGCAACACGCCGAGCGCAGCGCGGCGCAGGCCAAACGGATCCTTGGTGCCGGTGGGCCGCTGGTCGATGGCGAAGATTCCCACCAGCGTGTCGATCTTGTCGGCAAGAGCGAGGGTTTGCCCGATCCTGGTCGCAGGCAAGGTGTCGCCCGCATACCGCGGCTTGTAGTGCTCCTCGAGTGCACCGGCAAGCTCGGCGGGCTCGCCCTGCGCTTCGGCATAGTACCGACCCATGGTGCCCTGCAACTCTGGAAACTCGCCCACCATGGCGCTCATGAGATCCGCTTTGGCCAGTTCTGCTGCCCGCCGTACATAGGGTCCAGCACTTATACGTTGACCAATCAACACGGCCAGTTCCGCGACCCGGGCGGTTTTGTCGGCGTAGCTTCCCAACCGGGCCTGAAATGTCACGCCGCCCAGGCGCGCCGCGAGCGCGTCGAGAGTCTCGTTGCGATCTTGCTGCCAGAAGAACGCCGCGTCGCTCAACCGCGGCCGCACGACCCGCTCGTTGCCCTCGCGCACCTTGGACGGGTCGCGGCTCTGTATGTTGCTCACCGTCACGAAGGCGCCGGTCAGTCGGCCATCGGAACCCTCCACCGGAAAATACCGTTGGTGATCCTGCACCGTCGCGATCACCACCTCTCGCGGCAATGCCAAAAAGCGCTGCTCGAAGCGGCCCGCGATGGGCACCGGCCACTCCACCAACGCGGTCACCTCGTCGAGCAGTTCCTCCTCGATCAGGGCGATGCCGCCGGTTTCCGCGGCCGCCGCCGTGACGCCGGCGCGGATCATGGCGCGCCGCTTGGCGAAGTCGGCGACCACCTTGGCGCGGCGCAACTGGCGCTCATAGGTTGCGGGCGCTGTGATGGCGATGGGTCGGGGGGCGTGGAACCGATGGCCCACGGTGAGCCGGTCGGACGTGAGCCCCAGCACCTCGATGGGCACGGCCTCGGCACCGAATAGCAGCACCACGGACCGCACGGGTCGCACGAATTCGGCGGCGTGCGCGCCCCATCGCATGCGCTTCGCGACGGGCAAGGCGGCGATGGCCTGGCCCACGATCCCACTCAGCAGGGTGGCGGTCGCGGCGCCCGGTTCGGTGCCGCGAAACGCCAGCCAGGTCCCCTTGTCCGTGGTCAATCGTTCGAGGTCGGCAACCGACACGCCACAACTCCTGGCAAACGCGGTGGCCGCTTGAGTGGCTGCGCCCTGCGCGTCGAAGGAACTGGCCGCCGGCGGTCCGCGGCGCTCCACGCGGCGATCGGGCGCGAATTCCGCGCAGCCGTCGATGCGCACGGCCAGCCGCCGCGGAGTCGCGAAGGCGTGTGCGTGACCGTGGGGAATGCCGGCGCTGTCGAGACCCTTGAGCAGCCCACTCTGAAGCGCGCTCGACAGGCTGGAGAGAGTGCGCGGCGGCAGTTCTTCGGTGCGCAGTTCGAACAGCAGATCGCGCGCCGTCATCAGGCGACCCGCAGCGCCGCGGGGCCTCGAAGCAGCGGGAAGCCCAGCGCCTCGCGGCTTTCGCGGTACGCCTCGGCGACTCCGCGCGCCAAAGCGCGCACCCTCAAGATGAAGCGTTGGCGCTCGGTCACCGAGACGGCGCGGCGAGCATCGAGAAGATTGAACGTATGCGAGGCTTTCACCATTTGCTCGTAGGCCGGCAAGACGAGCTTGCCCTCGAGCAGCCGTTGACATGCCGCTTCGTGGGCGTCGAAGTGAGCCGATAAAACCTGCGTGTCGGCCTTTTCGAAATTATAAACGGACTGTTCGACCTCGTTTTGATGGAACACGTCGCCGTAGGTGATGGTGCCGAACGGCCCGTCGGTCCACACGATATCGAAGATGCTTTCCTTGCCCTGGATATACATGCCCAGCCGTTCGAGCCCGTAGGTGATTTCGCCCATCACCGGCCGGCAATCCTGACCGCCCACCTGCTGGAAGTAGGTGAATTGCGAGACCTCCATGCCGTTCAGCCACACCTCCCAACCCAGACCCCAGGCGCCCAACGTGGGCGATTCCCAGTTGTCCTCGACGAAGCGAATGTCGTGGGTCAGCAAATCGAAGCCGAGCGAGCGCAGCGAGCCCAGGTAGAGTTCTTGAAAATCGTCCGGCGACGGCTTGATGCACACCTGGAATTGATAGTAGTGCTGCAGGCGGAACGGATTATCGCCGTAGCGCCCGTCGGTCGGGCGCCGCGACGGTTGCACATAGGCGGCGCTCCAGGGCTCCGGCCCCACCGCGCGCAGGAATGTCGCCGGGTGAAAGGTGCCGGCGCCCATTTCCATGTCGTAGGGCTGCAGGATGATGCACCCCTGCTCCGACCAGTACTTTTGCAATGCGAAAATCAGCTCCTGAAAGGTCTTCGGGGGCGCGGGAAGTGCTTTGGCCATCATGTGCTCGTGGGCGTCGATTACGGCGGCGAGTATATCGACGCGGTGCAGGCTGTCCTAGCGTTGGGCACATCCGCGGGCCGCCGGGGATGCCGGGGCCGCCGCGGGGCGCGGCGCTGCACTTGTTTGGCACATCGAGGGCATTCGAGCACCAGGTGGTTGCTGCTACGTTCATGTGCGGTGCAGGTGCGCGAAATTGGAGCATGCCGAAATTCGGCTTGCCCCATAATAGAGCGCCAATGCATGCTTCTGGGCCGCAAGTACTTGATCCGTATACGGCTGTTGCTGGCACATTAGCTGCATTGTCACAGAACCCGGCCGGGCCGGGCCCAAGAGCTCATTTATCTCGCGAGGACGCCAATGATTCCGGCTGATGTTCTGAAGCTGATTAAGGAAAAGGAAGCGAAATTCGCCGACCTGCGCTTTACCGACACCATCGGCAAGGAGCAGCACGTGACCGTGCCCACCCGCCTCGTCGATGAGGGGTTTTTCAAAGACGGCAAGATGTTCGACGGCTCGTCCATCGCCGGCTGGAAGGGCATCAATGAATCGGACATGATTTTGATGCCGGACCCGGCCACCGCCGTGATCGATCCGTTCTACGAAGAGACGACGGTCAACCTGCGCTGTGATGTGATCGAACCCATGACCATGCAGGGCTACGGCCGCGATCCGCGCTCGCTGGCGAAGCGTGCCGAGGCGTATCTGAAATCATCGGGGATCGCGGACTCCGCCCTGTTCGGTCCTGAGAACGAGTTTTTCATTTTCGACAGCGTGACCTCGAGTTCCGGCATGAACGGATGTTCCTACGAGGTGGACTCCTATGAAGGCGCCTGGAATTCCGGCAAGGCTTACGAGGATGGCAACAAGGGACATCGCCCCGGCATCAAGGGCGGCTATTTCCCGGTGCCCCCCGTCGACGCGCAGCAGGACATCCGCACGGCCATGTCGATGGCCTGCGAGGAGATGGGCCTCAAGTTCGAGGTCCATCATCACGAAGTGGCGACGGCCGGCCAGGGCGAGATCAACGTCGCCGCGGCCACGCTGACCAAGAAGGCCGACGAGGTCCAGATCCTCAAGTACGCCCTGCAGAACGTTGCGCACGGTTACGGCAAGACGCTGACGTTCATGCCGAAGCCCCTCGTCGGGGACAACGGCAACGGCATGCATGTGCATCAATCCCTGCAAAAGGAAGGCAAGGCGCTGTTTGCGGGCGACAAGTACGGCGGCCTATCGGACATCGCGCTCTACTACATCGGGGGCATCATCAAGCATGCGCGGGCCCTGAACGCATTCACCAACGCGAGCACCAACTCGTACAAGCGGTTGGTGCCGGGCTTCGAAGCGCCGGTGAAGCTCGCCTATTCGGCGCGCAACCGCTCCGCGTCCATCCGCATTCCTTGGATCCCGAACCCCAAAGGACGCCGCATCGAAGTGCGCTTCCCGGATGCGACTGCCAATCCGTATTTTGCGTTTTCGGCCATGCTGCTGGCGGGACTCGACGGCATCCAGAACAAGATTCATCCAGGCGATCCGGCGGACAAGGATTTGTACGATTTGGAGCCCGAGGAGGACAAGAAGATTCCGACGGTTTGCCACTCCCTCGACATGGCGCTCGATTACCTGGACCAGGATAGGGGGTTCTTGAAAGCCGGCGGGGTGTTCACGGACGATCTCATCGATGCGTACATCGAATTGAAGATGAAGGAGGTCACTCGCTTGCGCATGACCACGCATCCGATCGAGATAGAGATGTACTACAGCCTGTGAGCCTCCGTTCAGGTGCTTAAGCCAAAGGTGACGGCGGTCACGCCGCCGTCGGCCCGTTTTGTAGGCGGGAGGCGATAGGACTATGCTTCGATGTCATGCACCTCTGGCGACCTTGGCTTGCGCTGGGACTACTCGCCGCTTTCACGGCGGGCGCCGCCGTTGTTTACAAGTGGACGGATGCCGACGGCGTGGTGCATTACTCCGATCAAGCCGTTCCCGGCGCGGAGAAAATCGTCACCTCGCCGGCGTCGAAAAACGGCATCGGCAGCACCGCTCAGGGGCGCGGGTCGACGGCGCCGGCAAAGGCCGTCAATCCCCTCGACTACAAGGTGCTGGCCATAGAATCGCCCGCCAAGGAACAGGTTTTCTTCGGCGACGAGATCGTGCCGGTGCGATTGGATCTCGATCCGACGTTGAAGCCGGACCAGGAAATCATCTGGATTTTGAACGGCCGGCAGTTGACGGAACAGGGACCCGGCACCTTGAGTTTCAACCTGCCGAACCTGGAACGCGGCACCTACGTGCTTTCGGCGACCGTCAAGGACACGCTGAGCGGCGAAACCCGGACGGACAGCGTGCCTTTCTACGTGCGACAGCCCTCGGCGTTGGCGCCGCTGAATCCCCTGCACAAATAGCGGCGTTCGGCGCGACCCAAACGGATGCACCGTTTGGCCGCTGAACTGCAAATGCACGCGCTATCCATCGAGGGGACGGACTTGCTCGATGCGCTGGTGACCAGCGTTTTTCTCCTCGAGCAGGACCTGACCGTCAGCTACCTGAACGCCGCGGCCCAGACCCTATTGGGCCTCGGGGCCAATCAAGCCCTCGGCCGGCGTTTCGCCGAATTGGCGCGCGGCGCAGAGGCCATACTCACGCTCTTCGAACGCGCCCGCTCGGGCGGCGAGAGCGTCGTGCAGCGCGAGCTATCGTGGCCGGCGCCCGGGGGCGTCGACCGGATTCTCGACTGCGCGGTGACCCAGGTAACGATGGGCCGCGCCCCGCAACTCTTGTTGGAAATCGAAGACATCACGCAGCACCGCCGGCTGACACGCGAAAACGCGCTGCTGGCCCAGCTCGGCGGCAGCCGCTTGATGGTGAGGCAGCTGGCCCACGAAATCAAAAACCCGCTCGGCGGGTTGCGCGGCGCGGCGCAGCTGCTCGAACGCGAACTGCTGGATCCGGCGCTGCGCGAGTACACGCGGGTCATCATCAGTGAGGCCGACCGGCTCACGAATCTGCTCGATTCGATGCTGGGTCCCGGCCGCCCGCCCGCCAAGCAGCAGGTCAATGTTCACGAGTTGCTGGAGCGCGTCTATCACCTGCTGCGCAGCGAGGCGCCCGCGGAGGTCATCATCGACCGCGATTACGATCCGAGCCTGCCGGCGATCGCCGTCGACCCGAACCACATCATTCAAGCGATGCTGAACCTCGGCCGCAATGCCATTCAAGCACTGTCGGGCGGCAGCGTGCAGTCGCCGCGGCTGGTGCTGCGCACACGCGCCGCCTCCAGCGTGAGCATCGGCGCCCGGCGTCATCGCCTGGTCGCGTCGATTCAATTCGAGGATAACGGCCCCGGCGTGCTCTCCGAGATCCGCGATACCATTTTCTATCCGCTCGTATCCGGCCGCTCCGACGGCACAGGCTTGGGCTTGGGAATAGCCCAGGATCTCGTGAGCCGCCACGGCGGTCTCATCGAGTTCGACAGTGCGCCGGGACGAACCAACTTCGTGATTTTTCTCCCCATGGATTCCGTATGAATGCAAAGCCTCTGAGTGTCTGGTTGGTCGACGATGATGCGTCCATTCGCTGGGTCCTCGAGAAAGCGCTGAAGGGCGGCGGCATGCTCGCCAAGTGCTTCGACGGCGCGGACAACGCGCTCGCGGCGCTGCGGGCCGACGCGCCAGACGTGCTGATGACCGACATCCGCATGCCCGGCCGCAGCGGTCTCGATCTGCTGAAGGAAATCCAGGCATCGCGGCCCGGCCTGCCGGTCATCGTGATGACGGCGCATTCGGACTTGGACGCGGCCGTAGCGGCCTACCAAGGCGGCGCCTTCGAGTACCTGCCCAAGCCGTTCGACATCGACAAGGCGGTGGATCTGGTCCGCCGCGCCGCGCAACAAGCCACCGTCTCCATCGACGTCGAGGCCGCGCGCCGCAGCATCCCCGAACTCCTGGGCCAGGCGGCAGCCATGCAGCAGGTGTTTCGCGCCGTGGGCCGTCTCTCCCGGTCCAGCATGACCGTGCTCATCACCGGCGAATCCGGAACGGGCAAGGAGCTGGTGGCACGCGCCCTGCATCGCCATAGCCCGCGCTCCAGCAAGGCCTTCGTGGCGCTCAACACGGCAGCCTTTACCGCGGATCTGCTGGAGTCGGAGCTGTTCGGACACGAAAAGGGCGCCTTCACCGGCGCCGACGCGCTGCGCCGCGGCCGCTTCGAGCAGGCCGACGGCGGGACGCTGTTCCTCGATGAGATCGGCGACATGTCGCCGGCGCTGCAGACGCGGTTGCTGCGGGTACTCGCCGAGGGAGAGTTCTATCGCGTGGGCGGGCAAACTCCGGTGAAGGTCGACGTGCGGGTCATCGCTGCGACCCACCAAGACCTCGAGACTCGCGTCAAGTCCGGCCACTTTCGCGAAGATCTGCTGCATCGTCTGAACGTGATCCGCATCGAGATTCCGCCCCTGCGCGAACGCCGCGAGGACATCCCCGAATTGTTGCGCCATTACTTGAGCGTGGCCGGCCAGGAACTGGGCGTCGAGCCCAAGTTGCTCATGTCGACCGCCGAGACCGCACTGGTCACTTTCGATTGGCCGGGGAACGTGCGGCAGCTTGTCAATGCGTGCCGGCGGCTCACGGTCACGGCGCCGGGACGCGAAATCCGCGCGGAAGACATTCCTCCCGACCTCGGTGGCATCCTGGTCGGGCAGGCGACGAACCACGACTGGACCGCCAAGCTGTCGCATTGGGCGGAGCAGGAATTGGACGCAGGGACTCAGCGGCTGCTCGATCAAGCTGTCCCGGAGGTCGAGCGCATCTTGATCCGCGTGGCATTGCGCAAGGCCGATGGCCTCAAACAGGACGCCGCGAAGCTGTTGGGCTGGGGCCGCAACACGCTGACCCGCAAGATGAAGGAACTCGGCATGGAGGATGTCGCCTAAGCGCAGGCCGGGCATCGGACGCCGCGCAAACTGAATCGCGCCGCCGCCGGCGCGCCCGGCGCTATACTCGGCACGACCATGCCCGATTTCCGAAACCTTACGCTGGATGCCACCGGCCGCATTTTCTACGGCAATTCCGTTGCCGACTGGCTGATTGCCGGCCTCGTGGCCATGATGGTGTGGTCGATCCTCGCGCTGCTCCGGAGGCTGTTCAAAGGCCGTTCCCAGCGCGTAAGCATCGAGCACCAATCGACGCCGATCCGGCTGATTTTTCACCTCGTCGGCAACACCAAACAGTTTTCGTTCCTGGCGCTCGCGTTGTATGCGGGCCAGGAAAACCTCGCCCTTCCGCCCAAGCTGCAGCACATCGTCTGGAATTTCGTGCTGATCCTCATGTTGGCCCAGGTCGGCTTGTGGGCCGGGCGATCGGTGCGTTTCTACCTGCAGATCAAGGAAATGGAGCGCGGCCCGGACCGGATGTTCGCCGGCTCCCTGGACGTCATCAACTTCGTGGTCCGCATCCTGATCTGGTCGTTGTTGATCCTGGTGGCGCTCGACAACGTCGGGGTGAACATTACGGCGCTGCTCGCGGGCCTGGGAGTGGGCGGCGTCGCCGTGGCCCTCGCGTTGCAGAACATCCTGGGCGATCTGTTCGCCTCGTTGTCGATCGCGCTCGATAAGCCCTTCGTGATCGGCGACACCTTGAACATCGATGCGTTCACCGGTTCGGTCGAACACATCGGCATCAAGACCACGCGGCTGCGCAGCGAATCCGGTGAGCAAATCATCCTTTCGAATGCCGATATCCTGAAGAGCCGCGTGCGAAATTACGGCCGCATGCCCGAACAACGCGTGCTGACGACGCTGCGGGTGGCCTATGGGACGGCCTCGGAGACCCTGGCCGCGATCCCGAAGCTGCTCGAATCCATCGTCCGCGGGCAGCCGCACGCACGCTTCGACCGCTGTCATCTGAAGCTGCTCGGCGACTCGGCGCTGCAGTTCGAGTTATCCTATTTTGCGCAGGAACCGAAACTCAATCCAACGCTGGACCTGCAGCAAACCGTGAATTTTCGCATCATCGAGGAATTCCGCCGCCTCGGCATCGCATTTGCGTATCCCACGCAGCGAGTAGTGTTCGAGGACGGTGAGCCTGCGTCCCAGCCAACGCGGCTCGCGCAGAATATTCCCGCGGGCTCCTAGCCGGACCCGATCATGAACGCTCGGTATTCGCGTGCACGACGTCGGGATTGGGCAGGCATATGAACATTTCCGGTCAGCCTCCGATGTTTCACATCGTGCTGTACGAACCGGAAATCCCGCCGAACACCGGCAACACCATCCGGCTGTGCGCCAACACGGGCGCTACGCTGCATCTGGTGAAGCCGCTGGGCTTTCGACTGGACGACAGGAGCCTGCAGCGTTCCGGCCTCGATTACCACGACCTTGCCGACGTCAAGGTTCATGCCAATTTGGATGACTGCTTCGCGCAAATGAAGGACGCCCGCGTCTTCGCCGTGGAGACCACCGGGCGCTGTTGTTACAGCGAGCTCGAGGTCCGGGCCGGGGACGCCTTCGTGTTCGGGCCCGAGACGCGCGGGCTGCCGGCCGCGGTGCAGGACCGCATCGGCCGCGAAAATTCCGTATTCATTCCCATGATGCCCAACAGCCGCAGCGTCAACCTGTCGAACGCGGTGGCCGTCATCGCCTTCGACGCGTGGCGGCAGCTGCGGTTCGCGGGACGGGCCGAATAGCACTTGCTTAAGCGGCAAGCTGCATAGCCCTGAGTGTTCTGTGGTTCAAGCAGCGACGAACTCAACGGGACTTAGCCTGAGTAAAGCCGAGTAAAGCCATTACTCCCGGGTCTTCGGCGGCAAATCGAACAGGGCTCGGTCCTCTGGTCGAGTGAGCGAGGAATCGAGCCACGCGAGCAGTTGGCTGCGCTCGATCTCCCCGTGCGCCACTTTGTCCAGGATGACCGTGCCGACCACGAATCTGCGCCGAGTCTCGGCCTTGCGTTCCCGCTGCGATTCGAGTGCGCGCCGGCGCGCCTCGTTGCGCTGCTGCCGCAGCTTCAGCTGCGTGAGGCGTTCCTGAAGAGTCGAGATCTGTTCGTCGAGTTTCGGCATTCCGAGTCGTCCGGGCTGCGCCTGTAAGGAGGCCGGGATGATACTCGATGGCGGCATGAGTTTGGAATTCGGTAACCCGTGTCAACTATGCGAAAATGGTCCAGGGACCAAACTCTGCACCCGATCGACTGAACCATGGCTGAACGACCACAAATGACCTTGCACCGCCTCAATCGGATGCACGCCGAGGGCGAGAAGATTGCGATGTTGACCTGCTACGACGCGGCGTTCGCCCGCCTTCTCGATGAATCCGGCGTCGACGTTCTGCTGGTGGGCGATTCGCTGGGGATGGTGATCCAGGGCCGCGGCACCACATTGACCGTCTCGATGGCGGACATGCTGTATCACACGCGCTGCGTGGCAGGCGGCAATCGCACCGCGTGGGTGATTGCGGATTTGCCGTTTGGCAGTTACCAGGAATCGCCCGCGCAGGCAGTGCAAAATGCCGTCGCATTGATCCAGGCCGGCGCGCACATGGTCAAGCTCGAAGGCGGCGGCTGGACGGCGGCCGCGGTGCGGCTGATGGTCGAGCGCGGTATTCCCGTCTGCGCGCATCTCGGCTTCACGCCGCAATCGGTTCACGCGCTCGGCGGATACCGCATTCAGGGCCGCGAGGAATCGGGGGCGGCGATCCTGCATGCCCATGCCCGCGAATTGGAAGCCGCCGGTGCTCAGATGCTGATCCTGGAACTGGTGCCCTCGGAAGTCGCCCGCACGTTGACCGCTGGCCTCTCCATCCCCGTCGTCGGGATCGGCGCCGGCTCCGGGTGCAGCGGTCAAGTACTGGTGCTGCACGACATGCTCGACATCACGCGGGGCAAGCTGCCGCGCTTCGTCCGCAATTTCATGCAGGAAAGCAGCGGCGTCGAGGATGCCATCAGGCGCTTCGTGACAGACGTCAAAAGCGGCGCTTTTCCCGATGACGCCCGGCACGGCTATTGAAATAGTTCGTGATGCAAATCGTTCGTACCGTTGCCGAACTTCGCAGCGTATTGCACGGCTGCCAAAACGTTTCCCTGGTGCCGACCATGGGCAACCTGCACGCGGGACACTTGTCGCTGGTGCGCCGGGCGGCCGCGCACGGCAACCCCGTGGTGGCGAGCATCTTCGTCAACCGGCTGCAGTTCGCGCCGCAGGAAGATTTCGATCAATACCCGCGTACGCTGGCGCGAGACTGCGAACTGTTGGACAGCGCGGGTTGCAACATCGTGTTCGCGCCCGGCGAAGAGGAACTGTTTCCCGAGCCGCAGGCATACCAGGTGCACCCGCCCGCGTCCTTGGCCGACATCCTTGAGGGCCAATTCCGTCCCGGCTTCTTCATCGGCGTGTGCACCGTCGTGCTCAAGCTGTTCAATGTGGTTCAACCGCGCTCGGCGGTTTTCGGCAAAAAAGACTACCAGCAATTGCTCGTGATCCGCGGCATGGTGCGGCAATGCGCGTTGCCCATAGAGATCATCGGCGCGGAAACGGTGCGCGATGCGAGCGGATTGGCGTTGTCGTCGCGCAATGGCTATTTGACTGATGCCCGGCGCGTCGAGGCCGCTCAACTGCACCGCGAACTGCAGCGCATCGCGGCTGCCGTAAGCGGCGGGAATCGGGACTATTCGGCTCTGGAATCGGCTGCGACGCAGGCGCTCGGGATGCGCGGCTGGGTGCCGGACTACATCGCGATTCGCAGCAAAACGGATCTCGGCACGTCCCGCGAAGGCGCCGGTTTGGTCGCCTTGGCAGCCGCGAGACTCGACGGCACGCGGCTCATCGACAACATCGAAATCGACGGCGCACGGCCCCGAGCGCCCTAGGCCGCCCGTCGGAAGGTCAAGGTTGATGCGCTGACCGCCCATCAGCTCATGGTGGCCCGCTTTGACCGGCAAAACACCGGGAAGCGGGTAGCGGGCGGGGCGGCCCTAGTCGTCCTCTCGGCGGCCGCGATCGCCGCGGCGATCGTTTGGCACGGGCGCCACTCGCCGCATCCCCATGGCTTCATCCTTGCGGCGCGGCGCTGCGCGCCGATCCATGTGGTGCCGATACGAACAGGAGCAGCCGTCCGGTCCGCTGCAGTTCGCCAACGGCAGCCGGGGCGCCTCCCGCGACAGGAAGCGAGTGCCGATGATGCCCCGCGCTGCATCGCAGCACCAGCGCCCGGTTACCACCGAGATGGCATGCCAAGGCGTGCTGCGGTGCAGCGCCCTTGCCTTGAGATCCATGTTCGACGACTTCTTGTCCATTAGCGGGCCGGGTGAATGAATGGCATACGCTAGTAGGCGTCAACCGATCAAAAGTTGACGCATCCGAGGTGGATATTGTGCACGGATCCGCGGCCGGTGGGTATTACGGACGTGCTGCTGTGCGATTAAGTCTAGTCGCCCTCGAAGCGCATTTCGCGCCCCATCAGCTCCTGCACCGCTTCGCGCACCGGCTTGTGCTCATGCATGATGCGGAATACCTCCCGGCAGATCGGCATCTCGACGCAGAGCCGCTCGGCGACCGCGCACACTGCGCGCGAGGCCGGGACCCCCTCGATCACCTGCTGAATGCCGCGCTGCGCATCCTGCATGGACTCGCCGCGACCCAGCGCCAATCCCAGCCGGCGGTTGCGGGATTGGTCGTCGGTGCAGGTGAGCACGAGGTCACCGAGTCCGGCCAAGCCCATGAAGGTCTCGCGCGCGGCGCCGAGCTTCACACCGAGGCGCATCATTTCCGCCAAGCCGCGGGTAATCAGTGCCACGCGAGTGTTGGCGCCGAACCCCATGCCGTCGGCGATACCCGAGCCGATCGCGACGACATTCTTGACGGCTCCGCCCACTTCGACGCCCACGATGTCGGTTTGCATGTAGGCGCGAAAATTGGGTCCCGACAGCCTCGACGCCAGCGATTTGGCGAACGCCGGGTCGTGGGAGGCAACCGTCATTGCCGTGGGCAAACCCGCGCCGACTTCCCTGGCGAAGGTCGGGCCCGACAGCACGGCGCCGGGCCTCGCACCCAGGATGTCACTTGCGACTTGATGCGGCAGCAGCCCCGAGGAGATCTCGAACCCCTTCGTCGCCCAGGCAACACGCGTATCCGCGTTCAAATGCGCCTCGATCAACTGCAATGTGGCGCGAAACGCGTGCGACGGCACGGCAAGCAGCGCGTCGCGCACTCCGTCCAGGGCCTGCCGGAGGTCGCCGGTGACGTTGAGCGAGGGGGGAAACGCGGCATCGGGAAGATATCGCTCGTTGCACCGCACCCGCTGCATGGCGTCGAGGTACGCGGCGTCTCGACCCCACAGGCGAATCGGGTGTCCGGCGCGCGCCAGCTGAATGGCGAGTGCCGTTCCCCACGAGCCGGCGCCAATCACCGCCATCGGTTGCGGGCGGGTGCTCGGCACGTGGCTCCTCTTAGTTGACCAAGCCGGGCTGCGGCGTCTCCGACGCCTGCGCGAACAACGCGTCGAAATTGACCAGCGGCAGCAGGAAATTGGGAAAGCCGCCTTTCACGATGAGGTCCGAGATCACCTCTCGAGCATAAGGGAACAGCACGCTCGGGCAAAAACTCCCGATCAGACGCTTCAGATCCTCCACCGAGGCGCCGGCAATGGCGAACACGCCCGCCTGCTTCACTTCCACCAAATAGAGCGTGGCCTCGCCGTGCTTCGCTTCGAGCGTGATGGTCAGCAAGACTTCGCGGATATCGGCCCCGATTTCCTCGGCGGACGTGTTCATATTGAGCTGGAACTTCGGCTCCCAGCCTTGATTGGTCGGCAGGCGCGGACCGTTCGGCGATTCGTACGAGCAATCCTTCAAATAGACGCTTTGCAGGCTTACCTGCACGCCGCCGACATTGGCTTCCGCCCCTTCCGTTCTAACCTCGTTCATCAAGCCCCCTGAATTAACCGATCCAGCTCGCCATTGCCGTCGAGCGCGATCAAGTCATCGCAACCGCCGACGTGCTTGTCGCCGATAAATATCTGCGGGACGGAGCGTCGGCCGCTGCGCGCCATCATCTCCCGGCGAAATTCCTCGTCGTCATCGACGTTGATCTCGGTGAACGCCAGACTCTTCTCGGTCAAGAGATGCTTCGCCCGCTGGCAATAGGGACACCAGCCCGTCACGTACACCGTGATCGCCGGCGGCGTCATTTCGAACCCGCTTTACCGCCCGAAGCGGTCTTCGTCAGCGGCAAATTGTCTTTCACCCAGGCGTGCAAGCCGCCTTGCAGATTGAACACCTTGGTGAAGCCGAGCTTGGCGAGCGTGCGTGCGGCGCCCGCGCCGCCGCTGCCGCTGTCGTCATAGGTAATCACGGTCTTGTCGCGCCATTTCTTCAAGCTGTCGGCTTGGGCGGCGAGCTCCGTCGCCGGGACGTGACGCGCGTCGCCGATATGGCCGGCGTCGAACGCCTCCTTGGCGCGCAGATCGAGCACCAGGGCGCCTTGATTCATGAGACGCACGGCTTGCATCGCCGAGAGCGCGGCGAACGCCTGGATGCGCGCCTGAACCTCGTACACGGCAAGCGCCACCGCCGCCAGTACGGCGCCGCTCACGAGGTAGGGATGATGGCCAATGAACTCGAACAATCGCTGCATGCGGCTGGAACACTTTGGGTTTTTCGGGCGCGCAAGTATAGCAGCGGGCAATAGGCTTGTATGCTTACCGTCCCGGCCGTCACCGACCACGAGATGCAGCTCCCCATCAGACACTTCGGCTCGTTCGCCGCCATGCTTCTGGCGCTGTCCACGGCTTCCGCGAGGGGCGCCGACGAAACCGCCGATTCGGCGCAAGCGAAGGCCAAACTGGCCGAGGTGCGCGCACGAATCGGCGCTTTGACGAACCGGCTGGGGGGCGAGTTACAGCAGCGCGACGCGCTCAGCGCGCGCTTGCGCGAGGCTGATCTGCACATCACGGCCATGCGCCGCAATCTCGATGCGTGGCATGGGGCCGAACTCGCGGTCGAACGTCGCCGCGGCGAACTGCGCACGGACGAGGCGCGCGAGCAACACGCGCTCGCCGCCGAGCGGGCCGCGCTGGCCGCGCAAGTGCGGGCGGCCTACATGATCGGCCAGCAGGAGCGCGCCAAGCTCTTGCTGAATCAAAACGACGCGGCGAGCGCGGGGCGCATGGCTGTTTATTACGGATACTTCGGCCGCGAGCGCGCCCGGAAAATCGTCGACATCGACGAGCGTGTGCGCAAGGTGCAAGAATTGCTCGCGGAGATCGAGGGGGCCACGGCGAAGCTGCACGCGCTGCAAAGCGACACGGCTCGCGAAGTCATCGACCTCGAGCACGCGCGGGGCGAGCGCGCGCAAGCCCTGGCCGCGGTGACGCGGCAGGTGACCAGCGGCAGCCAGGAACTCGCGCAACTGAAGCGCGAGGAACAGGCCGAGGAGGCCTTGCTGGCCGATCTTGCCCGCGTGCTGCAGGATTTTCCGGTCGGCACTCAGCAGAGTTTCGAATCGCTGCGCGGCAAGCTCGCGTGGCCGGTGCCGGGCCGGATGACGGCGCATTACCAGGACGCCGCCGCCAACCCGGCTTCCGCCCCGAGGCGCAACGGCGTGTCCATCGAAACCGCGCGCGGCGCCAAGGTGCGTGCGCCGTACTTCGGACGCGTGATCTATGCCGATTGGCTGCAGGGTCTCGGGCTGCTGCTCATCATCGGGCACACCGGCAACTACATGACCCTGTACGGCCACCTCGAGGTGCTCTACAAGTCGGTCGGCGATTGGGTGGCGCCGGGTGACGTGATCGCCGGCATGAGCGATTCGGGCGGCGCTGCGCCGCAGCTATACTTCGAGATCCGCGAGCGCAACAGCCCCAGGGACCCCAAAGTGTGGTTGAAGGCGATGCCCTGACGGAAATGACCGGCCGATCCGCGGGCTGGGCGTGGGTCTCGCGGCGAAACTGGCGGCCAAAGGCCGTCGCACGTATGCTGCCGTGCCTGATGCTCAAGAAAACCCGCAACGCCGTGTGGATGGCCATGGGCGCTTGGATCGTCCTGTCTGTCGGGTCGCCTTGCGTCGTTCGCGCCGAAGACGATGCCGCGCTCGGCAAGGATATCCCGTGGCAGGACGCGCGCATGTTGGCGGAGGTTCTGGACCGGGTCGAACACGAGTATGTGAACCCGGTCGACGATCATCAATTGCTCCAGGCGGCCATTCGGGGAATGGTGTCTTCGCTGGATCCCTACTCCGCGTATCTGGACAGCGACGAATACGACGAGATCAAGATTTCGAGCTCAGGGCAGTATTCCGGCGTGGGCATCGAAGTGTCGATGGAGGACGACCAGGTCGTGGTGGTCTCGCCGTTCGATGGATCGCCCGCCGCGGCGGCGGGAATTCGCAGCGGCGACGTCATCGCGAGCATCGACGGCGTGCCGGTGAACACCACCACGTTGACCGACACCATCGGCCGCATGCGCGGCAAAGAGGGAACCTCGATCAAGATCGGGATTCTGCGCCAGGGCAGCACCGAACCCCTGGAGTTCACCCTCAAGCGGGCGCGGGTCGAGTTGCACAGCGTGCGATCCGAGCTGCCCGAATCCGGCTACGGCTATGTGCGCATTGCCGAATTCAGCGAGACGACGGGCGAGGACACGGTGGCCGCGCTGCGCGAGCTGCGCAAGCGCAACGGCGCCGCCCTCAAGGGCTTGGTGCTCGATCTGCGCAATAATCCGGGGGGCGTGCTGGAGGCCGCGGTCGCCGTCGCCGACGCCTTTCTGGACGGCGGATTGATCGTCAGCGCCAAGGGCCGCACACCTGAGTCGAAATTCGAGATGAACGCCACGCCGGGCGACGAATTGAACGGCGCGCCCATGGTGGTGCTGGTCAACGGGGGCTCGGCGTCGGCGGCCGAGATCGTGGCCGGCGCGCTCAAGGATCATCATCGCGCCAAGCTCATGGGCCGCACCACGTTCGGCAAGGGCTCGGTACAGACCGTGATGCCATTGTCCGGCGATCGAGCCATCAAGCTCACGACGTCCCTGTATTACACCCCGTCCGGAGTATCCATCAATCATCGGGGCATCGCGCCCGACATCGAACTCGAACGCGATCCGGCGCCGCCGCCGGCCGCTCCCGCGCCCGATGCCCCCCTCGAACAGCGCGACCCCGACGTGAAGCGTGCCATCCAGGAGCTGAAGGTGCCGACAGTGGGCGGCAGCGGTTCGGTGACCGCGGCGCTTCGATCGCGCTGACGCCAAGGCATGAAGAGCTCACGCTCCATTGAAGTCCTCTGCCTGGCCCTGGCGGCCTTGGTGCTGGTCTGGTCCAAGACGCTGACCAACCAACCAGGGCCGATCCTGGCGATCCTGGGCGTATTCGCCGTTGCGATCGTCGTGTTTCGCCACCGCCGCTTTCTGCCCAGCCGTCCGCGCGCCAAGCTGCAAATCGAGTCGTGGTCGATGCTGATTTTCGTCACCGCCGTGCTGTGGTTCACCGGGAAGAGCGAAAGTCCCCTGTTGAACCTGTACCTGCTCCCCATCATCCTATCGGCGCTCACTCTCGGCCGTCTCGCGACCTTGTTGCAGGTCGCGGTGATCGCGCTGTGCCACGTCGCCCTTGCCGCCGCCACGCCGGGGTTGGAAGTGGTCTCAATGGCCTATGCGAGCCGGGCCACCGGCGAATTGGCGCCGTTTCTCCTGGTCGCCTATCTGACGACCACCTTGTCGGCCGACATCACGGAGGCGCGCGAACACATCGAGAATCTGGCGCAGACCGACTCGCTGACGGGCCTGTTCAATCTGCGCATGTTCAACCAGACTTGGCAGCGGGAGCACGATTCCTCGGAAAAAAATCACGGCATCTATGCGCTGCTGATGATCGACATGGACAAGCTCCAGGACATCAACGATAGCTTCGGTCATGACGGCGGCAACAGCGCCATTTTGCTGGTTGCTCAATGTCTGCAACGAAGCATCCGGGGCACCGATACCGCGGGCCGGTTGGGCGGAGACGAATTCGCCGTGCTCCTGCCCGGCGCATCGCCGGAGGTTGCCGAAGCCGTGGTCAAGCGCGTGCGACATAATGTTTACAAGACCACGCTCGATCTGCGTTCGCGGATGATTCGCTGTAGCGTCAGCATCGGCGTAGTGAATTACCCGAAGGACGGCCGCGACATGCGCGACCTTCTCGGCGTCGCCGAGCGGAACATGTACCGCGACAAGGAGTTGCGGCGTGCCCCGGGCTCACAAGCAAAAGCTTAATTAACTGTTAACTCATTGGACTTTGGTGGAAAAGATGGCAAAGTTAGTGCCATATCACGCCGCGGCGTAGTCGGCGTATGCTTACCTAGTCCGACTTGAGCCACTAGAGAATATTCGATGCGATCACTCAATCGAGCCCGGCTGTCGCCGATGGCGGCAGTAGCCGGCCTCATCCTCGCGTTTGGTGCGATGACTGCGAGCGCCAAACCCGCGCTTTTTCCCAAGCTCAGGTCCAGTTCGGTGCTCGTGATCGATCAAAGCGATTCCTCCGTTTTGTATTCTCGGCGCGCGGACGTCGCGGCGCCGATCGCATCGATCACCAAATTGATGACCTCGTTGGTGGTGCTCGACGCGAAGCAGCCGCTCGATGAGCCAATCACGATTACCGAGGCCGAAACCGACCTGCCGAGAGGCGGGGGCTCCCGCTTGAGCGTCGGCACGATGTTGACCCGCGGCGATCTCATGCATTTGGCGCTGATGTCGTCCGAGAACCGGGCCGCACATGCGCTCGGAGTCAATTATCCCGGGGGCGTGCCGGCATTGGTGAAGGCCATGAACGAGAAGGCCGCCGCGCTGGGCATGGCTACGGCCCACTTCGTGGATCCCACCGGTCTGTCCAGCGACAACGTCGCGAGTCCCGAGGATCTTTCCAAATTGGTGCTGGCCGCCTCGCGCAATCCGCGTATCCGGGAGTATTCCACCGACCCGAGCTACACCGTACGGGTGCGCCGGCATCTGGTCGAGTTTCACAACACGGATAATCTCGTGAAGAATCCTGCGTGGAACATCATCGTGCAGAAGACCGGCTACATCACCGAAGCGGGCAAGTGTCTGGTCATGGAAGCCGTCATCCAAGGCAGAAACGTGGTCATCGTAT
The DNA here is from genome assembly GCA_049510875.1 of Steroidobacteraceae bacterium. Taxonomy (GTDB): domain Bacteria; phylum Pseudomonadota; class Gammaproteobacteria; order Steroidobacterales; family Steroidobacteraceae; genus Bog-1198. The sequence continues at coordinate 48,799 of JBEKYO010000015.1, forward strand.
TGCTGGATTCGGCGGGCCGCCTCACGCGCGTCGCCGATGCGATGCGCGTCAAGACCTGGATGGAAGCGTCGGCGCCTCACACCGTGCAGGTCTCGATGCGTTGAGCGTCCCTCGTAGGGCATCCCGTAGGGGAGCGACCTACGCCCGTTGCGCCCGCTCAGGCGTCCCCTCAATCCCGCCCTGCGCCGCGACCGGCGCTCGGGCTATGTAAAATACAGGCGCCGAACCGCGCCGATCAGACCGCCCACGATCAGTACGACCACGGGTAGAAACGTGAGCCCGAATCCCAGACTGCGCTTGGCCGGATCCTTGACGTAACTTGCGGCATAGATCTCCCGGCCGACCAGATACACGATGCCGAGCCCCGCTGCCCACAGCGGATTGACATATCGGCCGTACATGTAAAGTCCGGGAATTAAAAGGATGAGTTGTTCCAGCGTATTCTGTTGAACGCGGAAGCGCCGCTCGAAGGTTTCGTTGCCGGAGGTGGCGGGCGCTTTCACGCCGTACTTCTCACGCGCGCTGCCTACCTTAAAGCCGAAAACGATGAACTGCAAAAGTGCGAGCGCAGTCACGATATCGATATAAGCCATGGATGATCCTCGTCCGTTGTTGAATTCTAACACTCTACCCCGCTTCGCTTTGACCCAGGATGTTCGCCATGAACTCACTCCGCAGATCGCCCCGCTCAGGCACCCGGGGCTACGCCCACTTGGTCGAGGTGAACGTGCCCATCAGCCGCGTGTGGACCGCCCTCACCGACCCCGCGCTGATGCGCGTGTGGTCGGGCCAGGAGGCCGAGATCGACGCGCGCAAGGGTGGGCTGTACCGCATCGGCAAACGCAATGCCGGAGGCCGCGAGGCGCACATCGACATTTTCGACGTCGATCGGCGGCTTCGGTTGATCTATTTGAACGGCGCGGATGAGCCGCCAAGCGACAGTGCCGTCGTGGACGACTTTCTGCTCGACATGCGCAAAGACCAGCGGACCACCTCCTTGCGGGTGCTCGGCTCCGGCGTCCCTGAGGCCGCCATCTGGGATAAGTCTTATGTGCGCATGCGCCTGAGCTGGGAGCGTTTTCTGGCGCGCATCAAGGCCACCCTCGAGGCTCCCCCAAAGCCCAAGAAGCCGCCGCCCCCGCCCAAGGATCCGCCGCTGCCCGGCTTGGACTATTAATTTCGGGATCACGCGCCTTGAAATGGACGCGTCCAGCGGCATAACGCCCTCATGGAGGCAGCATGCTCGGGTTCCTGATTCGCGCAGCCATCGTGGCTGTTGGGTTATGGGTCGCGACGGCGTGGGTGCCGGGAGTGAGCATCGACCGCCCCTCGACGCTGATCCTGGCCGGCGTGCTGCTGGGCGTGGTCAATTCCATCGTCAGGCCCATCGCCATTGTGCTCACCCTGCCGATGACCATAGCCACTCTCGGTTTGTTTCTGTTCGTGATTAACGCCGGTATGGTGGCGCTGGTTGCGTGGATGCTGCCCGGCATGCATGTCGCAGGCTTTTGGTCGGCCTTTTGGACCTCGGTCGTCGTCAGCCTGGTAAGCATGGTGGGCTCCTGGTTCGTCGGCCCGAAGGGCAGACTCGCAATCGCCGTGCGCCGTCGCTAGGCCGACTGGGACTTCCTCAGGCTCGGGTCCCGTTCAGTTCGTCGCTGAAACAGCCCAGCGGAGGGATCGGTTCCATTCTTCGACCCTGGCGGAGTACAAGGGTCGAAGAATGGAACCGATCCCTCTCCTGGGCTTTAACCGCCGAACAATCGAAGCTATGCAGCAAGTCCCAATTCTCCTGGGCTTAAACCGCCGAGCAATCAAGGCTCTCTTGCAGCCTAAGAAGGCCATTACACCTGCACCCAGTCACAGGGTCTCCGGTTCGGCCAGCGTTTTGGGATCGGTGAAGCTGCCGCCGGGCAGCGTCAGAATGGACACCCCGACTATGATTAGCCCGAGGCCGGCGAGCTGGATGCCTGACAGGTGTTCGTGCAGAAACTGCCAACCCAGGAAAGCGGCGATCGCCGGATTCACGTAGCTGTAGGTGCCGATGACCGCAGGCGTCGCATTGCGTGTGAGCCATCCGTAGGCGCTGAACGCCAGGCAGGAACTGACGAACGTCAGATAGGTGAGCGCGATCAGTCCGGGCGCGTTGAATGTCCACCGGTCGGCATCGCCGTGGAACACCGCGATGGCGAGCAGCATGAGGCCGCCGAACCACAATTGCATGGCCATGAACATGACCGAGCTCACCTCCGTATCGATGCTGCGGTAGTACAAGGTGCCCAGTGAAAACGCCAGGCAGGCGCCGAGCACGCCGAGCTTGGCCGGAAGACTCGAGGCGTGCAGATCGCCGTTGGGGATCAACGTCAGCGCCGTGCCGGCGAATCCGACGCACAGCCCCAGGATCGCCCAGCGGGTCAAGGGGTGGCCTCGCGGTCCGAACACTCCCAACCCCGCGATCCAGAACGCCGCGGTGCCGTTGAGCAGCGCCGACTCGTTGGTCGCGATGAACTGCATCGCCCAGGCGTTCAAGCCGTTGCTGGCAAAAACCATGAAAAATCCCGTGACGACGACGTGGCGCCAGTCGGCCAGACGGCTGGGCCAGGCGTCGCCCCGTCCGAAACGCGCCACCAACGCAAGCGTGGTTCCCGCGGTGAGGAACCGGATGGCCGAGTACAACGCGATCGGGAGGTGGGTCACCGCAATTTTCGTGAACAGGAACGTCGAACCCCAGATGAGGTACACGGCGGCAAGGCACGCAATGAGTTTCGCTGAATGGCGGGAATCGGGGCGCATGATCTGTCGAAAAGCAATGACTGACGCGCAGTCAGGCGGGTCGGCGCGCACTCGGCGCGCTCATTTCACGCCCCCCATGAGCTTCTTCACCGGGTGGCTGAGCAGCAGCAACACGGCGCCCAGTCCCACCGAAAAGTAGACGATGTGCATGTATTGGCCGGGCATGGCGGCCACGTTGTTGGCGTCGAATTCGCCGGCTATCAAGCTCGCCACGAGATTTCCCAGGGAAAGAGCCAAGAAAAACACGCCCAACATCTGTCCGACGAAGCGCTTCGGCGCCAGCTTGGTGAAATAGCTCAACCCGACCGGGCTCAAACACAATTCGCCGAACGTGTGCAACAGGTACGTCAGAATCAGCCAATACGGGAGCACCTTTGCGCCGCCCGCGACGATGCTCGCCGCCGCCGCCATGACCAGAAAACCCGAGCCCATCAGCATTACGCCGATGGCGAATTTCGCCGGGGCCGAGGGGTTGAGATTGCGGGCCGCCAATGCGATCCACAACCACGCGAAAAAAGGCGCGAACATGAAAATGAACAGGGAGTTGAGCGATTGAAAGAAACTGGCCGGCACGACGAAGTGCAGCCAGCCCAAGGTCCGCTCCGTGTAGCGTTCGGCGAACAAGTTCAGCGACGAACCGGCTTGTTCATAACCGGAGAAGAACAAGGCCGTGCCGAGGAACAACACCAGCAGCACCACGCCGCGTCTGCGCTCCTCCGCAGTCAGATCCGCAAGCACCAGGTAGTAGAAGAAATACAGCGCAGCCACGCTGACGATCACGTAGGCCATTGCCCGCGCCAAACGCACGGCGTCGACAGGAATCAGGCCGAAGCTCACCGCACCGAGCACCAGGGCCGCCACGGCGATGCCCGCCCAGAACCGCATCCACTGCCGGCGGGTCGCCACGGCGTTGGCCGCTGCACCATCGGGTGGGCTGTAGGCGCTGGAGCTGCCCAAATGACGCCGGGTCAGCAGAAACTGCAAAACCCCAAATCCCATGAATAGAGCGGCCACGCCGAAGCCCGCGCGCGCGCCGTAGAGGACCTGCGCCTCGCCGGTGACGAGCGGCCCCAGGAAGGCGCCGACGTTGATGCCGATATAGAAGATGGTGAATCCCGAATCGAGACGCGCACCGCCTTCCGGGTACAGACCGGCGACCAGGGCGCTGACATTGGGCTTGAGCAGCCCCACTCCGAGCACGATCACGACGAGCCCGAGGTAAAAGCCCCGCGGAGCCGTCGACATCGCGAGCATGGCGTTGCCGGCGGCAATGGCCACGCCGCCTGATATCACCGCACGCTGAGCGCCGATCAGCCGGTCTGCAATCCAACCGCCGGGCAGCCCTGCCAGGTACACCGAAGCGGTGTAGAGGCCATAGATCGCGGTAGCGCTCTTATCGCTCAGCCCAAAGCCGCCGGCGGACACTTGCGCGACCAGGAACAGCACCAGCACGGCGCGCATACCGTAGTAAGTGAATCGCTCCCACATTTCCGTGAGAAACAACGTTGCCAGACCGCGTGGATGTCCGAAGAAGGTTGTAGCCAATTAAATCCCGGCCTCTATCCCAGCCTTTAAATCCCGGCCTCGCGTTTCGCCTGTTCTGCTTCTTCCTTGGCGCGGGCCGCTATCTTGTCCTTGAGCAGCAGTCCCGCCATCACAATGCCGATCTCATACAGGAGATACATCGGCAGCGCCATCGCGCTTTGCGAAACCGCATCGGGCGGCGTCACGAACGCCGCGAAAATGAATATTCCCAGCAGCACGAAGCCGCGATTCTTCCTCAGGGCCGTTATTTTTACAAATCCGGTCCAGACCAGCAGTACCGTAGCCACGGGGACTTCGAACGCGGCGCCGAATGCCAGCAGCAGCACCATGACGAAATCGAGGTAGCTGCCCATGTCGGTCATCATCTGCACGCCGGCGGGCGTGGTTGCGACGAAAAAACTCAGCATCACCGGAAACACGATGTAGTAGGCGAAGGCTGCGCCCAGATAGAACAGGAGCACGCTGGAGACGAGCAGCGGGACCGCCAATTTCTTTTCATGGCGATACAGGCCGGGGGCGACGAACGCCCAGGCCTGATAGAGCACGAAGGGTATGGCGAGGCCGATGGCGAGCACGAGCGCCAGCTTGAAGGGCACGGTGAACGGCGCGACCACGCTGGTTGCAATCAGGGTCGCGCCCGGCGGCAGCTTGTTCTTCAGCGGTTCCGCCACAAAGGTGAACAGCTGGTTCATGTAGATCGCGCACGGTATGAAGCAGATCCCGACCGCGAGCATGGCCTTGAGCAACCGATCGCGCAGCTCAAGTAAGTGCGAGATCAGTGTACCTTCGGCGAGCCCGTCCGGTTCGCCTTCGGGCTCACTCATCGGACGGTTTACTGACTTGCGCGTCCGGCGTGGAATGCGGATCGGTGGCCCGGTAGGGCGTCCCGGGATGCGGTGTGTAGGCGGGCGGCGCGGCGGGCGGCGCGGCCGCCGGCGGAGCTATCTGGCTGGGCGACGCCTTCCCTTGGTTCTGCTCCTTCATCAATTCCTCGGCGTTCACTTCGCGTTCGAGTTGCTCCGAAAGTTGGCGCGCCATGGAGCGGG
>JBEKYO010000016.1:0-53763 GCA_049510875.1 Steroidobacteraceae bacterium
CTGGAAAGTCATCAAGAAGGGCTCTTGAACAGCCTGCGGCGCGCCGAATCCGAAGTGGCCATCACCTACGATCTGCAAATCAGCGACGACTTCGCATTTCTGCCGCTCGCGACCTTGGCGCCCTACGCCTTGTTCGGGACCTCGCACCCGCTGGCGCGCGAGCGCACGGTCAAGCTCACCCAGCTCGCCCCGCTGCCCATGGTTCTGCTCGACATGCCCATGAGCCGCGAGTATTTTCTGGCGCTGTTCATTCGCGAACGCCTGGAGCCCAACATCGTTTGGTCGTCGGCCCAATTCGACGTGGTGCGCACCATGGTGGCGAACGGTCTGGGGTACACGCTCGCCAACGTGCGGCCGCGCGCCGACGTGGCGCTCGACGGGCGCCGCGTGCACCGGGTCACGCTCGCCGGCGACGCCCCGCCGCTGCGCATCGGGATCGCCACCTTGAAGGCATTGAAGAAAACGCGCCTGGTCGAGGCGTTCGAGCGGCATTGCCAGGAGCTCATTTCGGAAACCTACATTCCCGGCATGGCGCCGGCGACCGCGCTGCGCCGCCGGAAACGGCGCTCCGCATGACGCACCCGGAGTCGGCGGCCGCCGCGCATCGGGAGGTGCTGCGGCTCATGCAGGCGCGCGATTGGCGCGGCGCCGATGCGGCCTGCCGGCGCGTGAATGCCGCGTTTCCGCGCTTCGCCCCCGCCTGGTTCGCCGCCAGCCACATCGCCATGGCGCAGGGCGCCGGCGCAGCGGCACTCGATGCCATCGACGCCGCGGTGGCGCTCGAGCCCGGGAATGCGGCGTTCCGCCTGCAACGAGGCACCTGCCTGCTGGCGCTGCAGCGGCGCGGGGAGGCGCTCGAGGCGGCCGAGGCGGCGCTTGCGTGCGCGCCGGCCGATCCCGGCGTGCTGGATGCGGTGGGCACGTTGCGCAGCCGCGCGCTCGATCATCGGCGCGCGCTCGAGGCGTACGACGGCGCCGTGGCGCTCGCGCCGCGCGATGCGCGCTTCCGTTTCAACCGGGCCTCGGTGCGCCGCTTCGTCGGGGATCTCGAGGGCGCGGAGGCTGACTACGACCGGGTGATCGAGTTGCAGCCGCTCGACCATGAGGCCTACCTCAATCGCTCCGAGCTGCGGGTGCAAACGGCCGCGCGCAATCACGTGGCCGAACTCGAGGCGCTGGCCGCCCGGCCCTTCGCCGACTGGCGCGGCGAGGTCCAGGTCCGCTACGCCCTCGCCAAGGAATGCGAGGATCTCGGCGACTTCGCGCGCTCCTTCGCAGAGCTGCGGCGCGGCGCCGATCAGCGTCGCGCGCACATGAACTACGACGTGGCGATGGACGTGTCGACCGTGGATTGGATCATCGAGGCCTTTCCCGGGGACCCGGCCCCGGGCGGCACCCGGGCCGGCGCGGCGGACTCACCCATCTTCATCGTCGGCCTGCCGCGCAGCGGCACCACGCTGGCCGAGCGCATCCTGGGCAGTCACTCGGAGGTGTCGTCCGCCGGCGAGCTGGACTCGTTCGCGCTCGCCCTGGTCGAGGCCGCGCGCCGGCGCAGCGGCGCTGCGCCGCTTGCGCGCCGCGAACTCGTGACGCTGTCGGCCACCTTGGACTTCGACGCCCTGGGCCGGGATTATCTGCGCCGCGCGCGCGGCGTGGCCGGCGGCGGGCGCTTCATCGACAAGATGCCGCTCAACTATTTGTACTGCGGCCTGATTCTGCGCGCGCTGCCGCAGGCGAAAATCGTGCACATGACCCGTCACCCGATGGCCGCGGGCTACGCGATGTACAAGACCTTGTTCAAGGACGGTTATCCCTTCTCGTACGATTTGACCGACATCGGGCGGTACTATGTCGCGTATCGACGTCTGATGGACCATTGGCGCCGCACGCTGCCGGGCGCGATTCACGAGCTGAGCTATGAAGATCTGGTGTGTGATCAGGACACGGAAACCCGCAGGCTCCTCGGCTACTGCGGCCTCGAGTGGCAGGACGCGTGCGCTCAGTTTCACCGCAATCCCGCCCCGACCACCACGGCCAGCGCCGCGCAGGTGCGCCGGCCGATCTACGACTCGTCGGTGGCGCAGTGGCGCCACTACGGCGCACAACTCGGCGTGCTGCGCGACGCGCTCGCATCCGCCGGCATCGCCCTGTAGGCAAAGGCAGATCCAGAATGACCTCCCGTGAACACGCCGGCCGGCTCGAGATCAGCACCATTCAGCCGATTCCAGCGGACGAACGTCACGGCACGGCGCGCGACCTGTTCACCGTGTGGTTCGGCTCGAATCTGATGCTGCTGACCATCGTCACCGGCGGCTTGGGGGTGACCGTGTTCGCCCTGCCGTACGTCTGGGCGGTCGTGGCGCTGGCTCTCGGCAATCTCACGGGCGCCGTGTTCATGGCGCTGCACGCCGCGCAGGGACCGACGCTGGGCGTGCCGCAGATGATTCAGACGCGAGGCCAGTTCGGATCCCTGGGCTCGCTGCTGGTCGTCGGCATCGTGCTCGCCATGTACGTCGGGTTCCTGTCGTCGAATCTGGTGCTGGGCGGTCAGGCGCTCGCGAGTCTCGTGAGCGGCGCCTCCGACGGGCCCGGCATCGCGCTGGTCGGCGTGCTCTCGGTCATCGCCGCGATCTACGGCTATGACCTCATCCACGCCTATGCGCGCTGGATGACCTATTTGTCGGGCCTGGTCCTGTGCGTCACGCTCGCGTGGATCGTCGGGGTGCATGGTCTGCCGGCGGATTTCATGCAGCGCAACGAATTCAATTGGACGGGTTTTTTGGGCAGCGTGTCCGCCGCCGCGCTGTGGCAAATCGCCTATGCCCCCTACGTGTCCGACTACTCGCGCTACATGCCGGCGGCGACCGGCTCGCGGCCGGCATTCTGGGCGAGCTATTGGGGATGCACGCTCGGCTCGTTCCTGCCCATGACGCTGGGTGCGATGGTCGGGATCGCGGCGCCGAAGGGGAATTTGGTCGCGGGCCTCGCCAGCCTGACGCAGGGTATCGCGCCGCTGGTGCTCATCGTATTCTCCGTGGGCGTCGCCGCCGCCAACGCGATGAATCTCTATTGCGGGGCGCTGTCGGCGTTGACCTTCGGCCAGACGCTGCTGCCCCGGTGGTCGCCGGGTCCGCAGGCGCGCACATTCATGGCGTTGGCGCTGTTCGGCGTGTCGCTGCTGGGCGCCGTGCTGGGCAAGGCCGCGTTCCTCACGAACTACGAGCATTTCATTCTGTTGCTGCTGTACGTGCTGGTTCCGTGGACCGCCATCAATCTGGTCGATTACTACCTGCTGCGCCACGGCATCTACGACGTGCCGTCGTTCTTTCGGCAGGACGGAGGCATCTACGGCCGCATCAACGTGGCTGCGGTCAGCTGTTATGGCGTGGGGATTCTGGTGCAGCTGCCCTTCATTGCCTCGGCCCTGTACACGGGCCCGGTCGCCCGTGCCATGGGCGGCATCGATCTGTCGTGGATCGTGGGACTCGCCGTGACCTCGCCGACGTATTACTGGTTCGCGAAGCGTTCGCAATCGCGCGCCGCGGCGCTGCTGACCGGCGATGCCGGGTAAAAGCTGCTAACCTCGTGCCCCGAATTAATCAGCTGAAGGCTACGATACCCAATGACACGACGTGGTCAGAGAGGCTCGCAGGGGCCTAAATCGACGGACGCCGCGCCAGCGAACCCGCCCGATTGGCGCGGTGAGGACCCGAATCTCGAATTCGAAAAGTTGCGCTACGCGGACCCCATCGCGAGCCGCGAACTGCTGCTCAAGCACTTGTCGGAGGCGTCCGAACCGCTGACCACAGCGCGGCTTGCCAAGCGTCTCGGAATCGATACCGACCGGCAGCGCGAAGCGCTGGCGAAACGCTTGGCGGCGATGGTGCGCGACGGCCAGGCCATCGAGGGTCCGAGCGGCTTTGCGACCGCCGGCGAAGGCGAGCGGGTGGCGGGCCGCGTGCGCGGGCGCCCCAACGGCGACGTGCTGGTGCTGCCGGACGATGGTTCCGCGCCGCTGGTGTTGGCGCGCGCCGATACCGCCACGCTCATGCACAACGACCGCGTGGAAGTGCTCGCCGTGGGCATGAACGATCGCGGGCGGCGCATCGCGCGCCTGATCCAGCGCACCGGCGAGGGGCCGGCGCAGCTCGGCGGCGTGTGGCATGCGGCGGCCGGCGGGGGCCGCGTCGAACCGGAAGACCCCGGCCATTGGTACTCGGTCGAAGTCGGCGCGCGCCATGCCCACGGCGCCCAGGACGGCGACAACGTCATCGTCGAGATCACGCGCCGTCCGCGCGGCGACGCTCCGGCGCATGGCCGGGTGGTCGAGGTGCTGCATGCGCTGCGCCCGTCGGACCTCGCCGCGCGCTTCGCCATTCTGCGGCACGATTTGCCCGAAGCGTTTCCGCCCGACGTGCTGCGCGAGGCCAACCTGTTCGAGCCCGACGTGCGCGCGGCGGACCGCGAAGGCCGCGAGGATTTGCGCGAGCTGCCGCTGGTCACCATCGACGGCGCCGACGCGAAGGATTTCGACGACGCGGTGTACGCCGAGCCGGTGCGCGGCGGCGGCTGGCGGCTGGTGGTCGCCATCGCCGACGTGAGCTACTACGTGCGCCACGGCAGCCGGCTGGACGCCGAGGCGCGCGCGCGCGCGACCTCGGTGTATTTTCCGGACCGCGTGCTCGCGATGCTCCCGGAACATCTGTCCAACCATTTGTGTTCGCTCATGCCGCGCGTCGAACGCCTCGCCTTCGTGTGCGACATGCGCGTCAGCAAGGCGGGCAAGCTCTCGCGCGGCCAATTCTACCAAGCCGTGATTCGCTCGCATGCGCGCCTTACCTACGATCAGGCGTGGCGCTATCTCGAGAATCCCGAGGCGTCGGGCGACGACCTCAGTCCCGAGGTGCGAACCTCGCTGCGCGATCTGTATGCCGTGTATGGGGCGCTCAAGAACGCGCGCGATGCGCGCGGCGCGCTCGATTTTCGCGGCGGCGAAGTCAAGGCGCGCATCGGCGATGATGGCAAGATCGAGGGATTCTACGCCGTGGTGCGCAACGATGCGCATCGCATGATCGAGGAGTGCATGATCGCCGCCAACGTCAAGGCGGCGGTGGTGCTGCGCACCAACAAGGCGGGCAGCCTGTTTCGCGTGCACGGCCAGCCCGAAGACAAGCGCGTCACCGAATTGCAGAAGGTGCTGCATGCGCTGCAAGTGGGCGCCACCTTCTCCGCCAAACCGACGCCGCGCGAGTTTCGCCAGTTGGTCGAGCGGCTGACCGCGCGGCCCGACGGCCTGATGCTCGAGGGGCTGGTGATCCGTTCGCTCGCGCAGGCGGTGTACCAGCAGACCAATATCGGTCACTTCGGCCTGGCGCTGGATGAGTACGCGCATTTCACCTCGCCCATCCGCCGCTATCCCGACCTGCTGGTGCATCGCGCCCTCAAGGCCGCGGTGCTCAACGACACGACCTCGGGCCACCGCTACAGCGCCGCCGAATTGCAGACCTTGGGGCTGGAGAGCTCGCAGCGCGAACGGCGCGCGGATGAGGCGGCGCGCGACGTCATGGGCTATCTCAAGTGCCTGTATTTGCAACCGCGCGTCGGCGAGACCTTCGATGCGACCATCTCCAGCGCCCTGGAATTCGGCTTGTTCGTGACGCTCAAGGAAGTGCCCATCGACGGCTTGGTACACATCTCGGCGATTCCCGGCGACTACTGGGAGCTCGAGAACGGCGGCATGGGACTCGTCGGGCAGCGCACGGGGCGGCGCTGGCAGATGGGCGATGAGGTGCGCGTGCGCCTGGCCCGCGTCGACCTCACGCAGCGCCAGATCGATTTCGAGCTGCTCGACGGCGAGGCGGCCGCGTCGCGGGGCACCGTGCGCGCGCCGCGACTTGGCGGCGCCGAAAGCCGCTCCCGGCGTGGACCCGGAAGCGCAGCGCCGCGGCAGGGTGGCGGTCAGCAGGGCGGGGGCCAGCAGGGCGGCGGTCAGCGCGGCGGCGGTCAGCGCGGCGGCAGTCGGCGCGGCGGCGGTCAGCGGGGCGGCCAGCGCGGCGGACGCGGCGGCGGGCGTGGCTGATTCCAAGCAGCACTTCGTCTATGGCATGCATGCGGTGGGCGCCTTCATCGAGCGCTCGCCGGAGCGGCTGCTTGCGCTGTGGATGGCGCAGCCGCGCGACGATGCGCGCGCGCGCGCGCTGCGGGAGCGCGCGCAGGCAGTGGGCATCCGCGTGCAGGCGGCGACGCCAGTCTCGCTGGCCAGGCTGGTGGGCGATGTCGTCCATCAGGGCGCCGTGGCGGCAGTGCGCCCGCTCCCGACCTGGGATGAGCGCGAGCTGGTCGCGAACTTAAGTCAAATCGAAGGTCCGCCCCTGGTGCTGGTGCTGGACGGGGTCACCGATCCGCATAATCTGGGCGCCTGCCTGCGCACCGCCGATGCGGCCGGCGTTCACGCCGTCGTCATCCCCAAGGACCGGTCGGCCGGGGTGGATGGGGTGGCGCGCAAGGTCGCCGCCGGCGCGGCGGAGTTCATCCCGGTCGCGGCCGTGACCAATCTGGCGCGGGCTCTCGACCTCCTGAAGGAGCAGGGGGTGTGGGTGGTCGGGACCGACGGTGCGGCCGCCCAGACGCTGTACCAGGCCGATCTGAACCGGCCGCTGGCGCTGATTCTGGGGGCGGAGGGCAGCGGGATGCGGCGCTTGACGCGCGAGCGCTGCGATTTCGTGGTGCGGATCCCCATGGCCGGCCAGGTGGAATCCCTCAATGTCTCGGTGGCGGCCGGCGTCGCCTTGTTCGAGGCGCGCCGCCAACGTCTAGGAGGAATGGCGCGGATTTAGGCCGAATCCCGTTGAGTTCGTCGCTTGATCCGCCGAACACTCAACGCTATGCAGCTCAAGGTGCAGGCCGGTTGACCAAACCCCGGCCCAGCGCGTATCCTTCGCGCTCTTTTTCGCCGGCCTTCCGGCATTACTCCTTGCCTCACCGCTCGCAACGGGAGGCTAAAACCGTAGGGAGCCTACAATGCGGCATTATGAGATCGTGCTCCTGGTCCATCCGGACCAGAGTGAGCAAGTTCCGGCGATGGTCGATCGCTACAGAGGCATGGTGAGTGCCGGCGGCGGTCAGGTGCACCGGTTCGAGGACTGGGGGCGTCGCCAGCTCACATTCCCCATCGCCAAGGTGCACAAAGCGCACTACATCCTGCTCAACATCGAGTGCGACCAGAAGACGCTCGCCGAACTCACCGGCTCGTTCCGCTTCAGCGATGCGGTGCTGCGCAACCTGGTGGTGAAGATGGATGAAGCGGTGACCGAGGCCTCGCCCATGGCGCGCGCGCCCGATGAGAATGCCCGCCGCCACGATGACTTCGGCGACGACGGCGACGATGACGATATGCCCATGGGAGTCCGCTGACATGGCACGTTTTTTTAGGCGCAAGAAGTTCTGCCGCTTCACGGCCGATGACGTCAAGCAGATCGACTACAAGGATCTGGCGACCCTCAAGAGCTACATCACCGAAACCGGCAAGATCGTTCCGAGCCGCATCACCGGCACGCGCGCGCACTACCAGCGGCAGCTGCAACTGGCGATTCGCCGTGCGCGCTTCCTGGCGCTGCTGCCGTATACCGATCAGCATTAACCGCCCGGGGCCAAGCACATGGACATCATCTTATTGCAGAAGGTCGCGAACCTGGGCCAGATCGGCGACCGCGTCAAGGTCAAATCGGGCTACGCCCGCAACTACCTGGTGCCGACCGGCCGGGCCACGATGGCGACCGCCGCCAATATCGCGAAGTTCGAAGCCCAGCGGCATGAGCTCGAGGCGCGCGCCCACGCCGACCTGGCATCGGCCCAAGCCCGCGCCCTGCGCTTCGAGAATTTCAAGCTCGAGCTCGCGGCCAAGGCGGGATCGGAGGGCAAGTTGTTCGGCTCCATCGGCACGGCGGACATCGCCGAGGCCGCGGTCAAGGCGGGCCAGCCGATCACGCGCAGCGAAGTGCGCATGCCGAACGGTCCGATACGCTCCACGGGCGAGCACGCGGTGCAGCTGCATCTGCATGCGGACGTCAACGTGACCCTGACGGTCACGATCGTTCCCGAAGAGTAGCGGCCGGCAATCGCGCTGCGGTTGCGGTGGCCACTCGCGTCGGCAATCGGTCCATGGGTGCAAGCGGCGCCGCCGACGGGCTGCGCCTGCCGCCCCACTCGATCGAGGCCGAGCAATCGGTGCTCGGCGGCTTGATGCTCGATTCGGCCGCCTGGGACCAGGTGGCCGACCGGGTGGTCGCCGATGATTTCTACCGCAACGATCACCGGCTGATCTTCGAAGCCGTGGCCGGCCTGATCGAACGCAATCAGCCATGCGATGCGGTCACGCTCGCCGGACATCTGGAAAGCCAGGGCGTTCTCGACCAAGCGGGCGGTTTGGCCTATCTGGGTTCGCTGGCGCGCGACACCCCCACCGCTGCCAATATCCGTGCGTATGCGGACATCGTCCGCGAACGTTCGATATTGCGGCAGCTCATCACGGCCGGCAATGAAATCGTCACGAGCGCGCTCGAGCCGGAAGGCCGCGAGGCGCGCGAGATCGTCGATGGCGCCGAGCGCGCCGTATTCGAGATCGCCGAGCGCGGCTCGCGCGGCAAGGTGGGCTTTCGCACCGTCAAGAGCATCCTGCCCGACGTGGTCAATCGCATCGACGAGATGTATCACTCGGACGGCAAGCTGACCGGCATCTCGACCGGCTTCACGAAACTCGATGAAATGACCTCCGGCCTCAACGCCGGCGATCTCATCATCGTGGCCGGCCGGCCGTCCATGGGAAAGACCACGCTGGCGGTCAACATCGCCGAGAACGCCGCGCTGGGATCGGGCAAATCGGCGGCCATCTTCAGCATGGAAATGTCGGCCGAGTCGCTCACCCTGCGCATGATCTCCTCGCTCGGCCGCATCAATCAGAGCCATTTGCGCTCCGGCCGCCTGAACGAGGACGACTGGCCGCGCATCGATTCGGCGATGACGCAGTTGAGCGCGGCCAAGATCTTCGTCGACGAGACCCCGGCGCTCACGCCCACCGAAGTGCGCGCGCGCGCGCGCCGCCTGAAGCGCGAGCGCGGCTTGGATCTGATCGTGGTGGATTACCTGCAGCTCATGCAGGTCGCGGGCACCAAGGAGAATCGCGCGACGGAAATCTCGGAGATCTCCCGGTCGCTCAAGGCGCTCGCGAAGGAATTGAAGATTCCCATCGTCGCGCTCTCGCAGCTCAACCGGGGCGTGGAGCAGCGGGAGAACAAGAAACCGGTGATGTCGGATCTGCGCGAATGTGTGACGGGGGACACGCGGGTGTGGCTCGCCGATGGGCGGCGCGTTCCGATTCGTGAGCTGGTTGGCCAGACTCCTGAAGTGTTTGCGATGAGCCCGGACCAGAAAATCATCAGGGCCCGGAGCGATCTCGTGTGGTCGAAGGGCGTGCGGCAGGTGTTTCGTCTGAGCCTCGCCAGCGGCCGAACCTTGCGCGCCACCGCGAATCATCGAGTGTTCACTGGAGAGGGGTGGAGGCCGCTCGGGCAGATCGGTCCGGGAAGCCGCGTCGCGCTGGGCCGGCAATTTCCTTCCATTGCGAACCCTGTGGTCTGGTCGGATGCCGAAGTCGCACTCCTGGGCCACTTGGTCGGCGACGGCAGCTATCTCACGCACCAGCCGCTGCGCTACACCACCGCGTCGGAAGCAAACAGTCAAATAGTCACCGAGTGTGCAATCGCATTGGGCAGCACGGTAACCCGGCACCCGGGGCGGGGCAATTGGCACCAGCTGGTGATCGCGAACAACGGCAACCGTTGGCACGCGGCCGGCGTGGGAGCGTGGTTGAAAGGTCTCGGAATATTCAATCAGCGCTCGCATGAGAAACATCTTCCGAACGCCGTGTTCCAACTGAGCGATGTGAAAATAGGACTGCTGCTCAAGCATTTGTGGGCGACGGATGGTTGTATTCACGTTCGCGGCGCGGGCCAACGCGGCGCCGCGACCGTGTATTTCTGTAGCTGCAGCGAACAACTCGTTCGAGATGTGGCCGCGCTTCTCCTGCGTTTGGGCATCGTCGCGCGCATCTATCAAGTGCGGCAAGATAGCGGCAGACCTCTGTGGTCAGTGTACGTGAGCGGCTCCGAGCAGCAGGCTCTGTTTCTCGCGCGAGTGGGAGCGTTCGGCCCTCGCGAAGCGCCAGCGAAGCTTTTGGCCGCGAAGCTTGCAGTGACTCGCTCGAATCCGAATGTGGACACCTTGCCCCAGCGATTGTATACACAACTCCAATCGTCGATGAGTGCGCAGGGATTGACCGGCAAGCAGGTTGGCGCAATGCGCGGCACCACTTACTCGAGCTCAAATTTTCTTCGCTCGCCCTCGCGCGCGACCTTGAATTCATATGCCGATGTGCTCAACGATGATGCGCTCCGGATTTGGTCGAATTCTCATCTCTTCTGGGACCGCGTCGTCGCCGTCGGACCCGACGGTGAGGCGGAAGTGTTCGACATGACCGTGCCTGGCCCGGCAAGTTGGCTGGCGGACGGCATCGTCAGCCATAATAGCGGGGCGCTCGAACAGGATGCTGACGTGATCCTGCTCATCTACCGCGAAGATTTCTACGATCCCAACACCACGCGCAAGGGCATCGCCGACATCATCGTCGCGAAACAGCGCAATGGCCCGACCGGCGACGTGCAGCTCACCTTCCTCGGCCAATACACCAAGTTCGAGAACTACGCGCCGGAGTCTTACGCCGAAGGCGTGTTCCGCTGATGCCGCGGAGTTGCGGATGACTCCGATGGTCAGCGCGACCATCGACACCACGGCGCTGCGCCACAATTTGCAGGTGGTGCGGCAATGCGCGCCGCGCTCGCGCGTCATGGCGGTCATCAAGGCCAATGCCTACGGGCATGGATTGCTGGTGGTGGCGCGCGCGTTGGAATCGGCCGATGCGTTCGCCGTGGCGCGGGTCGACGAAGGGTTGCGGCTGCGCCAGGCGGGCATCGACACGCGCACCGTGCTGCTCGAAGGCGTGTTCGATGGCGGTCAGCTGCAGGCGGCGGCGGCGGCCGGCTTCGAACTCGTGGTGCATACCGCTGAGCAGGTCGAGCTGCTGCGTCAGGCGCCGCCGGGCGCCGGCTTCACGGTGTGGCTGAAGCTCGACACCGGCATGAACCGTCTGGGATTCAAGGGCCGGGCGTTCGATGCCGCGCATGCCGCGCTCGGCGCCATGCCGGCGGTGCGTTCGCCGGTGAATCTGTTCACGCACCTGTCCTCGGCGGACGACCCCGAACTGCCCACGACGCCGCAGCAATTGGCGCGCTTCAACGCGGCCACCGCGGCGATGAGCGGGGAACGCAGCATCGCCAACTCCGCCGGCATGCTGAGCTACGCACAGGCGCAAGCCGATTGGGTGCGGCCCGGTCTCCTGTTGTACGGCGCATCGCCGTTCTTCGGTTCCATCGGCGCGGACTACGGCCTGAAGCCGGCCATGACACTGCATTCGCAGGTGATCGCCCTCAAGGATCTCGAGATCGGGGAAAGAGTCGGCTACGGCGGCGATTGGACCGCGCAGCGGCCCACGCGCCTGGCGGTCGCGGCGGTGGGCTACGGTGACGGCTATCCGCGCAGTTTGGCCTCGGGCTCGCCGGTGCTGGTGAACGGTGAGCGCGCGCCGCTGGCCGGCCGCGTGTCCATGGACATGATCGGCATCGATGTCAGCGACCTGAACTCGGCGCCGCAGCTCGGCGATCCCGTGACACTGTGGGGCGAGGGACTACCCGTCGAGGAGATCGCGGTGTGGGCCGACACCATCCCCTATGAGCTGCTCTGCGGCATCAGTCAGCGCGTGGCGGTGGCGCTTCGCTGACCAGCACCGGTTGCGGGCTGTACAGAGCGGGAAAAAAGCGCTGGAAGTTGTTGACCTTCGGAATGTCGTTGTAGGCGATATAGGGCGCATTGGGGTTGTGCACCAGATAATCCTGATGGTGCCGCTCCGCCGCGTAGAACCCCTTGAGCGGATCCACCCGCGTGACGATGGGCTTGTGAAAGGCGTGCGCCTGGTCGAGCTGCCGGATGTAGGCCTCGGCAATGCGCTTTTGCATGTCATCGCCGTAGAAAATGACCGAGCGGTACTGAGAGCCCACGTCCGGTCCCTGGGCGTTGAGCGAGGTCGGATCGTAGACCACCGAGAAGGCCACCTGCAGCAGCTGTCCGTAGCTGACTTCGGCGGGGTCGAAGGTGATCCTGACCGATTCGGCATGTCCGGTGCCGCCGCCGCTCACCGTCTCGTAGTGCGCGGTGGACGCATCGCCGCCCGCATAGCCGGCGATGACCTGCTTGACGCCCCGGACGTGCTCGAACACGCCCTGGACCCCCCAAAAGCACCCCCCCGCGAGCACCGCGGTCTGCAGCGGGCCGGCGGCCCTCGGGTTGTCGACCAGCGGGGGCCCGACAGCCACCGCGGCCTCGGCGCCGTACAGGGGCGAGCGCCACAGGAGCACGCAGATGGCCCCCAGCAGCGCCAGGGATGTCCACGCCGACCATTTGCCGTAACCGATTGTCATACGAGTTCCTCGATGAAAATTGCGCTTTGCAAGGAGTCAGACCGGACTCAAGGGAGTTTAATTTCACGGCCACCGCCGTCAAGGCGCCCGCGGCGCCGGCGTCGGCCGGGCACATCACGGCGGGCGGCCGATCCGGCGCCGCCCGCGGTGCCGGTGTCGACCACGCACAACACGGCGGGCGGCCAGCCCGGCGCTCCAGTTGGCGGCATCCGCGCTGGGGCCGGGCATTTGGCATCGGACGGGCCGGTGGTATCGTGCTCCCCGCATGAGCAACATCCTCATCGTCGCACCCTTCGCGGCGCGCATCGCCGCCTGCCTCGGGCCGCTGCCCGCGGGCGCGACCCTGGCCACGGCCGAATCCTTCGGCCAGCCGGGACTGGAGCTCGCCGAGGTGCGCGCCCTCATGACGCTGCCGCAATGGCTCGACCCGGCGGTGCTCGGGCGCATGCCGAGGCTCGAATGGCTGCAGACCCTGACCGCCGGGATCGACTCCTTGGCCGGCCTCGATCTGTCGCGCGTGGCGCTCTCCACGCTGGGAGGGGTGCACGCCCCGCAAATGTCCGAGCTGGCGTTTCTCTATATGCTCGCGTTTGCGCGGGACATGCGTGGCATTCTGGCCCGGCAGGCCGCGGCGGAGTGGCGCCCGTCGCCGCAGCATCTGCTCGCAGGCACGCATGCGGTGATCGTCGGGGTCGGGCGCATCGCCCTGGCGCTGGCGCGGCGCTGCCGAGCCTTCGAGATGCGGGTGACGGGCGTGAGCGGGTCGCGCCGCGAGGCGCCGGGTTTCAACCAGATCGTGGGGTTGGACCGTCTGACCGAGGCGGCGGCGGGCGCCGACTACCTGATCGTCCTCGCCCCGTACTCGCCGCGCAATCACCATCTGATTTCGCGCGCGGTCATCGCGTCGCTGCCGCCCACCGCGGTTCTCATCAACATCTCCCGGGGTCCGGTGGTGGACGAGGCTGCGCTGATCGAGGCGTTGGCGGGGAAGCGCATCGCCGGGGCGGGTCTCGATGTGTTCGCGCAGGAGCCCTTGCCGCCCGATCATCCGTTATGGCGGGCGGACAATGTGATCGTGACGCCGCATATCGGCGGGCACAACACGCACCTCGTGGAGCAGATAACACCGTTGATCGCGGAGAATATCGCACACTGGTTTGCGGTGCCGCGGCGCGCGCTGGTCAACCAGGTGGCCTCGCCCTAGCCAGCCCGATTACCCCGGGCGCGGGCCTCGCCAGCCCAAATACACGAGGCTACACGAGGCTACACGAGGCTACACGAGGCGGGGTCCAGCTCAGCGCCAATACCTGAGGCGCTGTCTAGCGGCGCCCAAATACCCGAGGCGGGTCTTGCCAGCCCACATACCCGAGGCGGGGTCTAGCTCTCGAAGAAGCCCATTTTGACGCCGGCCAGCTGGACCACGTCATTGTCGTTCAGGCGGCGCGCCTGCGGACCGATGGGGACGCCGTTGACCAGCGGGAAGTCGTTCTCCTTGCCGCTGTCCACGTGCACGATGAAATAGCCTTCGGCGCGCCGCGTTATTGCGGCCACCTGCACGCCGGGACGCCCCAACGTGGTGAGCGCCTTGGTCAGCTCGAGCTCGCGGCCGGCGAAGGCCCCGCTCAGCACCTGGAGTTTCGCCTTGGGCAGCGCGGTCGCATTCTCGGGAACTCCGCTGGGAGTGGGCGGACGCTTGGCCGCGACCGCCTTGGCGGCCTGGTCGACCGCAACGCCAACCCGGCGGATGCGCTCCTCACCCTGGGTGCTCGGGGTGATGACCATGGTCTTTTCGAACTCGTCTTGTTCGGTGTCGCCGTCCTGGCCGTCGACGAAGCGCAGTTGATGGTGGCCGACCGTGATCACGTCGCCATGCTGCATGGCGTGTTTCTTGATGAGTTTGCCGTTGACGTACGTGCCGTTGGTGCTGTTCAAGTCCTCCAGGAAGGAGTCGTTGAGAATGTTGATGATCAGCGAGTGATGGCCGCTCACGGCCGGATTATCGATACGAATATCGTTATCCGGAAGGCGCCCAATCGTGTAGCGCTCTTTGTTCATGTTGTATTCCGCAAGGACTTGACCGTCCAAGCTGAGCATCAGGCGTGCCATGCAGACTCCATATCCCTAGCCGAACCATCCCAATATTTTGTCAAATATACGCCGGTGCGCCGGAAACGGCTCAGTTACGTGCGCCATGATGACCGACACGTTATCCCGCCCACCATTGTCGTTCGACAGTTGAATCAATTGCTTAGCAACTGTATCAAGATTAGCACTAAAGGTGCTGATTGTTAAATGAATATCCTCGTCTTCGATCATGTCGGACAGGCCGTCCGAGCAGAGGACATAATAGTCGCTCTTCTGCACCGGCTGCTCGTGGATCTCCACTTCGACATTCTGTTCCACACCCAAGGCCCGTGTAACATAATTTTTGTTCGTGGCGCGCTGGGCTTCTTGCTGGGAGTAAAAGCCGCGGTCGACCAGTTCCTGCAGCAGGGAATGGTCCAGCGTCATTTGTTCGAACCGGTTGTCCCGGAGCCGGTACAGGCGCGAGTCGCCGACGTGCGCGATCGACATCTTGTTGTCGTGAAACAGGCAGGCGACCACCGTCGTGCCCATGCCCTCGCACTGGGGCTGCGTCTTCGAGGTGTGGTAAATGATCTTGTTGGCGCGATGAATGGCGTCGCGCAGGATGATGCTCGGCCGCGTCAGGCCGGTCTCCGGGTCGCGGACGGTGAGGTCCTCACGCACCACGGCGTCGCGCACGAGGTTGATGATGGTTTTCACCGCAATGCCGCTCGCCACTTCGCCGGCGTTGTAGCCGCCCATGCCGTCCGCCAACACGAACAGCCCGATGTCCACCTCGGTGCCGATCATGTCCTCATTGTGCTCGCGAACCTTGCCCGTATCGGTCAGAGCGACGCTGGCGATTTTCCCCCTAAGGCTCATGGACCATTCGCTTTTTTGAGTCGTCATTGAACACAATCATGGCAAACCGCTCGGCATCCGCGACCGACATTCGTCCAAGGCAGCCGCCATCTGAGCACCCGAGTCAAATCGCGAATCGGGACTCTTGGCAAGCGCGCGATCGATGACGCTGTCGACGCAATCTGGAAGATCGGGCCGGAACGCGCGCAACGGCGGATGCGGCGCTTCGGCGATCTGCTGCATCAGCCCCGTCATCGTATCGGCCGCGAACGGGAGCTGACCGGTCAACAGTTGAAATAGGCTAACACCCAGGGAAAACAAGTCCGAGTGACCTGTCACACTTCGTCCTTCGAGCTGTTCGGGCGACATGAAGGATGGGGTGCCGAGCACGATGCCGGTACGCGTGGTGCCGGCGCCCGTCAGGCGCGCGATGCCGAAGTCCGTGATCTTGAGCACATCCGTGCTCGGGTCGTACATGAGGTTCGCGGGTTTGATGTCGCGGTGGACCACCTGCTGCTTGTGGGCAAAGCCCAGGGCCTCCGCCGTACGCGCGACCAGTTCCAACACCTTGCGCGGCTCCAGCAAATGATTGGCCGTCGCGTAGTCGCTCAAATGGCGGCCCTTCAAGTACTCCATGGCGATGTAGGCGAGGCCGCGTTCCTCGCCGACGTCGTAGATG
The DNA here is from genome assembly GCA_049510875.1 of Steroidobacteraceae bacterium. Classification (GTDB taxonomy): domain Bacteria; phylum Pseudomonadota; class Gammaproteobacteria; order Steroidobacterales; family Steroidobacteraceae; genus Bog-1198. The sequence goes on from JBEKYO010000016.1 coordinate 16,192, forward strand.
GTCACGATGTTCGGATGATTCAGGCGGCCCGCCGTTTCCGCCTCACGGAAGAATCGCGCCCTGGCATCGGCCAGTTCGGCGTCGCTGAACTCGCTCGCCAGGGGGATGGCCTTGATCGCCACTTGGCGGTTGATGGCAGTGTCGCGCCCCAAGTAGACGATGCCCATGGCGCCGCGGCCGATCTCGCGTTCCAGCTGATAGCGCCCGAGGCGCTGCGGCTCTTTGCCGTCTGCGGCGGCGGCCAACTCCGGCGGCGCGGCTTGCTCGGCGGGAGTGGGTGGGGGCGCGGGCACCGGCTTGGGCTTTGCCCGGTCCGCGTCCATCAAGCGCTTCAAGCGCGCGCTCACGTCGCGGTAGCTATTGTCGATTCGCGCCAGATGGCGGTACACAGCGGTGGCCTGGACGGCCCGTCCGCGCTGTTCCAACTGGGTTCCGAGGGCGTACAGGTCCCCCACCACCGAGTCGCTCGCCTTGCGGCCCTTGAGCTCGGCGAAACGCTGTTCGAAGTTATCCAGGAGCCTCGCGGTATCGCTCGTCGACACCGCTGAGGGTCTCTTCGGCGCGGGAATCACCGGCGCCACGGACGATCCGCGGGACCAAAGGATGAGGGCTCCGCCGCCGGCCAGCGCGAGGAACCCTGGAAGCCACAGCCAGGAACTGAAATTGGTCAGAAATCGGAGTAACAGGTCTACGCCCAAGACTCCGAAGCCCACAATTGCTGCTGTCAGCCCGAATTTTCGCATGCAATAGACATAATCCGAATTCAGAAGGGCGGCAGTATAGGGGATCGGGCCGCCTAAGCTGCAATGCTAAGCTCACAAAAATCAATCATTGAGGCGAGGAACACGTCTGAATACTCCAAGCGGCCGCCATCGCGGCCTATTGTCCCGGACGCGAAGCGGCGCTGGCCCGGTGGGGACCGGCTGATGGCGAAGCTTCGGGAAGTCTTTGTCTGTCAGAACTGTGGAGCGCCTTCGCCCAAGTGGCAGGGCCAGTGTGCGGCCTGCGGAGAGTGGAACACCTTGGTCGGCGAAGCGGCGCCGCGGGCGGTGCGCGGAGCCGCCCGGGCCGCCCCGCGGGCGGGCGGCGCCGACATCTCCACGACGCTGGCGGCCGAGGCCACCGAGGAAGCGCCCCGCCTGGCCACGGGTTCCGCGGAACTCGACCGGGTCATGGGCGGAGGTCTCGTGCCGGGCTCGGTCACCCTGATCGGCGGCGACCCCGGCATCGGCAAGTCCACGCTCATGCTCCAGGCCGCGGCGGCGCTCCATGCCGGCAGCCCCGTGCTCTACGCCACGGGCGAGGAGTCGCTGAAGCAGGTGGCCCTGCGCGCCCGTCGCCTCGGCTTGGGCCTCGCCACGGCCAGGCTGATCGCCGAGACCGGAGTCGAAGAAATCGTCGCGGCGGCCACCCGGGTCGGAGCGCGCGTGCTCATCGTCGACTCCATCCAGACCATGCATTCGGAGCGCATCGACTCGGCGCCGGGGGCCGTGTCGCAGTTGCGCGAGTGCACGGCCGAGTTGGTGCGTTTCGCCAAGGCCGGCGGCACGGCCGTGCTGCTGGTCGGCCACGTGACCAAGGAAGGCCAAATCGCCGGACCGCGCGTGCTCGAGCACATGGTCGACACGGTGCTCTACTTCGAGAGCGACACCGGCAGCCGCTTTCGCGTGCTGCGCTCGGTGAAGAACCGCTTCGGCGCGGCCAACGAGATCGGCGTGTTCGCGATGGCCGAACATGGCTTGCGCGAGGTCACGAACCCCTCGGCGATTTTCCTCTCGCGGCACGCCGAGCCGGTCTCCGGCAGCGTCATCACGGTGATGCGCGAGGGAACCCGCTCCTTGCTGATCGAAGTGCAGGTGCTCGCCGATTCAAGCCTCGGCAGCAATCCGCGGCGCGTCGCCGTCGGCATCGACGGCAACCGGCTGACCATGTTGTTGGCGGTTGCGCATCGTCACGCCGGCCTCTCGCTCGCGGGCCAGGATGTGTTTGCCAATGTCGTGGGCGGCGTGCGTCTGGCCGAGACCGCCGGCGATCTGGCGATCGTGCTCGCGGCCCGCTCGAGCCTCAACGATGTGCCGTTGCCCAACTCGTTGGTCGCCTTCGGGGAGTTGGGCCTCGCCGGCGAGATTCGTCCGGTGCCCTTCGGCGAGGAACGCCTGCGGGAGGCGGCCAAGCATGGGTTCAAGCTGGCGTTGGTCCCGGAAGCCAACGTTCCCAAGCGCGCGCCGGAGGGCATGACGGTGCGCGGCGTTACGCGCCTGAATCAAGCGCTCGACGCGTTCTAGGGACGCCTGCGGGGAATACGTCGACTGGCTGCTGCGGCGAATGGCACTTTCTTGAGCGCAGTGCCGTTCAGTTCGTAGCTGAAAGGGCCCAGGAAAGGGATAGGTGTCATTCTTCGACCCTTGTACTCCGCCAGGGTCGAAGAATGACACCTAATCTCCTTCCAGGGCCTAAACCGCCGAACAATCGAGGCTATGCAGTTTAGGTAAGTGCCATTGGTCCTAGGGCGCTTCGGGCGGCCGGATGCGCACGGTCTTGATGGCGTTGTCGCCCGTTTGCAGTACCTCGAGCATGTAGTCGGCGAGCTTCAGGGTGGTTCCCGGCTCCGGGATGGTTTCCAGGAATTCGACGATCAACCCGTTGAGGGTTTTCGGCCCGTCGGTGGGCAGGTTCCAGCGCATGGAGCGATTCAAGGCGCGAATCGTCGTCGAGGCATTCGCGACGTAGCTGCCGTCGACATCGCGGTGCACGTCCTTGTGCATCATGGTGGCCGGATCGGTCGTGAACTCGCCGACGATCTCTTCGAGGATGTCCTCCAGGGTGACGAGGCCCTGGATGTCGCCGTACTCGTCGACGACGAATGCCAGCCGGCGCTTCTCGCGCTGGAAGTTGAGCAATTGCGTGTTCAAGGTGGTGCCCGAGGGCACGAAGTAGGCGTCCTTCGCGTTGGAGGCCTCGATCAGCGCCTCGCGGCTCAGCCGGCCGCGCGCAAGTTCATGCACGACGCGCTTCATGTGCAGCACGCCGATGATGCGGTCGATTTCCCCCTCGTACACCGGCAGCCGCGTGTGCTGGCTCTGGCGCAGCTGATCGAGCACCTTGTCCCACTCATCGTCCACGTCGATGCCGAAGATTTCGGTGCGCGGCACCATGATGTCCTCGACGGTCGCCTTTTCCAGATCCAAAATGCTGACCAGCATCTGTTGGTGGCGATGCGGAATCATCGCGCCCGCCTCGGCCACGACAGTGCGCAATTCTTCGCTGCTCAGGGAATGCGATGCCTGCTGCTGCGAGATGCGCAGCAAGCGCAGCACGCCATTGGCCAACAGATTGGTCGCCCACACGAACGGATACAGCAGGTACAGCAACGGCGTGTAGATGTAGGCGGCCGGCAGCGCCAGCCGTTCGGGGTGCAGCGCGCCGTAGGTCTTGGGCGCCACCTCGCAAAAAATCAGCATGATGAACGTGAGCGAGATCACGCCGATGGCCACCAGGTAATCGCCGCCCAAGCGAAACGTGATGATCCCCACCAGGGTGGGCGTGACGACGTTGACGATGGTGCTCAACAGCAGGATGAGCCCGATCAACCGGTCGGGATGAGCGAGGAGGGTCTCCGCCAATCGCGCGCCGCGATGACCGGCCTTGGCGCGATGGCGCAGCCGATAGCGATTCAGACTCATGAGGGCGGTCTCGCTGCCCGCGAAGAACGCGGCGAGCAACAGCAGCAGCCCCAAGCCGGCGAACAGAAGACCAAGGGGGGGATGCGCCATTTGCGGGCGTTCAGCCCCAGTGTCGGCCGAGCACGGTTTCGAGCACGAACTTGGATCCGAAATACGCCAGTGTGAGCATCCCGAATCCGGACAGCGCCCAGCGCACCGCGGCGCGTCCGCGCCAGCCGTAGCGCACGCGGCCGAAGAGCAATATGCCGAACAGCACCCACGCGATGATCGACAGCACCGTCTTGTGAATGAGATGCTGTTCGAACAAATTGTTGACGAACACGAGACCCGTGAGCAAGGCGAGCGTGAGCAGCACGAACCCGGCGCCGATCAGCCGGAACATCACGGTCTCGAGCGCATCGAGCGGCGGCAGCACGCGGGGCAGGTCGGCCAGGCGCCGCGCATGCAGGCGCCGGTCGAGAAACACCAGCAGCAGCGCGGTGACGGCGGCGGCGAACAACAAGGCGGCCGCCCCCATGGACAATAGAATGTGCGCCGTCAATTCCACCCCGGGCGCGCTTTCCGCGGCGTAGGTGTGTCCGTAGCCGGTCACGGCCGCACCGAATGCGGCACTCGCCAGCAGGATGGCGCCGAGCACCCGATTCTGGCGCTCGATGCAGATGAAGCAGGCGAGCGCCGCCAAGGTCCACGCCAGCAGCGACAGCGCCTGCAGCAGGCCGATGGAACCGGGTCCGTCGATGCGCATCATGTGCACGATCGCGTCGGAGTGAGCGAGGATCGCCGCGAGCGCAAACGCCCAGGCGAGCGCGCTCAGACGGGGATTGGCTGCGCTTCGCAGCATGGCCCAGGCGCTGGCGGCATAGAGAAGAAACAGCGTGATGGCGAGGGGCACAGCCCGGAAATAATGACACAAGCGTTCAGGTGCGCATAGGAGCCTGTCTGCTACTATTGGTCCATGTTTGACCGACTCGCCTCCGGCCTGTCCACGGCCTTGAACGCGCTCACCGGGCGCGGCCATCTGACCGACGACAACATTGCCGACACCGTGCGGCAGGTTCGCCTGGCGCTGCTCGACGCGGACGTGGCGTTGCCGGTGGTGAAGACTTTCACCGAGGCGGTCAGAGCGCGCGCGGTGGGTGTCGAGGTGGCCAAGAGCCTGACTCCCGGCCAGGCCTTCATCAAGGTGGTGCACGAGGAGCTCGTGCGGCTCATGGGCGATGCCAGCACCGGCCTCAACCTGCGCGCTCAACGGCCGGTCGTGGTGATGCTTGCGGGTCTGCAGGGCGCGGGTAAGACCACCACGGCGGGCAAACTGGCGCGCTGGCTGATCGAAAAGCAAAACAAGAAGGTGCTGATGGTGAGCACCGACGTGTACCGCCCGGCGGCGATTCTGCAATTGCAGACTCTGGCCGCGCAGGTGGGCGCCGGATTCGCGCAGGCCGACGCGAGCGAGGCGCCGGTGGCGATAGCCCGGCGCGCGCTCACCGAAGCGAGCCTGCAGGCATACGATATCCTGCTGCTCGATACGGCCGGGCGGCTGCACATCGACGCGGCCATGATGGCCGAAGTCCGCGAGCTGGAGGCCGCCATCCATCCCCACGAGCGGCTGTTCGTGGTCGACAGCATGGCCGGCCAGGACGCCGTGAATGCCGCCAAGGCGTTCAATGAAGCCCTGAGCTTGACCGGCGTGATCCTCACGAAGGCGGACGGCGATGCCCGCGGCGGTGCCGCCCTGTCGGTCCGGCAGGTGACGGGCAAGCCGATTCTGTTCGTGGGCACCGGCGAGAAGTCCGAGGCGCTCGAACTGTTCCAGCCGGAGCGCATCGCGTCGCGCATCCTGGGCATGGGCGACGTGCTGTCGCTGGTCGAACAGGTCCACGCCCAAGTCGACCAGGAGAAGGCGGAAAAGCTCGCCAAGAAGATCAGCAAGGGCAAGTCCTTCGATCTGTCGGATCTGCGCGACCAGTTGAGCCAATTGCAGAAAATGGGCGGGATGTCGGCCCTGCTCGACAAGCTGCCGGCGCAGATGCAGGCGAACGCGGCCGCGGCCGCCGGCGCGGTCGACCCCAAGACCCTGAAGCGTCAGATGGGAATCATCGACTCGATGACGCCGCGGGAGCGCCGGCGCCCCGAAATCATCGACGGATCACGCAAGCGCCGCATCGCAACAGGCTCCGGGGTGCCGCTGCCCGAGGTCAATCGGCTGTTGAAGCAATTCGACCACATGCAAAAGACCATGAAGAAGATGATGAAGGGGGGCATGCTGAAAAACATGATGCGGGGCATGGGCGGGCGTCTGCCGCCCGGATTTGGGCGCTAGCGCGGGCCCGCGCGGCCCGCTTTGTCGGATATCGGTTGCCCTAAGGGCCCGATATTCATTACAATTAGCGGCTAGGCATTGCAAGGTGAATCAACGATGGTGACGATCCGTTTGACCCGGCGCGGCGGCAAGAAGACCCCGTTCTACCACGTCGTGGTGACCGACAGCCGCAAGCGGCAGGGTGGCACGAGCCTCGAGAGCGTGGGCCTGTTCAACCCGGTCGCGCGCGGTGCAGAGGTCAAGCTGCGCCTGGACGTGGCGCGGATCGAACACTGGGTAGCTCAGGGCGCGCGCATGTCGGATCGCGTGAAGTTCCTGCTGACTTCGTTTCAGAAGCAGGCTGCTTAAGGGCCACAGGCTTAAGGGCCACAGACAGAGGCTGTACGATGGCGGTGAGCGGCGAATCTTCCACGCTCATCGAGCTGGGAGTCGTGGGTGCGCCCTTCGGAGTGCGCGGTTGGGTCAAGCTTCGGTCATTCACGGATCCGCCCGATCGGTTGTTGCAGCACCGTCGCATACAGCTCGGGCTGGGCGGCACGTGGACCGAGTATAGGATCGAGGCCAGCGGCCGCAGCGGCGGGCAGTTGACGGCGAAACTGTCCGGCGTCGAGGATCGAAACCGGGCACAGACGTTGCGCGGGGCGAAAGTCGGTGTGCCGCGTAGCGAACTGCCGAAGCGCGACGACAAGGATTTCTACCGGGCGGATCTGGTCGGCTGCGAGGTGGTGAACCTCGCGGGGACTTGCCTCGGAACAGTGCAGCACTTTGTGGAAACTCCGGCGCAGGTGTTGATGGTGGTGCGCGGCGAGCGGGAATATTGGGTGCCGGCCGTACCGCAACACGTGCGGCGCGTGGATCTCGCGGCTCGGCAGGTGGTGGTGGATTGGGACGAGGCGGCCGCTTAGGCGCGGCCGCGGCGCCGGTACGGACATGCGTATTGCGGTCGTTTCGTTGTTTCCCTTGATGCTCCGCGCGGCGCTGCTGCATGGGGTGCTGGGCCGCGCGGTCGAGCGCGGGCTGCTCGAGGTGCAGTGCTTCGACCCGCGGGATCACGCGACGGACGTGCATCGCACCGTGGATGACCGGCCCTACGGGGGAGGTCCCGGCATGGTGCTCAAGGTCGAGCCGCTGCGGATGGCGCTGCGCGCGGCCGCGGCGAGCGCGCCCACCGGTGCGCGACGCGTGTATTTGGGCGCGGACGGACGCCGATTCGATCAGGGCATGGCGCGCGATGCGCGGGATGGGCCGGGCTTGATTTTGGTCGCGGGGCGCTACGAGGGCGTCGATGAGCGCTTCATCGAGTCCGAGATCGACGAGGTGTGGTCGATCGGCGACTTCGTGCTGACGGGCGGAGAACTGCCGGCGCTGGTGGTCATCGATGCCATTGGGCGGCTGCTTCCCGGAGTTCTGGGGAGCGAGGAGTCGGCGGTGCAGGAGTCCTTCACCGACGGCTTGGTGGACTGGCCGCACTACACGCGGCCGCCGGCGATCGACGGGCGCACGGTGCCCGTAGTGTTGGCGTCGGGCGACCACGCGGCCATTGCCCGCTGGCGCTTGCAACAGGCGTTGGGCCGCACCTGGTTGCGGCGGCCGGAGTTGCTGGAGCGGCGCGGAATGAGCGTGGAAGAGCGGGCGCTATTGGAAGCATTCAAGATCGAGCGTGCGCAGCGCTCGGATGGGAATCGTCGATAGGCCGACGAAGACAAGTCACAGATGAGGACAGCACAATGAACAAGATCATCCAGGCATTGAACGGCGAGCGCGCCACGCGCAAATTCCCGGATTTCAATCCGGGCGACACCGTGATCGTCCAGGTCAAGGTGGTGGAGGGTGATCGCGAACGCGTCCAGGCGTATGAGGGCGTGGTGATTGCGAAGAAGAATCGCGGTTTGAATTCTTCGTTCACCGTGCGCAAGATCTCGCACGGCGAGGGCGTCGAGCGCGTGTTCCAGACGCACAGTCCTTCGATCAGCGAGGTGAGCATCAAACGACGCGGTGCGGTGCGCCGCGCCAAACTATATTACTTGCGCGATTTGTCGGGTAAGGCAGCGCGCATCGACGAGAAAATCTGATCGGTCGAGCCGCGTAGGCCGAGCCGCGCAGGCGGTAGGCGCAGGCCGACCGGGGAGCATTGAATGAGCGTCGGGTCGGCTCTTGCGGGTTTCCTTGGTCTCGTGTGGCGAATCCTGGAGAGCGTCCGCAAGGCGCTGCACCTGATTCTCTTGCTGGTCATTTTCGGGTTCGTGCTCGCCGCCCTGCATACCTCCATTCCGGTCGTGCCGCGCTCCGCCGCCCTGGTGGTCGCTCCGGAAGGCGAGTTGGTCGAACAGCTGTCGAACGACCCGGTGCGCCGCGCGGTCGGCCAGGCCTCCGGGGGACCCGCGCCGGAAACGCTGCTGAAGGACGTGATCGATGCCATCGGAATTGCCAAAGGCGATTCGCGCATCAAGCTCATCGTGCTCCAGCTCGGCAATCTGAGCCCCTCCGGCCTGTCGAAGCTGCAGGAAATCGGCGCCGCGCTGCGCGAGTTTCGCGCGAGCGGCAAGCGCGTGGTCGCGACCGGCGACTCGCTCGATCAGACCCAATACTATCTGGCCGCGCAGGCCGGCGAGGTCTACCTGGATCCCCTCGGGCTGGTGTACGTCGACGGCTTCAGCTATTACCGCATGTTCCTGAAGGACGCGATCGACAAGCTCGGCGTGGACGTGAACGTGTTTCGGGCGGGCACCTTCAAGAGCTACACCGATCAATTTTCGCGCAGCGAAATGGCGCCGAGCGAGCGCGAGGAGAGCACGGTGTGGCTGGATGCGCTGTGGAACGCCTACAGCCAGGACGTGACCCGTGCGCGCTCGCTGCCCGCCAATGCGCTCAACGAGTACATCGCCGAGGAGCCGGCGGCGCTCGCCGCCGTCAACGGCGATGCGGCCAAGCTCGCGCTGCAGAAGGGCCTGGTGACCGCCCTGAAGAGCCGGCGCCAATTGGCCGATGAACTCAAGGGCTTGGTCGGCGAGGATCAGGACAGTCATTCGTTCAATTCGATCGGCATGAGCCAATATCTCGCGTCCATGCGCGCCAAGCACGTGCTGAGGCCGAAATCCGATGCGCGCGTGGGCATCGTGGTCGCCTCGGGCGAGATCCTCGACGGCCATCAGCCGCCGGGCACGATCGGCGGCGAAAGCACGGCGGATCTGCTGCGCCAGGCGCGCTACGACAATTCCGTCAAGTCGGTGGTGCTGCGCGTCGACAGCCCGGGCGGCAGCATGTTCGCGTCCGAGCAGATCCTGCGCGAGGTTCAGGCGCTGCGCAAAGCCGGCAAACCGGTGGTCGTCTCGATGAGCACGTACGCCGCATCGGGCGGCTACTATATTTCCGCCGCGGCCAATCAGATCTTCGCGAGCCCGACCACGCTCACGGGCTCCATCGGCGTGTTCTCGGTGGTGCCGACCTTCCAGCGCACGCTGGAGAAGCTCGGCGTCAAAGTCGACGGCATCGGCACCACGCCGCTCGCCGGAGACATGCGCATCGAGCGCGCGCTCGGGCCGGCCGCGCGCCAGATCCTGCAGGTATCCGTCGAACATGCGTATGCGCAATTCCTGCAGCGGGTGAGCGAGGGCCGCAAGAAGACGGTGGAGGACGTGGACAAGATCGCCCAGGGCCGCGTCTGGGCCGGCGTCGACGCGCAGCGCCTCGGCCTGGTGGATCACCTGGGGGGCCTGAAGGATTCGACCGAAGCCGCCGCCAAACTCGCCGAGTTGGGCAGCGATTACCAGGTCGACTACATCGAATCCGAGCTGACCCTGCGCGAGGAGCTGATGATGCAGCTGCGCTCCGAAGCGCTGCGGCTCGGACTCATGGCCGGCATCGTCGCGCCGCGCAGCGATCTCGATCTCGCGCTGGATCCGCTCCTCGAGCAGGCTCGATCCATCGCCAAGCTGAACGATCCGCGCGGCTTGTACGCCTATTGCTGGTGCCGTGAACCGCGCGGCACGCTGAAGGGGCTGGTGTTCCGCTGACCCGCGGCGCCGGGCGGCGCCGGGACGCGCAGCCCCATCAGATAACGCCTACACGACATCAGACGAATCGACGATGGCGCGGGGGCGCCGGCCTCAATAGGGTTCAATGACCCAGGCTCGAGTCGCAGCCGAAATCCACCCGTGGAGACAGCATGTCCCTCAAATTACCCGCAACCGTCACCGACTACTTGGCCGCAGACGCACAAAGAGACATGGACAAGTTCTCCCGCTGCTTTACCAAGGATGCGCGGGTGCAGGACGAGCAACGCGAGTACCGGGGACTCGACGAAATCAAGTCCTGGAAGGAGCGCTCCGCCGCGAGATACCGCTACGTGGTGGAACCCATGCGGGCCGCGGTGACCGAGCGGAACATCCGGCTGCACGCGCGCTTGACCGGCGATTTTCCCGGCAGCCCGGCCGAGCTCGACTACACCTTCGTGCTGTCGGACGGCAAGATCGCCTCGCTCGAAATCCGGTGAGCGCGGCCCTGTCCCCGGTCAGCCCGCGGGACGCTCCAGCGCGCGCCGGTAGCGGTCGTCCATTTCTGCCAGGGTGGCCGCCAGCGAATTCTCGGCCGCGTGAAGTTCGCCGCGCAGCCCTTCCAGCGCCGCTTCGACGCGCCGGCTGGAGTTCGCCATTTCCTCGCGCACGAGCGTTCCGAGTTCGGTGAAGCGCGACGCCTCGGCGCTTTCGGCGAGGGTGCGCTGCGCCTGCAGTTCCTTGGTTTGGCGGCGGAACTCCATCAGCAGCGTGCCCTGCCAAGCGCCCAAGTAGCTCGACAACACCAGCACCCCCAGCGCGAACAGCACCAGCATCACGATCCCGATGGGCGCATCGAGGGAGCTCACCAGGAAGCTCAACGTCACCCGCGCGGCGAATACGCGCCAGTTCAAGATGAGAAACGCGGCGAGTGCCACCGACAGCGCGATCGCGAGCATGGTTCTAAAGCGCATGGGCACGCCTCACGCCCGTTGAGCCGCCGTTCACAGCGCGGCCCAGTCCAAGATGATCTTGCCGGACTTGCCGGAGTTCATGATTTCGAAGCCTTCGATGTAGTCGTTCACGCCCAGGCGGTGGGTGATGACCGGCCGAACGTTCAACCCGCTCTGCAGCATGCTCGACATCTTGTACCAGGTTTCGAACATCTCGCGGCCGTAAATCCCCTTGAGAACCAAGCCCTTGAATATGACCTGGTTCCAATCGATGGCAGTTTCGCCGGGCGGGATGCCGAGCATCGAGATGCTGCCGCCATGGTTCATGGTGCGCAGCATTTCGCGCAGCGCCGCGGCATTGCCCGACATTTCGAACCCGACGTCGAAGCCTTCCTCCATGCCGAGTTCGCGCATCGCGTCATCCAGCGTTTCGCGCCCGACATTCAAGGTCTTCGAGGCGCCCATGGCGGCCGCGAGGCCGAGCCGATAGTCGTTGACGTCGGTGATCACCACGTGGCGCGCGCCGCAGTGGCGTGCGATGGCCACCGCCATGATCCCAATGGGGCCGGCGCCGGTGATGAGCACGTCCTCCCCGACCACGTTGAAGGCGAGGGCGGTGTGAGTCGCGTTGCCGAACGGATCCAGAATCGAGGCGATCTCATCGTCGATGGCGGGCGGCAGCTTGAAGACGTTCGATGCCGGAATGGTCAGGAACTCGGCAAAGGCGCCGGCCCGATTGACGCCGACACCCAGGGTATTTCGGCACAGGTGCCGCCGCCCGGCGCGGCAATTGCGGCAATGGCCGCAGGTGATGTGTCCTTCGCCGGACACCCGGTCGCCGGTGCTGAAGCCGCGCACCTCGCTGCCCATGTCGACGATTTCGCCGGAATACTCGTGCCCGACGGCCATCGGAACGGGGACCGTTTTTTGCGCCCACGAGTCCCAGTTGTAGATGTGCATGTCGGTGCCGCAAATGGCCGACCGATGAATCTTGATGAGCACATCGTTGTGCCCCACGGACGGTTCCGGAACGTCCTGCATCCAGATCCCGGGTTCGGCGCGTGCCTTGACGAGTGCCTTCATAGCCGCCTCCTGGAGCGTGAGCCGTGTGGAATACTCAGACAAGCTCCTGGTGAATGATGCCGAGATCGCGCCCGGCCCGGCCGAAGGCCTGTACCACGCGTTCGAGTTGCGCCGTCGTGTGCGCGGCATTCATCTGGGTTCGAATGCGCGCCTTGCCGTGAGGCACCACCGGGAAGGAGAACGCCACGACGTAGACTCCATCGGCCTGCAGCCGGTCGGCGAGGCGCACCGCCAACGGCGCCTCGCCCAACATGACGGGAATGATGGGATGTTCGCCTTCGACCAGGGTGAACCCCAACGATTGCATCTGCGCGCGGAAGTAGCGCGCGTTGCCGTGCAGCCGTTCGCGCAGCTCGGGGGAGGTCTCGAGCATCTCGAGGACCTTGAGCGTGCCCGCGGCCACCGGCGGGGCGATGCTGTTGGAAAAGAGGTACGGACGCGACCGTTGGCGCAGCCAGGCGACAATCTCCTTGCGCGCGGCCACATAACCGCCGCTCGCGCCGCCCAACGCCTTGCCGAGGGTGCCGGTCATGATGTCGATGCGATCCATGACGCCGCACAGTTCGTGCGACCCGCGCCCGTGCTCGCCCAGGAATCCGGTGGCATGCGAATCGTCCACCATGACCAGCGCCGCGTAGCGGTCGGCCAATGCGCAGATGTCGCGCAACTTGGCGATGGAGCCGTCCATGGAGAACACCCCGTCGGTGGCGATCAGGCGCACGCGCGCGTTCTGGGAGTCCTTCAACGCCTGCTCGAGCTCGTTCATGTCGTTGTTCGCGTAGCGCAGCCGGCGCGCCTTGCACAGCCGGATGCCGTCGATGATGCTCGCGTGGTTGAGCGCATCGGAGATGACCGCATCCTGCTCGTCGAGCAGCGTCTCGAACAACCCGCCGTTCGCATCGAAGCACGACGAATACAGAATCGTGTCCTCCATGGCCAGGTAGCCGCTCAGGCGCTCCTCCAATTCACGGTGCACGCTTTGCGTTCCGCAAATGAAGCGCACCGAGGCGACTCCATAGCCGTAGCGCTCGAGCGCGCGCCGCGCCGCCTCGAGCACCGCCGGATGGTTGGCGAGCCCGAGATAGTTGTTGGCGCACAGATTGATGAACTCGCGCCCGTCGGCAAGCCGCACCACCGGACCCTGAGCGGAGCTGATGACGCGCTCGCGTTTGCCGAGGCCCGCCGCCTCGAGCGCCTCGATATCGCGGTGCAGCCGCTCGCGGAATGTTTGCAAGGCGCTCATTTGGCTATTATAGCGGCCGCATCTCTTCCCATGGGCGCAACTCTTGAACGTGCATCCCCGCGACGCCGACGCCGGTCACCGCTTGGACAAATGGCTGTGGCATTGCCGCTTTTACAAAACCCGCAGCCTGGCGACGGCGGCGATCGCCGGCGGCAAGGTGCATTTGAACGCCGATCGCGTGAAGCCGGCCCACCGCGTGCGCATCGGCGATCGTCTCAGCCTGTCGCTGCAGGGAGTGGTCGCGGAATTCGAGGTGGTGGGGCTGCCGCAGCGGCGCGGTCCGGCGGCGGAGGCAGGGGCGCATTTCGTCGAGACCGCGGGCAGCGCCCTGCGTCGCGCGCAGCTCAAGGAGCAGCAGCGCCTGGCGCAGATGTCGCGCCCGCGGCCGGACGCGAGGCCCGACAAGCGCGATCGGCGCCGCCTGTTGCGGCTGCACCGGGACCAAAGCTAGAAGCGCTAGGCTCACGCCCACAGGTCGGTCATGCTCTCCGGATCGTCCAACTCGCACAGCTCGGCGGTCTCCGGCTGCAGGGCGGTCCACGCGGCGTGATGCCAGAGCGCCGTCGCGAGTCCGGCGGTGGGCAAATCGCGCGGCTGCGGTTTCGGACCCAGGCGGCTGGTGAGCTCGCTCAGGCCCGGATTGTGGCCGCAGATGAGCACGTGACGCACCCCCCAATCGCGACGCGTCACCAGCCCCCAGGTCGCCTCCGGGGTCGCGAGGTAGAGCTCGCGCGCGCACTGCACCTGTTTGCCGTCGAGTTCGCAGGCACTCGCAATCAGCGTTGCCGTCGCCCAGGCGCGCTCGGCCGGGCTCACCAGAATGAGGTCGGGAATCAGGTTCCGGTGCGCCAGCCGCGCCGCCATTTCCTGCGCCTCGACGGCGCCGCGGCGGGTGAGCGTGCGCTCGAAATCCTCAGGGCAGCTGTCGACAGCGTGCGCCTGGGCGTGCCGCAGCAGCGTCAGCCGGAGCGTACCCACAGGCGTCCATCCGCAATTTTGGTTTCGAACACGCGCACCGGTTCGTAGGCGGGCGGCGTGAGGGCCTGGCCCGTTCGCAGGCAGAACCGCGCGCCGTGACGCGGGCAGATGATTTCCGCGCCTTCGACGGCGCCTCCCGTCAGTTCGGCGCCGTCATGGGTGCAAAGGTCTTCGATGGCGAAAAATTCGGCGCCGCTGCGCACCACGGCGATCAGGCGGCGTCCGGCCGCAATGGAGATTGCTTCCCCGTCCGCCAATGCCGTCGTCGGCCCCGCATCGATCCACGTCACTGCTCGTGCCTCACGTCTCAACCGCGGCGCCGTCGTTACATCATGCCGGTTTGCAGCCGCGCCTCATCCGACATCATGGTCTGGTTCCAGGGAGGGTCGAACACCAGTTCGACATTGGCGCGCGCCACCGTCGGAACGATCTCGACCTTGTCGCGCACGTCCTGAACCAGGACTTCGCCCATGCCGCAGCCGGGCGCGGTCAAGGTCATCTTGATGTCGACGGTTCGCGTCGCGTCCTCGTTCTTGGTGACGTCGCACTCATACACCAACCCCAAGTCGACGATGTTTACCGGGATCTCCGGGTCATAGCAAGTCTTCAATTGCCGCCACACGATGTTCTTGATGTCCTCCTCCGAGGCGCCGGGGGGCACCTGGGGCGCCACCGCCGCGGTTTTGCCGATGGCATCGGCTTCGTGACCCGCGATGCGGAATAGATTGCCGTCGATGTAGACCGTGAAGCTGCCGCCCAAGGCCTGCGTGATGTAGCCGACGGAGCCGAGCTTCAGATTGACTTCGACGCCGGCGGGGATCGCGACCGCCTTCACGTCGCGCTGCACGACGATGGGTTCATTTTCGTGCGAATGCATGGGTCCTCGCGCTCATTCCGTGGACACGGCGGGCAGGTGCTGCGGATCGGAGGATTGCAGGGCGGAGGCGAGCGTGTGCCAGCACAGACTCGCGCACTTGACCCGGGCCGGATACTCCCGGACGCCCGACAGCGCTGCCAGCTTGCCGAGTTCGTCGCTCTGAGCGGCGTCATCCGTCAACAGCCGATGCACCCGCTCGAACAGGGCAAGGGCCTGCGCGCGGGTCTTGCCCTTGACGGCCTCGGTCATGAGCGAGGCCGACGCGGTGGAGATCGCGCATCCCTGACCCTCGAAACGGATATCGGCGATCGCGTCCCCGGACATCTTGAGCCGCACCGTCAGGCGATCGCCGCACATCGGATTGAAGCCCTCGACCGTGGCGTCCGCCGGCTCGAGCATCCCGAAATTCCGGGGCTGACGATTGTGATCGAGAATCACGTCCCGATACAGCTCATTGAGCTCCATGGGGTCCCCGCGGGCAGCCGGTCATGCGAAGATCGAGCGGGCGCGCAGAATCCCCGCCCGCAGCCGATCGATTTCATCGAACGTGTTGTAGAACGCGAACGATGCACGCGCCGTGGCCGCCAATTGGAAAAACTCCATCACCGGCATGGCGCAGTGATGACCGGTGCGCACGGCGACGCCGTCCTCATCGAGAATGGTCCCCAGGTCGTGGGGATGCACGCCGGCCACGACGAAGGACACCAAACTCGCTTTCTCGCGCGCCGTGCCCACGATGCGCACGCCGTCGATGCCGCGCAGCATCTCGGTCGCATAGGCGAGCAGCGCGTGCTCATGGGCGTGCGCGCCGTCCAGGTCCATGGCGCCCAGGTAGGCGATCGCCGCACCCAAGCCGATGGCTCCCGAGATATTCGGCGTCCCCGCTTCGAACTTGTAGGGCAGGGCGTTGTAGGTGGTCTTGCCGAAACTCACCGCGAGGATCATGTCGCCGCCGCCCTGCCACGGCGGCATGCGCTCCAAGCGCGACTCGCGCCCGTACAGAACCCCGATGCCGGTGGGCCCGAACAGCTTGTGCGCCGAAAATGCGTAGAAGTCGCAGTCCAGGTCCTGCACGTCGACGGGCAGGTGCGGCACCGCCTGCGCCCCGTCGACCAGCGTCGTGATCCCGCGTGCCTTGGCGGCGGCGAGCAAACGGCGGACGGGCAAGACCGTGCCGAGCGCATTCGAGACGTGGGCGCACGCGAACAGCCGGGTGCGCTCGCTCATCAGCGATTCCACCGCCTCGGCGTGGACCTCGCCGTGCGCGTCCATCGGCGCCACCACCAGGCTCGCGCCCGTCTGTTCGCACACGATCTGCCAGGGCACGATGTTGGCGTGATGCTCGAGGTAGGTGATGAGAATCTCATCGCCGCTCTCGAGCAGGGGCCTGGCATAGCTTTGCGCCACGAGATTGATGGCTTCGGTGGTGCCGCGCACGAAAATGATCTCGCTGCGGGCGCGGGCGTGCAGGAATCCGACCACCCGGTCGCGCGCGGCCTCGTACATGCCGGTCGCTTCCTGACTCAGGGTGTGCACACCGCGGTGAATGTTGGCGTGGTGATGACGCTCGTAGTCGTCGACCGCGTCGATGACCGCGGTCGGCCGCTGCGCCGAGGCGCCGTTGTCCAGATACGCCAGAGGCAAGCCGCGAATCATGCGGGCAAGGACCGGGAAGTCGTCGCGCGCCGACGTCACGTCAAATCTGGATTCTTTCGCTAAAGCTATGTTTTTCATCGGAATTTATTCAGAAGTTGTGAGTCGGGTAATTGCGCGATCAGGGCCTCTTCGATGGCCGAGCGCGCGGACGGCACCGACATGTCGGTGAGCACGTCGGCGAGGAAGGCGTACACCAGCAAGCTCTGCGCGGTGTCGCGGTCCATGCCGCGCGACAGCATGTAGAACAGCATGTCGGGGTCGAGCCGGCCGGTGGTCGCGCCGTGCGCGCACTTGACCTCGTCGGCGTGAATTTCGAGCTGCGGCCGCGTGTCGATTTCCGCGTTGGGGGACAGCAGCAGTCCGCGGCAGGATTGCTGCGATTCGGTATGCGCGGCGCCCGCGCTGACCACGACCTTGGTGTTGAACACCACGCGGCTCGTGCCGCTGGCAATGGCCCGGGCCGTCTGTTTGCTGGTGGTATGTGGGGCGCTGTGGGTCACCACATTCACGCAGTCGACATGCCGCGCCTCATGGCCCACGAGCAGCGAATAGCTGTCGAGCGCGGCGCCGGGCTGCTTCAAGTCGGCCTCCAGGGCGGTGCGCACCAGGCCGCCGCCGAGCGCGATGGTGAATTGTTTGCAGCAGCTGTTGCCGTCCTGACGAATGCTCAACGAATCGATGTGCTCGGCGCCGGCGCTGGTCGCGAACACGCGATAGTGCTCGAGGTGCGAATCGGGCCCCGCGGCGATGTGGGTGGCCGAATTGCACAGCGGCGGATTCGCGCCCTGCTCGACGTAATGCTCGATGATGGTCGCTCGCGACCCCGGCGCGGCGTCGATGATGACCCGCGGAAACGCGATGTTGTCGGTGCCGTCCGAGGTCAACAGATGAAGAATGACCAGGGGCGTGGTCACCTTCGCGGTGATCCGCAGGTACAGGCCGTCCATGAACAAGGCGGTGTTGATGAGTCCCCAGCGCGCCTGGTCCGCATCCGACAGCGGCTCCAAGTGCGTGGCAATCAATGCGGGATCAATTCGAGCTAATTCACGCAAACTTCTGATTTCTATACCATTAAACCACGCATCCATATGGGTTGGAAGACGCGGGTGGCCATTCACCATGAGCACGGTCGCGGCGCGCGCATCGGCGCAGAGCAGCGACAGGGACGCGGTCGTCTCGACCTCGCCATGGGCGGTGCGCGGCGCATCGACGTAGCCGTGCGAGGCGAGATGGCGCAGATTCGTGTAGCGCCAGGTTTCGTCGCGAGGCGTGGGCAGCCCCAACTTGAGCACGCGGCGCATCGCCCGCTCGCGCAGCCCGGCGAGCGGATCGGCGGTGCGCGACGCGCCACGCGCCAGCCACTGCGCCTCGAAGGAGCGCAGCGCGGCCGAGAGCGGCGCAGGCGCGCTGGGGTGCGGTGCGGCGGCGGTCATGCGACTTCGGCTCCCACCCAATCATAGCCGCGGCGTTCCAACTCCAATGCGAGCGAGCGATCGCCCGACTTGAGGATGCGTCCGCCCGACAGCACGTGCACATAGTCGGGCACGATGTAGTCGAGCAGCCGCTGATAGTGCGTGACGAGCACCACGGAGCGGCTCGGATCGCGCAGGCTGTTCACGCCCATCGACACCACTTTGAGCGCGTCGATGTCGAGGCCCGAGTCGGTTTCATCGAGAATCGCGAGCTTGGGTTCGAGGACCAGCATCTGCAGAACCTCGTTGCGCTTCTTCTCCCCGCCGGAAAACCCCTCGTTCACGCCGCGCGAGAGGAAGGACTCGCTCATCTGCATCAGCTTCATTTTCTGCTTGATGAGCGCGAGGAACTCGTAGGCATCCACTTCCGGCAGGCCGGCCGCCTTGCGCTTCGCGTTCAGCGCGGCCTTCAGCAGATAGACGTTGTTCACGCCGGGAATCTCGACCGGATATTGAAATCCCAGGAACAGCCCGGCGCGCGCGCGCTCCTCGGCGGGCAGGGCGAGCAAGTCCCGGCCCTCGAAGGTCGCCGTGCCGGCGGTCACCTCGTAGTCTTCGCGTCCCGCGAGCACCTGCGCGAGGGTGCTCTTGCCGGACCCGTTCGGTCCCATGATGGCGTGCACCTCGCCGGCTTTGACCTCGAGACTGACCCCGCGCAGGATGTCCTTGCCCGCCACCCGCGCGTGCAAATCGGAAATTTTGAGCAACACCGTGTCCTTGTCCATGGCTCAGCCCACCGCGCCTTCGAGGCTCACCGAGAGCAGATTTTGCGCTTCCACCGCAAATTCCATCGGCAGCTCCTTGAACACCACCTTGCAGAACCCGCTGACGATCATGTTCACCGCGTCCTCGGCGGAGATGCCGCGCTGCAGGCAGTAGAAGAGCTGGTCCTCACCGATCTTCGAGGTGCTTGCCTCATGTTCCACCGTGGCGGTCGGATTCTTGACCTCCATGTAGGGGAAGGTGTGCGCGGCGCAGCGCGGACCCATCAACAAGGAATCGCACTGCGTGAAGTTGCGCGCGCCGGCGGCGCTCGGCAGGATCTTCACCAGGCCGCGGTAGGTATTCTCCGCGTGGCCGGCGGAGATGCCCTTCGAGACGATGGTGCTCTTGGTGTTGCGCCCGATGTGAATCATCTTCGTGCCGGTATCGGCCTGCTGATAGTTGTTGGCGACCGCCACCGAATAGAACTCCCCGACGGAGCCCTCGCCCTTGAGCACGCAGCTCGGGTATTTCCACGTGATGGCCGAGCCCGTCTCGACCTGGGTCCAGGAAATCTTCGAGTTGCGGCCGCGGCACTCGCCGCGCTTGGTGACGAAGTTGTAGATGCCGCCGACGCCGTTCTCGTCGCCCGGGTACCAGTTCTGCACCGTGGAGTACTTGATGCGCGCATCGTCCAGCGCCACGAGTTCGACCACCGCGGCATGCAGCTGATTCTCATCGCGCATGGGGGCGGTGCAGCCCTCGAGGTAGCTCACCGAGGCGCCTTCGGCGGCGATGATGAGGGTGCGCTCGAACTGGCCGGTCTTGGCGGCGTTGATGCGAAAGTAGGTCGACAATTCCATCGGGCAGCGCACGCCCGGGGGCACATACACGAACGAACCGTCGGAGAACACGGCCGAATTCAACGCCGCGAAGAAGTTGTCGCCGGCCGGCACGACCGTGCCCAGATACCGCTCGACGAGTTCGGGGTGATCGCGCACGGCGTCCGAGAAGGAACAGAAGATGACCCCGGCCTTGCCGAGCTTGTCCTTGAAGGTGGTCGCCACCGACACGCTGTCGAACACCGCGTCGACCGCCACGCCGGCGAGCCGGGCACGCTCATGCAGCGGAATGCCGAGCTTGGCATAGGTCTCGAGCAGCTTCGGGTCGACCTCGTCCAAGCTCTTCGGCGCGTTCGCGGGCGCGCGCGGCGCCGAGTAGTACGAGATGTCCTGGTAGTCGATGGGTTTGTAGTGGACGTGCGCCCAGGTGGGCTCCTGCATGGTCTGCCAGTGGCGGAACGCCTTCAGGCGCCAATCGAGCAAGAACTGCGGTTCGTGTTTCTTGCGCGATATGGCGCTCACGACGTCCTCATCGAGCCCGGGCGGCAGGCTATCGGATTCGATATCGGTGACGAAGCCGTGCCGATATTTTTGATTGATGAGCTCTTCGACGTCTTGAGTTTTGCTGGACACGACTATTTCCAATGGGCGGACGGTTCCGCTTGAGCGCCGCCGGCGCGGGTTTCGGGTGCGAGGGGCGCGAGACGCAGCTCGGCGGAATCGAGACCCGCGAGCTGATGCAGGGTCACATCATCGAGCGCCCGGCGAATGGCGGCGTTGACCCGCCGCCAGCCGCTGCCGACCCGGCATTGACGCTCGATTCCGCAGCGGCTGGCGGCGCCGCTGCACTCGGTGATCGCGATCGGTCCTTCGAATACGTCGAGAATCTGCGTGGCCGTGATACTCTCCGGCCGGCGCGCGAGCCGGTAACCGCCTTGCGCGCCGCGCGAGGAGATCACCATGCCGGCGCGCTGCAGTCCTTTGAGGACCTTGCTCACGGTCGGGCGGCTCAGCCGCGTCCGTTCCGCCAGTTCCGTGGCCGCACGATGGCGGCCCGGCTCTTGCGCTAGACTGGCAAGCACCACGGTGGCGTAGTCGGTCATTTTGCCCATTCTCAGCATGAGAAATCATTTCCCTCGGCGCGAACTTTATGTGGGACAATTTTAGTCCTATTTGAAGGGAAGTTCCAGCGGCGAGCGCCACACGCATGGCGCCGCGCGCCGGCGCGGCCCGCGGCAGGGTGGAACATACCTGATTTTGTTATGATCATCGGCCTCAATCCCGTCACCGAAGAAGCGAGACATTCCAGTCATGAACACCACCGAGCTCGTTGCGACCGCCCACGCGATGGTCGCCAACCACCGCGGACTCCTGGCCGCGGATGAAAGCACCAGCACCATCGGCAAGCGCTTCAACGCCATCAAATTGGAGTCCACCGAGGAGAATCGGCGCCAGTATCGCGAAATGTTGTTCACCGCCCCGGGGGCGACCGACCACATCAGCGGCGTCATCCTCTATGACGAGACGCTGCGTCAAAAGACCAAGGAAGGCGTCCCATTCCCGGCCTACCTGGCGCAGCGCAAGATGATTCCGGGCATCAAGGTGGACACAGGCGCGAAGCCGCTGGCCGGATTTCCCGGCGAGACCATCACGGAAGGCCTCGATGGCCTGCGCGAGCGGCTGGCCGAATACTACAAACTCGGCGCGCGGTTCGCGAAATGGCGTGCGGTCATCGACATCGGCGCCGGCATTCCGACCGACCACGCCATCGAGGCGAACGCGCATGCGTTGGCGCGCTATGCCGCCCTGTGCCAGGAAGCGAGCATCGTGCCCATCGTCGAACCCGAAGTGCTGATGGACGGCGGCCACACCCTGGCGCGCTGCGAGGAAGTCACCAACCTGGTGCTCGACCGGGTGTTCTCTCATCTGTTCGCCGCGCGGGTGGTTCTGGAGGGCATGATTCTCAAGCCGAACATGGTCATATCCGGCAAGAAGTGTGCCGAGAGGGCATCGCCCGAGCAGGTGGCCGACGCTACGCTGCGCACGTTGCGGCGCCAGGTGCCCGCAGCGGTGCCCGGCGTCGCGTTCCTCTCGGGGGGTCAGAGTCCGAGCGAGGCGACGCTGCACCTGAGCTTGATGAACGCGGCCGCGGCCGTGCCGTGGGCGCTGACGTTCAGCTACGGGCGCGCCCTGCAGGAGGACGCGCTGCGCGCCTGGGGCGGCAAGGCCGCGGCGTTGGCGGCCGGGCAGCAAGCCTTTTCCGTGCGTGCGAAATTGAACGGACTTGCGGCCGGCGGGGCGTACAAGACCTCGATGGAAAAGTCCGCGGCATAGTGTCCCCGCTCAACGGGAACTTCGCATCCGGCTGGGTGCGCGGTTCCACCCTGGCGCCCTCATTGAACCAAGAATCCCCCATCATCGAGATCCGTAGCCTGGGATACGCCGTCGGCGGCCGCGCGATCTTCGACGGCCTCGACGTGGATGTTCCGCGCGGCCGCATCACCGCCGTCATGGGCCCGAGCGGCACCGGCAAGACCACGCTGCTGCGGCTCATCACCGGCCAGGTGCGCGCCGACAGCGGCTCGATCGAAGTGGCCGGTGAAAACATGCGCATCTTGAAGCGCAAGGACTTGTACGTGCTTCGCCGCCGCATGGGCATGCTGTTTCAGAACGGCGCGCTGCTCACCGACTTGAGCGTGTTCGAAAACGTCGCGTTTCCCCTGCGCGAGCACACGGATCTGACCGAGCGGCTGATTCGCCAGCTGGTGCTCACCAAGCTGCAGGCGGTGGGCCTGCGCGGCGCCGCCGATTTGATGCCCTCGGAGCTGTCCGGGGGAATGAGCCGGCGGGTCGCGCTGGCGCGGGCCATCGTGATGGATCCCGAGATCCTGATCTACGATGAGCCCTTCGTGGGCCTCGATCCGATCTCCTTGGGCGTGATTCTGCGGCTCATACGCCGCTTGAACGACACCCTCGGCCTCACCAGCATCGTCGTCTCGCACGATGTGCAGGAGATCTCCACGGTCGCCGACCACGTGCTGCTGTTGTCCGGCGGCCAGGTGGTCGCGAAGGGCACGCCGCAGGAGCTGAAGGCCAATCCGTCCGAGATCGTGCGCCAATTCGTGGGCGGACTCGCCGACGGGCCGGTTCCGTTTCACTATCCGGCGCCCGACTATTTCGGCGAGTTGCTGGCGCGCGGCGAGGGCCATTGAAAGTCATCAAGGAGCTGTGGGGCAGTCTGATCGACGCGTTGACGGGCTTGGGATCCGTCGTGCGGTTCCTGCTGCGCCTGCTCGCGGTCACGCCGGGCGCGCTGCTGCGCTTCGATCTCATCGTGCAACAGATATTCAATTCGGGCGCGCTGTCGCTGGTCATCATCATGCTGGCGGGACTGTTCGTCGGCATGGTGCTGGGGCTGCAGGGATTTACGCTGCTCGAGCGATTTGGGTCCGAGGAATCGCTCGGCGTGGCGGCAGCCATCGGGCTGGTCAAGGAATTGGGCCCCGTGATCACGGCGCTGCTGTTCGCCGGGCGCGCCGGAACCGCGCTCGCCTCGGAGCTCGGCTTGATGCGCGCCACCGATCAGCTGTCCGCCATGGAGATGATGGCCGTGGACCCGATCAAGCGGGTCGTGGTGCCGCGCTTCCTCGGCGGCGTGATCGCGATGCCGCTGCTGGCCGCGATCTTCAGTTTGATCGGCCTGTATGGAGCGCAGCTGATCGGAGTGCAGGTCATGGGGGTCGATTCCGGCAGTTTCTGGTCGCAGATGCGCGCGGGCGTGGACCTTGCCGACGTCCGGCAAGGCATCGTGAAGAGCCTGATTTTCGGCGTCGCATGCAGCCTGATCGCCGTCTACGAAGGCTACTACGCGACGCCCACGGCGGCGGGCGTGGGCCGCGCGACCACGCGCACGGTGGTCACGTCGGCGGTCGTGGTCCTGTTTTTGGATTATCTATTGACGTCAGCATTTCTGTAAGAGGTCGTTTATGCCCAAGTCCAGCACCCTGAATCTCGGAACCGGGACCTTCGTCGCCCTCGGATTTGCCGCGTTGTTCTTCTTGACCACCCAGACCACCAGCCGCGGCCTGTCCTTCGGCAGTGCGCCGCACTACGACATCAGCGCGAAATTCGACAACATCGGCGACTTGCGCGTGGGGTCGCCGGTGTCCATGGCGGGCGTCGAGATCGGCCGGGTCTCGAAGATCGACTTCGACACGCGCGAATACAAGGCCGTGGTGACGATGCGCATGAACGTCAAATACAACCAGATCCCCACCGACAGCGACGCCAGCATCTATACGCAGGGGCTGCTCGGCGGCAAGTTCATCGGCCTGACCGCCGGCGGGGCCGAAACTTATCTCAAGAACGGGGATCAAATCGACTTTACGCAGTCCGCGTTCGTGCTCGAGAATCTCATCGGCCAGTTTCTGGCGAACTTCGCGAAGAGTTCGGGACAATCGGGTTCGGCCGGCGCTGCGCCAGCCGCTACGGAGAAAACGAAATGAGCACATTGAACAGATCCGCCATCGCCCGCTGGACCATCGCCGCGTGCCTCTCGCTGGCCGCGCTCGGCGTGGCCGCCGCTGCGCACGCGCAGCCGGCGCCCGCGCCGGTGGCCAACACCCTGGGGCCGGAACAGCTGGTGGAGGACTCGGCGAAGCGCATGTTGACCGAACTCGACGCCAATCGCGCGATGTACACCAAGGAGCCGGCCAAGCTCGATGCGTTGGTGGCGAACGTGCTGCTGCCGAACTTCGACAGCGAATATGCGGCGCGCCTGGTGCTGGGACAAACCTGGCGCACGGCGACGCCGGAGCAGCGCAAGCGCTTCGTCGATGCTTTCTATCATTCGCTGCTGCGCAATTACGGCTCGGCGCTGCTGAATTTCACGGCGGACAAGTTCGTGATTCTGCCGTTCAAGGGTGATCCCGGCGACACTCAGGCGACGGTGCGCACCGAAGTGAAGAAGGACACGGGCGACAAGGTGCCGGTCAATTTCAGCCTGCACAAGACGCCCGACGGCTGGAAGGCGTGGGACGTGGTCATCGAGGGCATCTCGTACGTGAAGAGCTTCCGCACCGATTTCGCCGCCGAGATCCAACAGAAAGGCCTCGATGAAGTCATCAACCGGCTCGAGACGGACGGCAAGGTTCGCGCCAACGGTGTGGCGCACGGGACCGGCAATTGAGGGCGTCGGGCAACGGCTCGGCGACATTCGAAACGCTCGACGGCGAGCGTTCGCGGGTGGTCGGTTCATTGACGTTCGCGACCGTCACGCAATTGTTGCCGCAGGGCGCGGCCGCCATCGATGCCGGCCACGCTTCGGTCATCGATCTCGCCGGCGTCACCGGCAGCGACAGTTCCGGGCTCGCGCTGTTGATCGAGTGGCTGAGCGTGGCGAAGGAGGCGCGCCGGTCGCTGCGCTACGACAGCATGCCGGCCCAACTGCACCAGCTTGCGCGGCTCTCCGAAGTCGACGAGTTGCTGATCGCCTGACCGGCTCCTGAAGTCAACCACGGGTGGCGCGCTGCGTTTACCTTAATGTGGTTCAACTTTTTTCGAGGAGCATCGCATGCGTAAACTGATTCCTCTTGCTGCCGCGGCGTGTGTCGCCCTTGGGGCGGCGTCCGCGAGTGCGCCGGCTGCGGCAGGTGTGGCCGTCAGCGTGGGCGTTCCCCTCCCGGGCGTGGCCGTGGCGGCTCCGCCGCTGGTCGCCCCGTGGCCGTATTACTACGGGCCGCGCCATTACTATCCGGGCTACGCCTATCCCGGCTATGCCCGCTTCGGCGTCCCCTTCGGCTACCGCTACGGGTTCCGGCCCGGCTTCGGACACTACGGCTACTTTCACGGCCGCGGCTGGCGCTAGGAGTGCCTGAGATCCGAGCCTACTTCGGCGGCGGGGGCGGCGGGGGCGGGGGCGGCTTCCCGCCGCCCGGAGTGGTGTCGACCGGCAGGTCGGCGTCCGGATCCACCAAGGGCTCCTCCGTGACCTTGCCGTCGGATACGAGGTAGGCGCGACGCTGCAGGTAGGCGTCACGGACGAATGCGTAGGGGTCGTAGACGTTCTTCAGCGTCTCATCCAAGGGCAGGAGCGCAGCGCGCCGATCGGTCAGATCCGGAAGATACAGGCCGTACTTGATCCAATCGTTCTTGATGTACTGGCGCGGGTTCGTGTAGGTATCGACCAGACGACCGGGCGCATCGCGCAGATCCGACGGACCGAGCACCGGCAGCTCGACGAACGGTCCGGGATGCACGCCCCACTTGCCGAGCGTCTGGCCGAAATCCTCGTCGTTCTTGTCGAGCCCGGCGGCCGTCGCCGGATCGAGGATGCCGCCGAGGCCCACCGTGCTGTTGAGCACGAAGCGTCCGAGGTCGTTGGCGGCGGCGAGGAATTTCCCCTGCAGCGCATCGTTGATGAGCACCGTCGGGGTGTCGAGATTGGCGAAGAAATTGCTGACGCCGAGACGAATGGGCGGGGGCACGACTTTCACGTAGGTCGTGGCCACCGGCTTGGCGATCGCCCGGTCGACCGCATCGTTGAATTTATACACTCCGCGATTCCAGGATTCCCAGGGATCCTGCGGCGCGCGCGGTCGGTCGGGCGGCAATGTGACGCAGGCGCAGAGCGCCGTCGCGCACATGACGGTAAGCGCGATGCGCGCGCACCAACTATTCAGCATATCGGGCATCTCCCTCGGTCGGTTCAGCTGGTCTGATTAACTATACGTTACACCGCCCGCGCGTACGCGCCAGGCACTCAATGGCGGCTGTTGCCGCTGCCGCTGCCGGTGTCGTCGGCCACGGTGTTTTTTCTATTCTTGGGCATGGCGGCCTTGATCTCGTCGAGGCGCGCGCTGAAACGAGCGCGCTGGATCGGGTCCAGGCCCGGCAGTTCCAGCGCGAGTTGCAGCTGCGCCGCCGACATTTTCAAATCGCCGTACATGACGTAATAGAACGACATGTAATAGTACGAATCGGCGACATCACCCGCTTCCTTCGCAGCTTTGGCGATGAGCTTCGTTTGATCGGGCGTCGGCTCGACGAAGTTGAACAAATCGTCCAACAGCAGCTGCGCACGCTTGTTGTCGCCGCCGCGCATCAGCGCTTCCGATAGCCGGATCGTGATCGGCACATTGCGCGGAAACAGGTTCAGGGCCTTGTCGAGGACCTCCTGCGACTCCTTCAGTTGGTTGTTCAGCATGTAGGCCTGCCCGAGCGCGCCGTAGAATTGGGTCACCCGCGCATTCTCGCGCACCAGGGCCTGCAGGTCGGGAATCGCGGCGTTCGGATTGCGCATTCTGATGTCCGCGACATCCTTGCCGTAGCGCTCCTCGATGGTGAGTCCGGCGCCGTTTTTGACCAGGTTGGCGTAGTAATCGCGCACCATGCGCGGGTCGCCGACCAGGGATCTCAGGCGCTCGCGCGTCAGGCGATATCCCAGGGAGTCCTCGTGGTGCACGCGCCCGATCTGCTCCGCGCGATTGCGCGCTTCGGCAACGCGCTCGGCCGACAAGGGGTGATCGATGAGGAACTCGATCGCCTTGATGCGGCTCGGGTCGGGCGAGTTACGATCCAATTCCTGGAAAAAACTCGCCATGCCGAGCGGATCGTATCCGGCGGCCGCCATGGTGCCAATGCCGATTCGGTCCGCTTCGAATTCGTTCGCGCGGGTGTAGTTGATCTGATGCTGAATCGCCGCGCCCTGGGTCGCCAGAATGGCGCCTTCCATGGCGTCGGGCGAACCGTGGCCGGCGGTGGCTCCGAGGAGAATGGCCGCCAGCATCGCGGCGGTCGCCACCAATCCGGCGTGGCTCTGATCGATGAGTCCGCGCACGAGATGGCGTTGGGTGACGTGCGCGGTCTCGTGCGCCATGACGCCCGCGAGCTGATTCTCGTTGCGCGTCGCCAGTATCAGCCCGCTGTTGATGGCGATGAACCCGCCCGGCATCGCAAAAGCGTTGATGACCGGATCGCGCACCACGAAGTAGTAGAACTGATGCTGGCCCTCCTCGGCGCGACTCGACAGGCTGTGGCCGATTTGCTGGATGTAGTCGCTGACCTCCGGGTCTTCCAGGATCGTGCCGGTCTTGCCCATCTCCCGGAACCAGCCGAGACCGGCCTGGTACTCATCCTCGAGCGAGACAGCCGCATTCGCCGGACTGCCGAGTTCCGGCAGGTCCTGGTCGGCCGCGCTCATACCCTGCGTCCAGCCCACGCTGGCGCCGGCACTCATGGCAAGCGCGATCGCAAACGCGGATAGGGGCCGCAAGAGCTTCATTTAGTCTCCATACCGGGAGTTGGAGTAGGCTTCGTCCCGCAAAGTTCTCCGGGACCCGCCAGGGGCCCGACCGGCCGACAAGTCAAAGCGCTTCGGAGGCATAGTCTGCCAGACGCGAGCGTTCACCCCGCATCAGCGTGATGTGGCCCGAATATGCCCAGCCGTGGAACCGGTTGACCACATAGGTCAAACCGGTCGTGGTTTCGGTCAAGTACGGCGTGTCGATCTGGGCAATGTTGCCCAGGCAGATCATTTTCGTGCCGGGGCCGGCCCGGGTCACCAGCGCCTTCATCTGTTTCGGGGTCAGGTTCTGCGCCTCATCGATGATGATGAAGCGGTTGAGGAAGGTGCGGCCGCGCATGAAATTCAAGGACCGGATCTTGATTCGATGACGCAGCAGGTCATTCGTGGCGCCACGGCCCCAGGTGCCCCCTGACTGGTTTTGCGTCAGCACTTCGAGGTTGTCCATGAGCGCGCCCATCCAGGGCTCCATTTTCTCCTCTTCGGTGCCCGGAAGGAATCCGATGTCCTCTCCCAGCGGAATGGTCACCCGGGTCATGATGATTTCGCTGAACCGATTGTGATCGAGCGTCTGCGCGAGTCCTGCCGCCAGGCTCAACAGGGTCTTGCCCGTGCCGGCCGGCCCGAGCACGGTGACGAAATCGATTTCGGGGTCCATCAGCAGATTCAGGGCGAGGTTCTGCTCGCGGTTGCGCGCGGTCACGCCCCATACGTTGTTGCGCTCCGTGCGATAGTCCAGGGTCAGCTCCAAAATGGCCGCCTCGCCCTCGATCTTGCGCACGATGGCCTCGACGCCATTCTCGCCGGGGTCGTAGACGAACTGATTGGCGCGCCATTCGCGCACCAACGGCCCACGGACCCGGTAGAACGTGCGGCTCTGTTGCTGCCAGGACTCCATGCCCTTGCCGTGCTTGTCCCAGAAATTGGTGGGCAGCTGCTGGACGCCGCTGACCAGCAGATCGGCGTCCTCAATGGTCTTGTCGCTGGAATAATCCTCGGCCTGGACGCCCACGATCGCGGCCTTGATCCGCAGGTTGATGTCTTTCGATACCAAGGTCACCCGAGCGGTCGGGAAGTTCTGCTGCAGTGCCAGGGTATTCGCCAAAATGGCGTTGTCCGCGCCATGGCCCGGCAGACTGTCCGGGAGCACCGACTCGAGCAGCTGGGTCTGGAAGTACAGGCGCCCGGCGGGGGGGCGCTTGCCGTGGTTGATGGGCACCGCCGTGGGCAACGACAGGCCGCGATCGATGTCCTTCTTCGTGGCATCGCGCATCAGCTCGTCGAGGAAACGGCTCACCTGCCGCACGTTGCGCGCCGATTCGGACAGACCCTTCTTGCCGGCGTCCAACTCCTCGAGCACCGTCATCGGAATGTAGACATCGTGCTCTTCGAAGCGAAATATGGCCGTCGGGTCATGCATCAGGACGTTCGTATCGAGCACGAAGATGCGCCGTTCCTGTTTGCTCTGGCGCCCTCGAATCATCGCGGCTCCATGAGGCCGCACGGGGTCGGTCACAGCGCCTTCACCGCTGCCAGCACCGCCTCGGCGTGACCGTTGACCTTCACCTTGCGCCACTCGTGACGCAGCACACCCTTCGCGTCGATCAGGAAAGTGCTGCGTTCGATTCCCATGTACTTCTTGCCGTACATGCTCTTCTCCTGAATGACGTCATAGAGCTGGCAGACGCCGCGGTCGGGGTCGCTCAACAGCTCGAACGGAAACCGCATTTTTTTCTTGAATTTCTCGTGCGCTTCGAGACTGTCCGCGGAGATCCCGACGATCGGCGTCTTGGCCTTTTTGAACTGGGCGTAGAGGCCGGCGAAGCTTTCCCCCTCCTGCGTGCAGCCCGGCGTGTTGTCGCGCGGGTAGAAATAGATCACCACCGGGTTGCCCGCGGCCCCGGCCAGCGACCATTCGCCGCCCGTCCCGGCGAGAGCGAACGCCGGCGCCTTTTTTCCTAGCTCGATCTTGCTCATTGTGGACTCAACTCTTTACCGGTTCGAAAATGGCGTCCAGGTTCAGATGGTCGCAGAAGTCCATGAATTCCTCGCGCAGCACACCGATGTGCAGGCGGCTCGGGACGTTGACGATCATCTGCACCGAGAACATGGGCGCGCCCGTATGGGCGGCGGCATACGCACGCGTCGAGATTTCGGCGATATCGACCCCGCGTTGCGCGAAGAACCCCGACAGGCCCGCGACGATGCCGGTCTGGTCGAGGCAGACGACATCGATCGAGTAGGGCAGCATGTCGTTGCGCGCCGCGCGCTCTTCGGTGCGCCGCAGCTGAATGTTCATGCCGGTCGCATCCGCCAGCTTCTTGAATTCGCCCTCGAGCTTGGCAAGCGTGTGCCAGTTGCCGTTCACCAACAGCAACATGGCGAACTCGCTGCCCAAAGAGGTCATGCGGCTGTCGCTGATGCTGCCGCCGCAATCGGCGACCGCTTTGGAAAGTTCATGGACCAGCCCGACGCGGTCGCCGCCCACCGCGGAAATCACGATATGTTGTTTCATCGGGTCAAATTCTACCGGATGGGCGCTTGCCAGGGTGCATGTCTGCCACTTAAGGTAGCGATATTTCCTGTGGAGCGTGTCTCAATGTTTTCCGGAAGCCTGGTTGCTATTCTCACGCCGATGACGGCGGATGGCGCGTTGGATTGGCCGGCGTGGGACCGCTTGCTGGATTTTCACATCGGCGAGGGCACGGACGGCATCGTCATCGCAGGCACGACCGGGGAATCGCCGGTGCTCGCCATCGACGAAATCGAGGAATTGACGCGCCGCGCGGTGGCGCGCTGTCAGGGCAAGGTGAAGGTGATCGTGGGGGCGGGCACCCACTCCACGGCCACCACCGTTGCACGTACGCGGATCTTGTCCCGCCTCGGCGTCGATGCGGTCATGTTCGTCACGCCGTACTATAACAAACCGCCTCAGGAGGGCTTGTACCGCCATTTCGTCGCGGCCGCCGATGCATCGGCCGTCCCGGCGGTGCTGTACAATGTGCCGAGCCGCACCGGGGTGGATTTGCTGCCCGCGACCGTTGCCCGCTTGGCGCGGCATCCGCAGATCGCCGCCCTCAAGGAGGCCACCCCGCAATTGAGCCGCGCGCGCGAACTCATGTCGCTCGCGCCTCCGGGCTTCGCGTTGCTGTCGGGCGATGATGCGACCGCCATCGAATTCATCGGCGCCGGGGGCAATGGCGTGATCTCGGTGACCGCGAACGTCGCGCCGCGGCGCATGCACGACGCGTGCGTGGCCGCGTTGGCCGGCGATTTCGCGGCCGCGCGCGCCATCGACGCCGATTTGCAGGCGTTGCACCGGGATCTGTTCATCGAGGCCAATCCGATCCCGGTGAAGTGGGCGGCGGCCAGAATGGGCCTCATCGGGAACGGAATCCGCTTACCATTGGTCGAATTGGCGCCCGTGCACCAAGAGACGGTGTTGCGCGCGATGCGCGCAGCCGGCATTACCCTCGAGCACCAAGCGGCTTGACCGCCTTGCTTCTCCGGCCCGACGGCCGGTGTTTACCGCGGAGAGTTACATTGAATTTTGAGCGAATCGTCATTTTCGTCGGTGCGGCCACACTGCTATGCGGCTGCCACAGCTTTGCCAAGCGCCTGAATCCGGACTGCCATGTCAAGCAGGAATATCAGCAGGCCCGGCAGGTGGCCCCGCTCAAGGTGCCTGAGGGGTTGGATTCGCCCAATACCCAGGGTGCGCTGCTCATACCCACGGTGGACTTGGCGCCGCCGCCGCCGGGACCCAAGGATGCGTGCCTGGATGTACCGCCGCGCTACAAGCCCGCTGCGCCCAACAAGGCAGGCGCTCCGGGGTGAGCGGAGGGGCCGGCCCGGCCGTGGTGGCCCGGACGGCCCAGGCCCGCCGGCGGCGGTTTGGCGCCCGCGTCGCGGGCCGGCTGGCGCCCCGGCGCGGGCCCCGAAGGCGCCTCGGCCGCGGCGGCCCCCCGATTTGATCGCTTGAGCCGCCTCAGGTAGCCTTGCGGACCGCAGCCGCGCCTGGAAAGTGAGTAACATCCCAAAAGGTGTTCGAGGGTTCGACAAAATCGCCGGGAGCCGATTTTGGACGCGCGCAGCGCGCCCGCAGGGCGAGGGCCGGGACGGCCCGAGTCACAACCCGGCAGCCGGGTTGGACGTTGCGGCGAAGCTGCAACGGTCCGGAGCGAAGCGGAGGACGAGCGGCCCGGCCGCGAGCAATCCCTCCGTGTCGTATTGCACGGAATGAAGGTTTGTGGAGAGGTGGCCGAGTGGTCGAAGGCGCTCGCCTGGAAAGTGAGTAACATCCCAAAAGGTGTTCGAGGGTTCGAATCCCTCCCTCTCCGCCATATGTAGCGATGAAGGTTTGAGGTGCTTTTGGTTTTCACGGTGGTGACGAAGCTGGGGTTCGAACCCGATGGGTTCGACGAGCCGCTGCGTAGCGGCGGCGAAGGACGCCGGCGCGCAGCGACGGCGGTCCCAAGGCTTGGCGAGGGATGAGCGGCGCAGCCGCGAACAATCCCTCCCTCTCCGCCACATGTAGCGATAAGGTGAGTCAATGGCGGCTCGCGTTTGCAGCTTCGCGACGACTGGCCACGAACCCCGTCAGGCCCGGAAGGGAGCAGCGGTAGAGGCTTTAAGTCGGGCGCCGAAGTCCAAGCTGACGCGGGCCGCCTCCTAATGGACGCCGGATTCCGGCTAAACTAATCGAATGAGCTACATCGTACTAGCGCGCAAATGGCGCCCCAAGCGGTTCGCCGAAATGGTCGGACAGGAACACGTGTTGCGCGCGTTGGGAAACGCGCTCGATAGCGGAAAAGTGCATCACGCATTCCTGTTCACCGGTACTCGCGGCGTCGGCAAGACGACGGTGGCGCGTATTCTCGCCAAGTCGCTCAATTGCGAAACCGGCGTGAGCGCCAATCCGTGCGGCGTGTGCGCCGCATGCCGCGAAATCGACGAAGGCCGCTTCGTCGATCTCATCGAGGTGGACGCGGCCTCGCGCACCAAGGTGGACGACACGCGCGAACTGTTGGACAACGTGCAGTACGCACCCACTCGCGGCCGTTACAAGGTGTACCTCATCGACGAAGTGCACATGCTGTCCGGTCACTCCTTCAATGCATTACTGAAGACCCTGGAAGAGCCGCCACCGCACGTCAAATTCCTGCTGGCAACCACCGATCCGCAAAAATTGCCGGTCACCGTGCTGTCGCGCTGCCTGCAATTCAGTCTCAAACGGCTGTCGGCGAGCCTGATCGGCGAGCGCTTGAAATTCATCGCCGCCGCCGAGAGTCTCGAATTCGAGCCGGCGGCAACGCTGCTGCTCGCCCGGGCCGCGGACGGCAGCATGCGCGATGCGCTGAGCTTGATGGACCAGCTGATCGCCTTCGGCGGCGGCACCTTGAGCGAAGCCAATGCGCGCGCCATGCTGGGCACCGTCGACCGGGGGCACGTGACGCGCATCCTCGAGGCGCTGTCGCGCCAGGATGGTCCCGCGCTGCTCGCGCTGGTCCAAGATCTCGATCAGGACGCGCCCGACTACGATCGCGCGCTCACCGAATTGTCTGCATTTCTGCAGCGTGTCGCGATCGTGCAGATCGTGCCCGAGGCGGCGCAACAGGACGAGGAGTTCGATGCCGACGCGCTCACCCGGTTGGCGCACGCCATATCGCCGGAGGACGTGCAACTCTACTACCAGATCGCCCTGGGCGGACGCCGCGACCTATCCATGGCTCCGGAACCGCGCATCGGTTTCGAAATGTGCCTGCTGCGCATGCTGGCATTTCGCCCCGAGCCCCCGGCTGCGCAGACGGCGGCCGGCGCCGCGCCCGCGGCGGCGGCCCCGCGCGCCGCCTCCAAGCCCGCCGCCGCGGTGACTACGGCAGCGAATACGGCGGCGAGCGCGGCGACGCCGCCGGCAAGCCTCCCGCCCGCCGCCGACAGCGCGACGGTCAGGCTGACCACCATCGACGCGGCCAATTGGGCGGCGGTGGTGGATGCTGCCAATTTGACGGGCATGGTGCGGCAATTCGCGCTGAACTGCGTGCCCGCCTCGTTCGACAACCGCGTGCTTCGTTTGCACTTCGATCCGGCGGCCGCGCATCGGCGCACGGCGCAGATCGAGGAGAAGCTCGTGCAGGGTCTGTCGAGTTACTTTGGCGCGGACATTCGTGCGGTGTTCGACTCATCCGATGCGGCGCTCGTCACACCGGCGCGCCGGCGCGCGATGGCCGAACAGGACAAGTCCGTGCGTGCGGCGGCGGCGTTCGAAGACGATGCCGCGGTGAAGGGATTGCGCGAACGCTTCGGCGCAGAGATCGACGCGGCGTCGGTGAAACCAACGAATTAGCACTCGAGGAGAATGGCAGTCATGTTGAAAGGCGGACTCGGGAATCTGATGCGTCAGGCACAGCAGATGCAGGAGACCATGCAAAAGGCGCAGGCAGAACTCGCCGACATGGCGATCACCGGCGAGGCGGGCGCGGGAATGGTCAGGATCGTGATCAACGGACGCCACGAAGCCACGAGCATCGCGATAGAGCCCAAGCTGCTCGGCGAGGACAAAGACATGCTCGAAGACCTGGTGGTGGCCGCGATCAACGACGCGGTCCACAAGCTGGCCGCGAGAACTCAGGAAAAATACGCCGACCTCATGTCGGGCCTCAATCTGCCGCCCGGTATGAAACTGCCGTTTTGACCGCCAACTCGAGTCCGATGAAATTCCGATGAAATATACGCCGACGTTGGCCCGCTTGATCGATTCGCTGCGCTGTTTGCCCGGCGTCGGTCC
Organism: Steroidobacteraceae bacterium; assembly: GCA_049510875.1. GTDB lineage: Bacteria > Pseudomonadota > Gammaproteobacteria > Steroidobacterales > Steroidobacteraceae > Bog-1198. The sequence goes on from JBEKYO010000016.1 coordinate 51,082, forward strand.
GAAATCGGCGCAGCGCATGGCGTTTCATCTCTTGGAGCGCAATCGCGACGGCGGCCGCGTCTTGAGCGAGGCGTTGGCGGAGGCGCTCGCACAGGTGGGCCATTGCAAGCGTTGCCGCATGCTCACCGAGAGCGAGCTGTGCGCGACCTGCGCCTCGGATCAGCGCGACGTCGCACAGCTCTGCGTGGTCGAGTCGCCGGCCGACGTCGTTGCGATCGAGCAGTCCGGCGGTTTTCGCGGCCGGTATTTCGTGCTCATGGGCCACCTCTCGCCGCTCGACGGCATTGGACCCGCCGAACTGGGATTGGATGCGTTCGAACTCGTGCTCGGGGAGGGCGAGGTCCGCGAAGTGATTCTCGCCACCAACCCGACCGTCGAGGGCGAGGCCACCGCGCACTATCTCGGCGAGCTTGCGCTGCGCCGCGGCCTCAAGGTGTCGCGCATTGCGCACGGCGTTCCGGTGGGCGGCGAACTCGAATACGTCGACGGCGGGACGCTGGCGCACGCCATGGCGGGCCGCACGGCCGTTTCGTAGCGGCACATCACTTGATCTTATAAGCGGCCGTTCCCACGAAACTGTTCGTATAGCCGCTTGTGACAGCAATCGCCTTCAGGGCCTCGCTGGCGCTCACGGCGATCGCGCCGGTATACAGCGCAGATGATGTGGTGGGCGTCGTCCCGTCCGTGGTGTAGTAAATCGCCGCACCACCGGTCGCATCCTCGATCGACACGGACTGCGCGCTCGGGTAGGTGCCCGCGGTGGGCGTAAAGCTTGGCGTGGCCACTCGGATGGAATACCTGGCTGTTTGCACGGGGCTGTTCGCAAAGCCGCCAGCCACCGCGAACGCCTTCAGCGTCTCGTTGGCGCTCACGCTGATCGGGCCCGAATACGCCGCGGCGGATGTGCTGGGCGTCGAGCCGTTCGTCGTGTAATAAATCGTCGCATCGCCATCCTCGATCGTCACCAACTGCGCACTCGAGTAGGTCCCCGCGGCGGGCGTAAAGCTTGGTGCCGCCAATCGGATGGAATAGCTGGCTGTGCCCACGAAACTGCTCGTATAGCCGCTTGTCGCAGCAATCGCCTTCAGGGTTTCGTCGGAGCTCACGGTGATCGGGCCCGAATACACTGCGGAGGATGTCGTGGGTCTCGTGCCGTCGGTGGTGTAGTAAATGGGCCCACCGCCGGTCGTGTCACTGATTGTTACGGACTGCGCGCTCGAGTAGGTCCCGCCACCGGGCGTGAAGCTTGGAGTGGCCGTGCGGATTCCATATGCGGCGCTCCCGGCGGCGCTGGCGGCGTAGCCGCTCGGCACTGCCATCGCTTCAAGCGTCTCATTGGCGCTCACGCTGATCGGTGCGGAGTACACCGACGAGGCCGTGGTCGGCACCGCCCCATTGGTCGTGTAGTAGATCACGGCACCGTTGACCGCATCCCCGATCGTGACCGACTGCGGACTCGAGTACGTGCCGGCCGGGGGCGTGAAGCTCGGAATCGGCGCCGCGATCTGATATGCCGCGATCCCGACTTCGCTGGTCGCGTAGCCGCCCGCCGCCGCAATCGCCGACAGGGTTTCGTTGGCGCTGACGCTGAGCGGGCCAGAGTAGACCGCGGACGATAGGCCCGGCATCGAGCCGTCGGTGGTGTAGTAGATCGCGGCGCCGTTGGTTGCATCGCCGATGATCACCGACTGTGGGCCGGCGTAGAGGCCCGGCGCGGGCGTGAAGGTGGGTGTGGCCGTGGCGGGGGTCGCGGCGGGGCTCGCCACGTAAGTCCAGTTCAAGATGGTCTGGGTCGCCCCGCCGACATGCGTGCCGGCCGTGAAGCCGGCATACGCCGTGTTGGCGCCCACTATTGCCGGAATGTTGATGGCGGTTGAACCCGTGAAACTCGCGCCCGTCACGGTATCGGTCAGAGTCAAGGTCAGCGTCGATCCATTGTAGCTGATGTTCGCATGCAGCATGTCCGGGCCACCCAGATTCACCGCCGAAGTAGTCATGTCGAGGGCGGGTATCGTCGGCGCGGCGCCGTTGGTGTAGAACCCCGTGGAGTCGACCCCTTCGCCAGCGTTGTCGAACAAATCGAACTTGACGGCAACGCTCGACGTAATCCCCTGATAGCCGAGACCGCCGGCCGATGCGCCGAGCGCATATACTCCCGCGGGCGCATTCTGCAGCGTGAAGGTAAAACCGTCAGCTTGGGGCAAGATCTCCTGAATGTAGAAATCGGTCGTGAACGCCTGCACGTTGAGCGGCGTCGTATACCAGACTGCGCCGGCATTACTCCCTTTGCCTGCGGCGCTCAACTGTAGTGCATTATTCGTCAACGTCGCAGTACCGATGAGGTTGAAGCCGGCCGCTGAGGCGAACCCGGCCGGATCGTTGACCTGAATCGTTGAACTGCTGGCGATGGTGTAAGCGGCCGACTCGATGGTGCTGCTCGAATAGCCCGGCGCCAACGCCATGATCTCAATTGTTTCGCTGGAACTCACGGTAATAGGACCGGAGTAGACCGCCGATCCGAGCGTCGGAGTCGAGCCATTGGTGGTGTAGTAGATCGTTGCACCCGGCGTCGCGTCGCTGATGGTGATCGACTGCGTGCCGGGATAGGCAACCGCCGCCTCCGAGAACGTCGGCGGGGTCGTGTCGGGCAGCGAATAGTTTGCCCACGCTTGGTTGCTCAGC
>JBEKYO010000017.1:0-52572 GCA_049510875.1 Steroidobacteraceae bacterium
CGCGCCCGGGTGAGGAATTTGCACGTGAGTTAAGGCGCGCGGCACCGTACTATACGCGGCCTCATGCCCATCGTACGCCTCGATAAAGTCTCCTTGAGCTTCGGCCTCAAGCCCCTGTTGGACCACGTCGCGCTGCACATCGGCAGGGGCGAGCGCGTCTGCCTGCTCGGCCGCAACGGGGAGGGGAAATCCTCGCTGCTCAAGTTGATTACCCGCGACATCGCTCCGGACAGCGGCGAGGTTTGGGTGCGCCCGGGCGCGAAAGTTGCGAGCCTCGCTCAAGAGGTGTCGGCCGCCAGCGATCAATCCGTTCTCGAGGTGATCCTGGGTGGCGTCGACGCGGCGGGGCACGACGGCGATTGGCAGGCCGCGCTGCAGGTCGACCAGGTGATCTCGCGGCTGCAGCTCGAGCGCGATCGGCCCATGAGCGCGCTATCGGGCGGTTGGCGCCGGCGGGCGATGCTCGGCCGCGCCCTGGTCTCGGAACCTGACCTCCTGCTGCTCGACGAGCCGACCAATCATCTGGACATCGAGGCCATTACGTGGCTCGAGGAGATGATGATCGATTTTGACGGCGCGTTGCTGTTCATCAGTCATGACCGCGCCTTCGTGCGCCGTTTGGCGACGCGCATCGTCGAATTGGATCGCGGGCAGCTCAGCATATGGCCCGGCAATTTCGATGACTATGTGCTCAAGAAGCGCGCCGCATTGGAAGTCGAGGCGAAGCATGCCGCCCTGTTCGACAAGAAACTGGCTCAGGAAGAAGTATGGATACGCAAGGGCGTTCAGGCGCGCCGCACCCGCAACGAAGGCAGAGTGCGGGCGCTCGAGCTGTTGCGAAAACAGCGCAGTGAGCGGCGCGAACGCATCGGGCAGGTGGATATTCGGGTGCAGGACGCGGGATTGTCCGGCAAACTGGTGTGCGAAGCGGTCAATGTGCGTCAGGATTTCGGGGGCGTGCCGATCATTGCCGATTTTTCCGCCCGCATCATGCGCGGCGACCGCATCGGCATCATCGGTCCCAATGGGTGCGGTAAAACGACGCTGATCAAGCTGCTGGTGGGCGAACTGGAGCCGTCGGCCGGCACGATCCGGCGCGGCACGTCGCTGCTGCCCGCCTATTTCGATCAACAGCGCGAGCAGCTCGATCCGGCGCGGTCCATCATGGACAACGTGACCGGCGGCAGCGGCGAGACTATTACGATCGACGGACACGCGCGCCACGTGTCGAGTTATCTGCGCGATTTCCTGTTTCCGCCCGAACGGCTGCACGCACCCGTCAGCATGCTGTCCGGCGGCGAGCGCAATCGCCTCCTGCTGGCGCGGCTGTTCGCCAAGCCGAGCAATCTTCTCGTGATGGACGAACCTACCAACGATCTCGACGCCGAGACTCTCGATCTACTCGAAGAAATGGTGGCCGAATACGCCGGCACACTGCTGCTGGTCAGCCACGACCGCGCCTTTCTCGACAATGTGGTGACCAGCACGCTGGTATTCGAAGGCGAGGGCCGCGTGAATGAATACGTGGGCGGGTACAGCGATTGGCTGCGCCAACGCAAGGCGAGTCCGATCCCGGCCAAAACGCGGGCCGGCGAGCGGGCGCGGCCCGCGGCGCCGAAGGGCCGCAAGCTTTCGTACAAGGATCAACGAGAACTCGACGCCCTGCCCGAATTGATCCAGCGGCTCGAGCTTCAGCAGGCCGAACTGACGGCGGCCATTGGCGATCCGCAGTTGTACCGCCGCAGTCCCGCGGAGGCGGCCGTCGCGGCACAACGATTGACGACGGTGGAGCAGGAGCTCGAGGCCGCCTTTGCGCGGTGGGAGACCCTCGAAGGGGCCACCCGACCGTGACCGAGCAGCCTGCGGCCGAGGCTGGCGGCGCGGCTCATGACGCGGCTGGCGGCGCGGCTAACGGCGCGGCTCATGACGCGGCTGGCGGCGCGGTACCGCGCGGCTCATGACGCGGCTGGCGGCGCGGTACCGCGCGGCTAACGGCGCGAGCGGCCGCGGCCCAACAGGTCGCTGGGATTGGGCAGCGCGGCTCCGGCCGCGTCGGGGATGACCAGCGAGGACGCCTGCTCGCGGCGCAACTCCTGGATTTCCCGCATGGTCTGCTGCACGGCCTGTTCGGCGGCGTCGCCGAATTTTGCGATCGCTCCGTCCAAGGTGGGGGAATCCAGGTCGAAGCTGATGGGAATCGCGCCCATGGGCGTCATGACCTGCGCCTGCCCGACGAAGAGCAGGGCGCGCGCCGCGTCGGGCGATCCATCGGGCAGCACCGGTGTCAACCGGCGTATGGTGCCCACCCGTCGATCCGTGAATGTTTCCTCGCGATACAGCTGCGTCGCGTCCATGGCTGCCTGTCGGCCATCGTTGGCGGAACTCATGCGTTAATCACCCTTTGAGAAGTCTAAGATCCTTGGATCTACCCTAGCAGTTTCTGTACGGAAGTCGACAGGGCGGTATGCACTCTGTCCAGGTCGCCCTGCTACGATACGTAGCTTGACAGTTCCTGACACAATTCGCAGGGTTCCGCCATGGACTACGCTGCTCGGCATCGCCCTCTTTGGGGTGGCGCTGGTTTGGCTGCGTCACGTGCTGGCGCAGTACCGCTGGCAGGACATCATGGCCCACGTTCACGCCCTGCGCGAATCGCGATTGTTGGCGGCGGTGGCGCTCACCTGCGCGGGCTATGGGTCCCTGACCCTGTATGACGCCCTGGGATTGAGATTCGCCGGGGTCCAGGTGCCCTATCCGCGGCTCGCGCTGATCTCGTTCATGGGCTACGCCATCGGCCACAACGTCGGTTTGAATACGCTCTCCGGCGGCGCCATCCGATACCGCGCCTATTCCCCGTTGGGCCTGACGGCCAAGCAGATCGGCACGGTCATCGCCTTTGGCACGCTGACGTTCATCTTGGGCGCCGCTTCGCTGCTCGGCGTGTCGCTGCTGTCGCAGGCGCGCTTGTCGGGCTCCGTCCTGCACGCGCATGCATCCGTGGTGGTACTCGCAGGCTGCGTGCTGCTCGGGGCCGTCGCGTCGTATCTATGGCTGGCGTGTTCCCGGCACAAGTCGCTGCGTTACCGCAAGATCGTCATTCCCGTGCCGAGCGGGCGCATTGCGTTCGCGCAGGTTGCGGTCGCCAGCACGGACCTATTGTGCGCCGCCGGTGTGCTCTACGTGCTCCTGCCGCAGCAGGCCGGCATCGGCTTTGCGGCGTTCGCCTGCCTGTATCTGATTGCCATTACCGCCGGGATCATCAGCAACGTGCCGGGCGGCGTCGGCGTGTTCGAATCGGTGCTGCTGCTGATATTTCGCAGCGTGCCCCCCGACCAATTGCTGGGGGCGCTGCTCGCCTATCGCGTCATTTATTACTTCGGCCCGTTTTCCGTGGCGCTGGCGCTGCTGGGTGCGCACGAAATCTGGGTTCACCGCGGACCGATGGTGCGACTGGGGCGGCTGGGCCGCACGTGGGTGAGCGCCGTGACCCCGCAGGCCATCGGGATCGCCGTATTCGGCGCAGGCGCCGTGCTGCTGTTCTCCGGCGCGACGCCCGCGATCAGCGATCGCTTGGATTGGCTGCGGCCCTTCGTGCCGCTGCCCATTCTCGAGCTATCGCACCTGCTGGGCAGTGCCGTCGGCGTCGGCTTGATGGTGCTGGCGAACGGCCTGTACCGGCGCCTCGACGCCGCGTGGTGGCTGACGGTATGGTTGCTGGGCGCGGGGATCCTATTGTCGCTGCTCAAGGGATTCGATTACGAGGAAGCCACCGTCCTGTCCATCGTCGTGGTGCTGCTGGTGTCGGCGCACAGCCGTTTTGCCCGCCGTGCCTCCCTGATCGAACAGCGTTTCTCGGGACCGTGGATCGTGGCGGTTCTGCTGGTGCTCGGGACCGCCGTTTTTCTGGTGCTGTTCGCGTATCGGAACGTGCCCTATGGCCGGGAGCTGTGGTGGCAGTTCGAGTTCGAAGCGTCGGCGCCGCGCAGTTTGCGCGCGTTGCTGCTGGCCGCCATGATTGCCGCCGCCTACGCGCTGTGGCGCTTGCTGCGTCCTTCGAAGCCGGCGCTCGCCACGCCGGGCCCGGACGATCTGCATCAGGCGCAGATCTTGATCGCGAACGGCCGCGATACCAATTCAAATTTGGCGCTGCTCGGCGACAAGCGGTTGATGTTCAACGACGAGCGCACGGCGTTCATCATGTACCAGGCGTCGGGCAGCAGCTGGGTTTGCATGGGGGATCCCGTGGGACCCACGGCAGCCTGCGAAGCGCTGGCCTGGGACTTCCTGGAGAGGTGCGATGGCATGGCGGTCACGCCGGTCTTCTATCAAGTGGCGCCGGAGAATTTGTCGCTGTATATCGACCTGGGGATGACGCTGACCAAACTCGGCGAAGAGGCGCGCGTACCGCTGGGCACGTTCTCGCTGGAGGGGCCCGCGCGCGCCGATCTGCGGCAAATGCACCGGCGTGCCGCGCGCGACGGCGCGCAATTCGCCGTGGTGGCGCGCCAGGATGTGCCGTCCATCATGTCCGAACTGCGTGCGGTGTCGGATTCCTGGCTGGCGGAAAAACAGGCCGGCGAGAAGCGCTTTTCGCTGGGGTATTTCAACGAACGTTACCTGTCGTGTTTCGACTGCGCCGTGGTGCGCAACGCCGGTTCGATCGTCGCCTTTGCAAACATGTGGCGGGCCGCCATGGACACGGAAATGTCCGTGGACCTCATGCGCTACGGCGATGGAGCGCCCAAGGGAGTCATCGATTTCCTGTTGGTGGAAAGCATGCTCTGGGCCAAAGAGCGCCAATTTCAGTGGTTCAATTTGGGGATGGCGCCGTTATCCGGCCTGGAAGAACATGCGCTGGCGCCTACGTGGCACAAGCTCGGGCGCATGGTGCAGCGCTATGGGGAGATGTTTTATCATTTCGAAGGGCTGCGCAAGTACAAGGAGAAGTTCTCGCCGGTCTGGCGCCCGCGGTATCTCGCCGTGGCGGGCAGGTTCGCCGTCGCCGGCGCGCTGCTCGATGTAACGACGCTCGTCTCGGGCGGCGTCGGCAAGACGCTGAAGCGGTAGGATTAAGCGATAGGATTAGGCGACAGGACTAAGGGGATAGGATTAACAGCTATGACTGACAGATTGGATTGGCAGATAGGGTTGACAGATAGGATTGACAGACGGGAGCGACAAATAGGATTCAGGACCCGCTAGCCCCGTGAGGGGCTAGCGGCAGCGGCCTCCAGCGCGGCGCTAGACGATGCCGAATTCCCGCTCGATCTTCGCGACGGCGTCGCGCATCTTCGGCAAGAACTGCTCGACGGCGGTGCGAAGGGGCACGGCGGTGGCCGCGTATCTGACGGAGATGGCCGCCAGCACCCGATCTTTCGCCCGCACCGGGATGGCGAGACTGGTCTCCTCGGACACGCGGCGCGCGCGCTGCGCCATGCCGAAGCCCTGCGCCCGGGTCTCATTGAGAATTCGTTCCACTTCGACGCGGCTGCGGACGATGCGGTCTTCCGGCAGCGACGAACGACCCAGCAGTTCCAACAGGGTTTCGCGCTGCTGCGCCGTGCAATACGCGAGGTACGCCCGTCCCGCAGCCGACGTGAGCAGCGGCACCCGGATGCCGGCACCGTATTGCTCCAGCGCCAAGGGACTTTGCCGGTCGGTGGTTTCGCGAATCACCATCGCGGCCCCGGAGGGCGTGGCAATGGCGATGGGCCAGACGATTGCCGCGCACAGAGCCGCCAGATGCGGCTTGGCGATGTGCGCCACCATGGCCTCGTCGTCGAATCCCTCCGACAGGGCGCGCACCATGATGGTGGGACGATAGCAGTCGTCGTGCGAGTCGCGCTCGACGTACCCTGCAAGCCGCAGCGTTTCGAGAATGCGATACGTGGTGGTGCGCGGCAAACCCACCGCATTCGCCAGCGTATTGATGGCGGCGCGTTCCAGGCGATTGAGTTCCGTCAATACCTCGAGCCCGCGATTCAGCGCGCGGATGGGGCGTGTCGATTCTCGCGCACCCTCGTCGTTGGCAGCGACTTGTCGCGATTCTACTGTAAGCGGGTTGACCTGCGCGTGCATAGCGGGACCTTCCTATAAAAGTCTGTGTAGCGGGATTGTACAGTCGATTTTTTGACAATACGGAGACATAGCGTGTAGGCGATCGCTGACATGATTGAGCGTGTAGGCATTCGCTGACATGATCCTCACGAACATGATCCTCACGAATTCACATTATCCTCATGGCGAAGTCCTGCATGGCGAGCGCCCGAGGCGCCTCGCGACGGGCTACACCATGATCGACCAACGGATGCGGGTAATGTTCCCCACCAGTAGGTAAGTACCGTGCGGATCGAATTTGGTTCCCTGGAGCCCCTGGAGCGCTGCGTCTCGGGGGGTTTTGGCTTCCATGGCGCAGATGGCGGCGGGTTCAGCTACAATTTGCGACCTTTTGTGCTGCGTTAGGAAATGCCTCTACCATGTCGGAAACATCCGGACCCATTGCCGCGGAAGTGGTCATCATCGGCGGGGGCCCCATCGGACTATTTCAGATCTTCGAGCTGGGGCTCCTCGGCATGACCGCCCATCTCATCGATTCGCTGGCCCAGGTGGGCGGTCAGTGCACCGAGCTCTACCCGGATAAGCCGATTTACGATATTCCCGCGCTGCCCATCTGCGGCGCGCAGGAACTGATCGACCGGCTCCTCGAGCAGGCGAAGCCGTTCAATGCCACGTTCCATCTCGGACAGGAAGTGACGGAGGTCAAACCGCTGCCGGACGGCAGGATTCTGGTTGCGACCTCCGCGGGGACGCGCTTGAGCGCGGGTGCGGTGGTGATCGCGGCCGGGGTGGGTTCGTTTCAGCCGCGGCGCCTGAGCGTGCCGGGCATCGAGGAATTCGAAGGCAGGAGCGTGCATTACCGGGTGAAATCGGCGGCCGATTTTCATGGCCGCGATCTGGTGATCTGCGGCGGCGGCGATTCCGCGCTCGACTGGACCGTCGCGCTCTGCGGAAAGGCGCGCTCCTTGACCCTTGTGCATCGACGCGCCGAGTTTCGTGCGGCGCCGGCCACCGTGGCGCGCATGCGCGACTTGGTTGGCGAGGGCAAAATGCGGCTGGTCGAGGGTACGGTGGCAGCCATTCACAGCGAGACGCACGCCGGCGAGCCGAGGCTCGCGGGCGTGGTTCTCCAGGCCAATCAGGGGCAAACCACCCTCCAAGTGGCGGCCGATCAGGTGCTGGCGTTCTTCGGCCTGCACCCGAAGCTCGGCCCGATCGCCGAATGGGGGCTCGAACTTGAGAAGAAGGCGCTCAAGGTGGACACCGAGCGCTTCCAGACCAGCGTGCCGGGCATTTTCGCGATCGGCGATATCAACACTTATCCCGGCAAGAAAAAACTGATCTTGAGCGGTTTCCATGAGGCGGCGCTCGCCGCATTTGCCATTCAGCACCACTTGTTCCCCGAGAAGCGGCAATTTCTCCAGTACACCACCACCAGCCCCATCATGCAGAAGCGCCTCGGCGTGGCCGGAGCCGGCAGCCATTGACGGCCCGATGAAGCAACTGCTCGACGATCTGGTCAAGGTGATGACGCTCGAGCGTCTGGAACTCGACCTATTTCGCGGCGAAAGCCGCGACATCGGCAGTCCGCAGGTGTTCGGCGGTCAAGTGCTCGGCCAGGCGCTGATGGCGGCGACGGCCACGGTCGAGTCGCGGGCGGTGCACTCGCTGCACGCCTATTTCCTGCGCCGCGGCGATTTCAACTCACCCATCGTCTACGAGGTCGACCGGGCGCGCGACGGCAAACACTTCTCGACGCGGCGCGTCGTGGCGATCCAGCATGGCGCGCAGATCTTCAACCTGTCGGCATCCTTCCAGTCGGCGGAGGACGGGGTGGCGCATCAGTTCGCCATGCCGGACGTTCCGCCGCCGGAGGCCTTGGCGGATCTGGCCTCCTATTTCCGCGACCTGCTGCCCCAGCTCCCCCCGCTCATGCGGCGGGTGATCGAGCAGAAGCGTCCCTTCGAATTCCGTCCCGCGCAGCCGCCGAGCTTCTTGAAGGCCGGAAATGTCGAGGCCCGGCGCAACATCTGGTTCCGCGCGATCGCGCCGCTGCCGGACGGGGAAGCGCTGCATCGCTGCTTGTTGGCCTACGTCTCGGACTTCAATCTTCTCGATACGGCGCTGGTGCCGCATGGCATCTCCCTCGTGGACCGCAATCTGGTGGTGGCGAGCATCGACCACGCCATGTGGTTTCACCGCAGCGTCCGCGTGGACGATTGGCTCCTGTATTCGACCGACAGTCCCAGCGCCTCGGGGGCTCGCGGATTCTCACGAGGCAGCATATTCGCCCGCGACGGGCGGCTCGTCGCGAGCACCGCGCAGGAAGGGTTGCTGCGCATGGTGACCCCGTGAAGGCGATCCTCATCGTTGCAGTCGTGCTCGCGGTGCTCGTCGGCGGACTGCTGACCTTACGCAGCACCCGCGGCGCAGGCATGCCCGGTAAGGATGTGTTGGATCGGGCCAGACAACGGGAGCGCGAGCAGGCCGCCAAGGACGATCGCGACTAGGGGGTACCACTCATGAACCGCGCCAGGGATGGGAAGAAGTGCCCGAGAATGCCGGTCGTTCCTGGGTAGTTCCGACTAGCCGGCCGGCGACTTCGACAATTCCCAGACCTCGCGCGGCAGCACGAACAGATGGCAATCCCACCACCGGTTCTTGGCGCGCCGATGTTTGCGGAACACCGCCTCCCAGCGCATGCCGATTTTTTCGAGCACGCGGATCGACGCCTTATTGTTCACGTCGACGGTGGAGATGATGCGGTCGGCGCGCAAGTCGAAAAAAGCGGCATCGACCAGCGCCAGAGCGATCTCGGTGGCGTAGCCCTTGCCCCAGTCCGGGAGACCCAGCATGTAGCCGAGATCGACCACGTTGCGCTCGATCAGCGACAGGTCGCAGGCGCCGATCACGCGGCCCGACGCGCGCTCCTCCACCGCCAACTCGAACCGGGTGCGCGGGATTTCCTCCTGCGAGGCGAGCAGGCCCTCGAGGTAATCCGCGGTACTGTCCTCGTCGCGGGGCCCGAAGAACAGAAATTTCGTCACGCGCGGATCCGACGAGTAAGCGTACACGGCGGCGAAGTCCGACTTCACAAAGTCCCGCAAATGCAGGCGCGCCGTGGCGATGGGCAGCGCGAGGGTGCGCTGCGGCTTCACCTTGATCATCCGAGCACCTTGCCGGGGTTCAAAATGCCCTTCGGATCGAGGGCGCGCTTCAGGTCGCGCATTACCGCGAGTTCGACGGGATCCGCACGGGATGCAAATTCGGCCGTCTTCAGCCGTCCGATGCCGTGCTCCGCGCTGATGCTGCCGCCGAGCTTGTCGACCAGGTCGAAGATGGCGTGCTCGAGCGCGGCGCCGCGCCGCAGGAACGCGGCCGCGTCGGTGCCCGGGCGCTGGCTCACGTTGAAATGTAGGTTGCCGTCGCCCAGGTGGCCATAGCCCACGACGTCCCCGTCGGGGACCAGGCGATGCACCAGCGCCGAGCCGTCCTCGATGAACTGGGGAACCGACGAGACCGGCACCGAGATATCGTGTTTGAGACTCGCGCCATGGTGGCGCTGCGCCTCGGGCACGGACTCGCGCAGCTTCCACATGGCCAAGGACTGCGCGATGGAGGTCGCAATCATCGCATCCTTGATGATGGTGCCGGCGGCCTTCTGCAGCTGGTCGGCCAACAGCGCCGCAAGATTGGCAAGGTGGTTGGGGGAGGTCAGTTCGACGAGCACATACCATGCGGTTGCCTGGGACAGCGGATTGGCGACGCCGGCCACGTGTTTCACCGTGAGCTCCACCGCCAATTGCGGCATCAGCTCGAACGCGGTGAGCTGATCGCCCGCCGCCCGGCGCAGAGCCCCCAGCAAATCGACGGCATGCTGCGGGCCATCGACCCCGACCAGCGCGGTGGCCGTATCCGCGGGCTGCGGAAACAGCTTCAGGCAAGCCGCGGTGATGAGCCCCAGCGTACCTTCGGCGCCGATGAACAGCGATTTGACGTCGTAGCCCGTATTGTCCTTGCGCAGGCTCTTCAGGCCGGACATCACGCGGCCGTCGGCCAGCACCACTTCCAAGCCGAGCACCAGGTCGCGCATCATTCCATAGCGCAGCACCGCCGTGCCGCCGGCGTTCGTCGACAGGTTGCCGCCGATCTGCGCCGTGCCTTCGGAGCCCAAACTTAAGGGAAACAGGCGGTCGGCGCCGCGCGCCGCGGCTTGGGCCTCACCCAGCGTGCACCCGGCTTCCACCACCATGGAGAAGTTCGCCGCATCGATCCGGCGCACCTGGTTCAGGCGCCGCATGGAGAGCACGATTTGCCAGCCGCTTGCGTCGGGCGTCGCCGCGCCGCAGTAACTGGTGTTGCCGCCCACCGGCACCACGGCCACCTCGTCGCGGTGGCAGACGGCGAGGATTTTGGACACCTCGGTGGTGTTGCGGGGCTGGAGCACGAGGGGGGTGGCGCCCCGGTACAGCCGCCTAAAATCGACCAGGAAGGGCTCGAGGTCCCCCGGCGCGTCGAACCAGGACCCGACGCCGACGGCGGCCTTCAGGTCGTCCAGCGTGGTCTGGCTAGGGGGGCGTGGCATGGATGGTGCGGATAATACCCTGCGCCGTGCCTGCCGGGCGATCAGAAGCGCCGGCCGGCGCCGTCGCGCACGGCCACAGGCACGGGCTTCAAGTCCCAGATCAACCCGCACAGAGCCATCAACTTGAGCACGTAGTAGGTGAAGTCGAGCTCCCACCAATAGAATCCCTGGCGCACCGATGCCGGGTAGTGGTGGTGATTGTTGTGCCAGCCCTCGCCCAAGGTAATGAGGGCGAGCCAGAGGTTATTGCGGCTCTGATCGCCGGTTCGGTAGCGCTGGCGGCCGAACACGTGAGACAGGGAGTTGATGGTGTAGGTGCCATGGTAAACCGCGACCGTGGATATGAAGAAACCCCACACCAGCATCTGCCATCCGGAGGTGCCGAGGCCCGGCGCGACCTGCCGCAACAGGGTGCCGAGCAAGAACACGCCCACGCCCAGCACGGTGGGCACGGCGACATCGAATCGGTCCAGGAACCGCAGCTCCGGGTATTTCAGCAGATCCCGGACCCGTGACACGTCGGTCGCAAAGTGCTGGCGCGACATGAACCAGCCCATGTGGCACCAGAAGAAACCGTGGTGAACCGGCGAATGCACGTCCTCCGGCTTATCCGAGTGCACGTGATGGTGGCGGTGATGCGCAGCCCACCAGATGGGTCCTCGCTGCACCGCCGAAGCCCCGAGCAGACCGAAAACGAACTGCCCGACCCGCGACGTCTTGAAGGTTCGGTGTGAAAAATAGCGGTGGTAGAAACCGGTGATCGCGAACATGCGCACCAGATAGAGGGCGATGGTCGCGGCCAGCGCCGTCCAACTGAACCCCACCCAGATCACGGCAAGACACGCGGCGTGCATCCCCAGGAACGGCAGCACCCGGGCCCAATCGATCCGGGCGTCATCCCGGAGGGAGGCTCCCTCGAGTGCCGCGGAAGGGCCCGTTGTGCGCGGCACCCAATTCCGCAGGTCCAGCCAGCGGGCGAGCACCTGGCCGACGCGTTCGGCCGTCGGGGGTGGCGCGGGGATTTGATGCTCGGGAGTCATGTGAGTTCCCTAACGTTGGCTCTGCGCACGTAATGCTGCAATACGCGCATCCAGGGGCGGATGACTCATGAACAGCCGCGTAACACCCCCGGACTCGCCGGTGTTGATGCCGAAGGCCTGCATTTGCGGAGGCATCGGCTCGCCGTGGCTGCGCTGCAGGAGCTCGAGCGCCCCGATCATGTTCGCGGCGCAGGCGAGGCCCGCACCGCCGCGATCGGCGCGAAATTCGCGCCGCCGCGAATACCAGCAGACAATCATACTCGCAAACACGCCGAGCACGATTTGCGCGATCATCGTGGTCAGGAAGAAACCGATGCCGGATTCGTCGCGATCGCGATCGACGATAGCGCCGACGATGCGCGCAAGAAATATCACGAAGGTGTTGAGCACCCCTTGCAGCAAGGCGAGGGTCACCATGTCCCCATTCGCGACATGGCTGATTTCATGGCCCAAGACCGCCTCGGCCTGGGGCCGCGGCATGGCGCGCAGCAATCCCGTGCTCACCGCGACCAGCGCTGCGTTGCGTCGTGCGCCGGTGGCGAATGCGTTCATGTCCTGCGCGTCGAAAATGCCCACCTCGGGCATGGCGACCTGCGCGCGGGCCGCCAGCCGGCGGACGGTTTCGATCAGCCAGGCCTCGAGGTCGGACTGGGGCTGCGCGATCACGCGCACGCCCATCATGCGCTTCGCCGTCCATTTCGATAGCGCCAACGAGACCAGCGCACCGCCGAACCCGTAAATGGCGGCAAATACCAGCAGCCCGCCGGTGCCGCCGCGTGCCAATCGAAGGCCGAAGACGTGCTCGATGACGAAAATCACCAGGCCGAGCAGCACGAGCACGGCCAAGTTCGTCACGAGGAACAGGAAAATGCGCTTCATGAGCCTTTTCTTTGGGAAAAATAGCCGCAATATGGCAAAGGGGGCCGCTGCATAGTCGGGACGGGGCCGTTTAAATTCAAGCGGCATAGCACGCATTCGCAGGCGGGGCAAAATCAGATGCGTCCGTGAGGCGGAGGCTTTAGGCTAGCGTGGCGGCCGCGGGCGAGGCGGCGGTTTCCACTACAATCAAGTCATTCAGGTTGGGCATGCAATTCAAGGATTACTACGAAACTCTCGGCGTCGTGCGCGGCGCCGACGCGGACGAAATCAAGCGCGCCTACCGCAAACAGGCGCGCAAGTATCATCCGGACGTCAGCAAGGAGAAGAACGCCGAAGCGAAATTCAAAGACGTTCAGGAAGCCTACGAAGTCCTCAAGGATGCCGAGAAACGCGCCGCCTACGATCAGCTTGGCCGGGAATATCGCTCCGGCCAGCAGTTCCGGCCACCCCCCGATTGGGAACAGCGCTTCGCCCAATCGGGGGGCGGCGCTCGATTCTCCGATATCAACGGCTTCAGTGACTTCTTCTCGAGCTTGTTTGGGACGGCCGGCGGGGGCGTAGGCGGTCATGCCCAACCCGATGCCGAGGCAGGGCACATCGATGTGTCGGTCGAGGAGGCTTACGCGGGCACCCGGCGCCGCGTGACCATTCATGAGAACGGGCGCGCGCGCCTGGTCGACGTCCAGATCCCGGCCGGGGTGACGGACGGCCAGGCTTTGCGTGTGGGCGGCGCCGGCATCGGTGGGCGCGGTGCGCTGATCTTGCGGGTCCGACTGCGGCCCCATGCGGTCTTCGAACTCGACGGCAGGGACGTGCACGTCGAACTCCCGCTGGCGCCGTGGGAGGCTGCCTTAGGGGCCAAGATTCCCGTGCCGACGCTGGGCGGGACGGTCGAATTGACGATTCCGGCGGGCGCCCAGACGGGCCAGAAACTGCGGCTGCGCGGGCGCGGCTTTCCCGGCGCTCCGGCGGGGGATCAGTTCGTCACCCTCAAACTGGTCACGCCGGCGGCGGGCACTCCGCAGGCCAAGGAGGCCTATGAGCGCATGCGGCGCGAGTTCAACTTCAATCCCCGCGCCGGCTGGCCCTGAAGAGCGGACGGGCTCGCAGCCCGCGGGGCCACGGCCGTGCGGGAGCGCCCGCCACCGGGCGGCGCGCTTGAAGTCCCGGGCGGCGGCCCCACCTAGCGCGTAGGCGTGCCGCCCGCCGTAGTGTTCAACCCATAACGATTGTAAGGCCATGACCACCGAAACCCAGCCACAAATCAAAGAATTCCAAGCCGAGACCAAGCAAGTGCTGCGACTGGTCATCCATTCGCTGTATTCGCACAAGGAGATCTTTTTGCGGGAATTGATCTCGAATGCCTCGGATGCCTGCGAAAAACTGCGGTTCGAGGCGCTCGCCAATCCGAGTCTCATGGGCTCGGACGAGTTGTCCGTGACGTTGATCCCCGACGCGGCGGCGGGCACGCTCACCGTCAAGGACAACGGCATCGGCATGAGTCAGGACGAAGTCGTCGACAACTTAGGAACCATCGCCCGCTCCGGCACCAAGCGGTTTCTCGAGACCTTGAGCGGGGACGCGGCCAAGGACGCGCAGCTCATCGGCCAATTCGGGGTGGGGTTCTATTCCGCCTTCATCGTGGCCGACCGGGTCACCGTGTTGAGCAAACGCGCCGATGCGGACGCGGTGCGCTGGAATTCGGACGGCGAGGGCTCCTACGAGGTTCAGAGCGCGGACAAGACGGATCGCGGCACCGAGGTCATCATGCACCTGCGCGACGAGGACAAGGAATTCCTGGAGCCGTCGCGCCTGCGGGCGTTGGTGCGCAAGTACTCGGATCACCTGAGCATTCCCATCGTCCTCAAGACCGCAGATGCCGCGGAGACCGTCAACCAGGCAAAGGCATTCTGGACTCGGCCCAAATCCGAACTCAAGGATGAGGAGTACCAGGCCTTCTACAAGCACCTGACCCATGACTCGGACGATGCGCGCGCGTGGGCGCACAACAAAGTCGAGGGCAATATCGAATATACCTCGCTGCTCTATCTGCCGAAGCGCGCGCCGTTCGATCTTTTCGAACGCGACCCGCACGGCGGCGTGCAGCTCTACGTCAAGCGCGTCTTTATCCTCGACAAGGCGGCGGAACTGCTGCCGCCCTGGCTGCGATTCATGCGCGGCCTGGTCGACACCGCCGATCTGCCTCTCAACGTATCGCGCGAGTTGCTGCAGAACAATCGCACGGTTGAGAAGATCAAATCCGCCCTGGTGAGACGTTCGCTGGACCTGTTCGAGGAACTCGCCGCGGACAAGCCGCAGGAATACGCGGAGTTTTGGAAAACCTTCGGCGTGGTGCTCAAGGAAGGCGTCATCGACGATGCAGGTCAGAGAACCCGGATCGCCAAGCTGCTGCGCTTCAACTCCACCGCGTCGAGCGGCGACGCGCAGGTCGTGCAGACGCCCGACGTGACGCTCGAGGCCTACATCGCGAGGATGAAGCCGGATCAGAAGGCCATCTATTACCTGACGGCCGATTCTCTGCCAGCGGCCCGCAACAGCCCGCACCTGGAGGGGTTCGGCAAGTCGGGCTTCGAGGTGTTGCTGCTCACCGACCGCATCGACGAATGGGTGGTGAGCCACCTGCACGAGTTTGAGGGCAAAACGCTGGCGAACGTGGCGAGCTCCGCCGGTGATGTGGCATCCACCATCGAAACACCGGAAAAGGCCGCCGCCGAATCGAGCTACAAGGACACGGTCGAGCGCCTCGGCAAGACGCTGCTCGGCAAAATCGCGAGCGCGCGCGTGTCGGGCCGGCTCACGGATTCCCCCGCGGTGCTGGTCGCCGGGGAGTTCGGGGTGAGCTTGCGCATGGGGCGGATTCTCAAACAGGCCGGCCAGAGGAATCCGTTCGCGACGCTGCCGATTCTCGAATTGAATCCCAACCATCCGCTGGTGGAGCGGCTCAAGGATACCGCCGACGAGGCGGTGTTCGCCGAGCTGGCTCACCTGCTGTATGACCAGGCGATGTTGGCCGAGGGCGGAGATCTCGACGACCCGGCGATCTTCGTCAAGCGGATGAACAAGCTCATCGTCGAAGGCCTCGCCGCCGCGCCGAAGATCATCCTGAGCTGACGATGCTCACGCCGCAATGGGCCTCGTTCGAAGCCAACCCCGCCGAGGCGTCGGGCGACGATTCGGCGCTGCTCGATGCCTATTCCGGCGCCGTCATAGGCGCGCTGGAGCGCGTCGCGCCGGCGGTCACCTTCATCGAAGTGGAAGCGCGCGCGCGGTCGAAGGGCCGGCGCTCATCGGGCGGGTCGGGTTCAGGATTCCTGTTCACGCCCGACGGGTATTTGTTGACCAACAGTCATGTGGTGCACGGGGCGGAGCGCATCACCGTGCGCCTCAACGATGATGCGCGCTTCGGCGCCGACGTGGTGGGCAACGATCCGGATTCGGACCTCGCGGTGCTGCGCATCGGTTCGCCCGCTGCGCTGCCCTATGTGGAATTCGGCGATTCGTCGCGCGTGCGCGTGGGCCAGGTCGCGATCGCCATCGGCAATCCGCTGGGATACTCGAAGACGGTCACCACGGGCGTGATCTCGGCGCTGGGGCGTACGTTGCGGGCGATGTCGGGCCGACTGATGCACGATGTGATTCAGACCGACGCCGCACTGAATCCGGGCAATTCCGGCGGCCCGCTGGTCGATTCGCTGGGGCGCGTGATCGGCGTGAACACGGCGATGATTCCGCAGGCGCAGGCGATTTGCTTCGCGACCGGCATCAACACGGCCAAATGGGTCATCGGGCAAATTTTCGCCCATGGCCGGGTCAGGCGCGCCTTTATCGGCGTGTCGGGGGCGACCGCGCCAATCGCGACCCGCGTCGTGCGCCACTTCGGACTGTCGACGGCGAGCGCCGTGCACGTGCTGGAAATCGTGCCGGACAGCCCCGCGGCCCGCGCCGGCGTCGCCGTGGGCGACCGGCTGATCGCCATCGACGGCAAGCCGATCGACGGGATCGACGGCCTGCAGCGGCTGCTCGATGCCGGCTGGATCGGTCGGGATTGCGAGCTTACGCTGTTGCGCCGATCATCCATCCTGCAGGTGACTCTGCGGCCCATCGAGTTGCCCGCACAGAACGCGTGACCGCGGAGGAGTCCCTCTCATGAATCAGGCATCCCGTCCGATCAGTCTGGCCGTCCCGCCCGAACCCACCGATCACAGCGACGGGGCCGAGCATGCCCGCGTCACCCTGCTCGAGTACGGCGATTTCGAGTGCCCGAATTGCAAAATGGCGGCGCCGACACCGAAGCTCCTGCTGGAGCGATTCCCCGGCAAGATCCGTTTCATATTCCGGCATTTTCCGCTGGCAGACGCGCACCCGCACGCCTTGCTGGCGGCGGAAGCGTCGGAGGCCGCCGCCGCGCAGGGGAAGTTCTGGCAGATGTATGATTTGCTGTTCCAGAACCAGGCACATCTCAAGGCGACCGATCTGCGCCGCTACGCGGCGGAGTCGGGTCTCGACCTGGTGCGCTATGCGGCCGAGATGGACGATCACATCTACCTGCAGAAGGTGCGCGAGCACATCGACGGCGCGCGCCGCAGCCACATTCGCGCCACGCCCTCGTTTTTCGTCAACGGCGTGATCCAGGACGTCTCGTTCGGGATGCAGGCATTGCACGACGCCGTCGCGGCCGCACTGCACCGCGCGGGCTACGTGCTCGGCTGAGTGAATCTTGCGCCGCAGCGCCGCGCGCGGTCGATAGGACTCGCGCGCGGTCAGTCCCTACGACCAGTCGTCGCCACCACCGCCGCCGCCGCCACCGGAGTCGTCCCAGGAGCCCGGATCGTTTACGCCGAAGTCGCTTCCGCCCATGTCGCCGTTCGATTGCTGCCACTCGTTGTTGTCAGCGGCCGGCGGCAGCACCGTGCCCTCGCGAGCCGAGCCATCGAGGAAGTGGTGCGCGAGTTCTTCGCCGGCCACGACACCGGCACCCACCGCCAGCCCCGAGGCAAGTCCGCCGGCGATTCCCGATCCGAGGCCGCCGCCCATCGGGGCTGCGCCGTAGCCCGCAGGTCCACCGTAGGTACCCGGACCGCCGCCCATGACGGGGCCGCCCGCGGCGGGATATTGGCCATACCCGGCGCGGCGACGGAACATCGCCCACAGCAGGCCGACCACCAACGCGACGATGAGCACCGTGCCCCAGGGGAAGTGAGAGGGCGCGGGCGCTCCGCCGAAATTCATCGCGTGCGAGGTCTGCGCCGAGCGGCCAGCCGCTCCGAGTTGCGCCTTCAGCGTCTGCACCGAACGCGGATTCTCGTGGGGCAAGCCGGGATCCAATGTCTCCGCTTGACCGAGCTCCGTGCGGGCCAGCACGGCCTTTCCTTCCTTGGCGTAAAGCTCCGCTTGCACGTAGTGCGCCTTGGCGCTGGTCGGATGATCGCGCAGTACCTGCTCGATCATCTGCTGGGCCTGGTCGAGATGACCGCCTTCGGCAGCTTCGTAAATCTGACGGACGCTGGGATCGGGGGTGTCGGCCAGCACGGGAACGCTGAACGACACGGCCCATGTCAAGGCGGTCGCGGCTAAGGATGCAGCCAGGAACTTTCGCATAGCAGGCCCTCGAATGGTCGATTTGACCGTTATGCGATTAGATATGGGCAATTGCGCGAAGTTCAACGGGCGCGCCCCCGTCAGAGCACGCCGCGGCGCTTCTGATCCATTTCGATGGACTCGAACAGCGCCTGGAAATTCCCTTCACCGAAGCCGTCGTTTCCCTTGCGCTGAATGATTTCGAAGAAAATGGGGCCGATCGCGTTCTTGGTGAAGATCTGCAGCAGGATCCCGCTGGCCGCGTTGCCGTCGATCAATATTCCGCGGCGCTCGAGGTCGCTCAGCGTCTCGTGATGTCCCGCCACGCGCGCATTCACGCCTTCATAGTAGGTGGAGGGCGTGTCCTGGAATTCAATGCCGCGCGCGCGCAGCGCATCGACGCAGCCATAGATGTCGTCCGTGCCCAGGGCGATGTGCTGGATGCCCTCGCCCCGGTATTCGTGCAGATACTCCTCGATCTGACTCTTGTCGTCCTGGCTCTCGTTGATTGGAATGCGAATCTTGCCGCAGGGCGAGGTCAGTGCGCGCGAGAACAGCCCGGTTTCGCTGCCCTCGATGCTGAAATAGCGGATCTCGCGAAAGTTGAACAGCTTTTCGTAAAACCCCGCCCACGTGTTCATGTTGCCGCGCCTGACGTTGTGCGTGAGATGGTCGATACGCACCAGCCCGACGCCGCCGTCCGTGCACGCGGCCGGCACCGGAATGAAATCCACGTCGTAGATGGTTCTCTCGCCGTAGCGGTCGACCAGATAGATGAGGCTGCCGCCGATTCCTTCGATCGATGGGATATTGAGTTCCATGGGTCCGGCGGTGACCGGCCCCGGCTTCGCCCCCAATTCGAGGGCGCGAGTATAGGCCCGCGCCGCGTCGCCGACGCGAAACGCCATGGCGCAGGCGCATGGTCCGTGGGCGCGCGCGAATCGCTGCGCAAAGCTCTCGTGCTCGGCATTGACGATGAAATTGACGTCGCCCTGCCGGTGCAGCGTGACGTCCTTCGAGCGGTGCCGCGCCACCGTCGGCAATCCCATATTCTCGAACAGCCGGCGCAAATGCGCGGGATCAGGCGCTGCGTACTCGACGAATTCGAATCCATCGGTGCGCATGGGATTCTCGGTGGGCATGGGGCACCTCGAATGGCTGGTGCGCTATTTCACCACGAATTGACGCACAATGCGTCCATGTGCGAGGGATTACCCGGACAGGCTGCCGGCTCAGACCAGGCGCTCGATGCCGTCCAACAAGCGGCGCACATCGGTGTCGGTGCTGTACATCGAGATCCCGGTCCGCAGCAATCCGCCACGTTCGTCCAATCCCAAACATTCGACGGCTCGCGCCGCGTAGAAATTCCCGTCCCACACGTACACGCCCTGCGCGCCGAGCGCGCTCGCCGCCTCGGCCGCCGTGTGCCGGTCCAACGTGATCGAGACGGTGGGCGCGCGCGCGCGCGCCGAAAAGCCGGGGCCGAATACGCGCACGCCGGGCAAGCGGCGCACGGCGTCGTGATAGGTGGCCGCCAGCCGGTGTTCGTAGGCCGAGATGCCGGTCATCGCGTCGACGATGCGCTCGCGCAGCGTCGCACCGTTGCCCCAACTCGCGAGGTAGTCGACCGCGGCGCGCGTACCGTCGATCGCCGCATGATTGAGCGTGCCGGTCTCGATGCGATAAGGGGCGGCCGGATCCTGAACGCGCAGCCGCTCGGTGGGCAATCGATCGAGCGCGCCGGGCTTCGAATACAGGACGCCGACGTGTGGACCATAGAACTTATAGCCCGAGCACAGCAGGAAATCGGCATCCATCGCCTGCACGTCGACCGGGAAATGCGGCGCGTAATGCACCGCGTCGACCACCAGCAGCGCGCCCACCGCGCGGCTCGAGCGCCGCGCCAGCGCAATGTCGTTGACCGTTCCGAGCGCGTTCGACGATGCGCCGATGGCCAACACCTTGGTTTGGGACGTGATCTTCGACGCCATGTCGGCGGCGTCCAATTCGCCCGACGGGCGCAGGTGCACCTCGCGAATGACCACGCCCCGATCCTGCAGCCGCAGCCACGGGCCGCGATTTGCCTCATGATCGAGCTGCGTAATGACCACTTCGTCGCCCGGCTGCAGGGTCGCGCCGATCGCGGCGCTCAGCGCGAAGTTAAGTGTGGTCATGTTTTGGCCGAAAGAAATGCTGTCCGGACCGGAGGCGCCCAGGAATGCGGCCAGCGTTTCGCGCGCGCGGGTCATGCGCCGGTCGACCTCGCGCGACGGCGGAAAATTGCCGTGCGAGTTCACGTTGCAGGTCCGGTAGAAATCCACGATGGTCTCTATGACGGGGGTGGGCACTTGACTGCCGCCGGGCCCGTCCAGAAAAACGGGTTCACGGCCATCATGGAGGCGTTGCAGGGACGGAAAATCCTTGCGGCAGCGCTCGCAGTCCTCGGTGGTGAAGGCCATTACAATAGGTCGTAGATGAAATCGTAGCCGGTGGGAGTGGCATCGCGCGGGTGCAGCTTCATGCTGCCCCGGGCGCCCGCATATTTACCGGTGCCCCCGGTGATGGCCAGCAGCGAGTCGCCCTGATCGAAGAACGGCCCCTCGACGGTGATTTGACCCGACTTCAAGGTCAGCGTCCAAAAGCATTCCCAGCTCTTGCCGACGATGGTGCGAACGCAATAGCCCTGATCGGTGCCGACCTGGGTCTTGTTCTCGGCGTCGAACACGCCATTGGAGAACACCAGCATGTCGCCCACGGAGTCGCCTTTGGCGGTGAGGTCGACGGTGGTTTCTCCCACGGGCCGTTCCACGACCTTGATCTGTTCCGCGGCCAAAGCAGGAGCGGCCGCCGCGAGCAGCGCCGCCATCGTCAAGCAAGTCTTCATCGGATATCCCCTGGTTGAGTTCACGCGCCAGCCTTGATTCCCTGCAATAATACCAACATGCAGGAATTTTGCCCGCTCGCCCGCAAGGTGCTGCCGCTGATCGATGAAGCCGCCGCGCGCGTGTATTCGGTGGTCACCGAGACGCCCGTGGTGGCCATCTCGCTCGGACCGGGCGCAATCCAGGGCGCAGCGTTCGCCAAGCTCGAGCAACTGCAGACCACCGGGTCGTTCAAACTGCGCGGCGCGACCAACAAGCTCATGAGTCTGACCGCGGCAGAGGCGGCCGCGGGGGTGATTACCTCGTCCACCGGCAATCACGGGCTGGGCGTCGCCACCGCCGCGCAGCAGCTCGGCATCGATGCGGAGGTGTTCTTGAGCACCCAAGTCGATGCGGCCAAGTGCGCCAAGATTCGCGACCGCGGCGCGCGCATTCGCCTGGTCGGCGCGGACCCGCTCGCCGCGGAGGTTGCGGCGCGCGCCGCGGCGTTCGAATCGGGGCGCACCTATATTTCCCCCTACAATGATCCGTACGTGATCGCGGGCCAGGGAACGATCGCGGTGGAGTTGATGCGCCAGGTGCCGGACCTGGACGCCATATTCATCGCCACCGGCGGGGGCGGGCTCATCAGCGGGATCGGCGCTCATCTGCGGCACGCGGCGCCGCGTGCCGAAATCATCGGGTGTTGGCCCGAGAACTCGCAGGTTCTCTACCAGTGCATCCAGGCGGGCCGGATATTCGACGCGCCCGAATTGGCGACCTTGAGCGAGAGCACCGCCGGCGGCGTGGAGGCGGGGTCCATCACTTTCGATTTGTGCCGGGAAGTCATGCATCGCGGCGTGCTGGTCACCGAGGAGGAAATCCTGCGGGCGATGCGCTGGGGTCACGCACAGGGGTGGTCGGTGGAGGGCGCGAGCGGCGTGGCGCTCGCCGCGTACTTCAAGGAATCAGCGCGCTACGCGCACAAGAAAATCGTGGTGCTGATCTGCGGCGGCAATCCCTCGCCCGCGATCGCCGCCCTGATCGAGGCTACGGGCCGGGCGTGAACTGCGCCGCCGAGACCTCGATCAGCGTCGGACCGGACCGGTTGAACGCCTCGCGCAGCGCATCGGTGAGGGCGTGCGGATTGCCGACGCGCGCGGCCGCCGCGCCGTAGGCGTGCGCCAGCGCCGTAAAATCCGGGTTGCGCGCGATCACTCCCGTGAGTGGAATGTGCGAGGCCTGCATGTCGTCGCGGATCTGACCGAGCGCGGCATTGTTCCACACGACGATCGGCAGGCTCAAACGCTCCTCGACGGCGGTCATGAGTTCGCCCAAGGTGAACTGCAGCCCGAAATCGCCGGCGAGCGCGAGGACGGCGCGCGCCGGGCTCGCGATCTTTGCGCCCACCGCGGCGGGCAGCGCATATCCCAGGGTGCCGTAACCCGACGGGTGAAACCACTGGCCGGGCCCGTCGGTCGCGAACGCGTAGTTGCCGAGATAGGCAATCTGCGTCATGTCGCTGAACACCACGCCGTCCCGGGGTAGGGCGGCGCGCACGGCGTCGAGCGCAGCGCGCAGCGCGCGGGCCTGGTGGTCGAAGGCGCCGTCGATCTGCCGCCGATAATCCGCGGCACCGCCGCTGCGAGTCTGCCACCCGGTGCGCGCGCTGAGGCGCTCCTGGATCGAGTGCAGGCTGGCGCGCGCATCGCCCCAGATGGCCACGTCGGCGCCGTAGTGATCGGCGAGCTTGGCCGGATCGACATCGATGCGAATCAGCAATCCGCTCAAGGTCAATTTCAGCGCCGTGTAGATGTCCGTTTCGGACAGCTCGGTCCCGACGCCCAAGACCACGTCGGCGTCGGCGATCAAGGTCTGAACGGGCCGGAAGGGCAGCGAGGCGCCGAGATTCGCCGCGTGGCTTTCCGCAAGAATGCCCTTGCCCGCCGCCGTCGTCACCAGCGGACAGTCCAGCGTATCGACCAGGCGGTGAAGTTCCGCACCGGCATGGCGCGCGCCGCCGCCCGCGATGATGATGGGCCGCTCGGCCAGCGCGAGCAGGCGCACGGCCGCGTCGATCTGGGCCTCCGGCGCCTGCGGCAACGGGGCCGCGTCTGCGAAGCGCGCCGCCGGCAGTGCGGTGAGTTCGGCCAACACGTCGAGCGGCACTTCAAGATAGGCGGGCCTGGGGCGCCCGGCGCGCAGCGAGGCGAGGCAAACGCGCAGATGATCGCGCACCTCCTCGGCGCTCGCCGCGCGGCGCGCCACTCCGAATACGCCCGCGGCCAGGGCGTGCTGGTCGTGCAACTCATGCAGCACGCCCCATTGCATGCCGAGCGATGCGCGCACCGGCGTGCTCGCGACCACCAGGAGCGGCACCGAATCGGAGTATGCCTGCCCGACGGCGGTGAGGATGTTGGTCAATCCCGGACCCGAGATGGTGAAGGCGGCGGCGGGACGTCCGCTCAAGCGCGCGTAGCCATCCGCGGCAAAGCCGGCGCCTTGTTCATGCCGCACCAGGACATGCCGCATCTGGCACGCCGCCAATCCGCGATACAATTCCAGATTGTGCACACCGGGGATTCCAAACACGGTATCGATGTCGTTGGCTGCGAGTAATTCGACGAGATAACAGCCAACGGTGCGCGACATGTGAAAAGTATGCGGTCGGCCCCCGGGGGTTGCAAGAAGCAAAGGGTTTGCACGATGAAATATTCCACACTGGTCGAGCGAATTTCCGGCGACGGCGCCGATGCCTGGGACGTCCACTACCAGGCGCGACGCGCGCTCGATCGCGGCGAGGACGTCATTCTGCTCAGCGTCGGCGATCCGGAGGTGGATACCCCGGCCGCGGTGGTCGAACGCGCCGTGCGCGCGTTGCAGGAGGGCGACACGCACTACACGCCGGCAACCGGCCGCGAGCCGCTGCGCGCGGCCATCGCCGCGCAGCACCGCGCACGCAGCGGCCAGGCGGTCGACGCGGACAACGTGGCGTTTCTCGCCGGCGCGCAGAACGCACTGTTCGCCGCGTCGCTGTGCGTGGCCGGCGTGGGCGACGAAGTGATCGCGTTCGAGCCGCTGTATCCCACGTATCCCGCGTCCATCGCGGTGTCGGGCGCGCGCATGGTGCGGGCGCCGGCGCCGGCGGCGTCCGGATTTCACGTCGATTTGCAGGCGCTCGAGGCGCTGATCACGGACAGGACGCGGGCGCTTTTTTTCGCCACTCCCAACAATCCCAGCGGCGTCATCCTGAGTGCAGCGGAGCTCGCGGCCATCGGCGACCTGGCGCAGCGGCATGCGTTGTGGGTGGTGGTCGATGAGGTGTATGCGGGGCTCGCGCCGGGCGGCCGCGTACCGAGTCTTGCGGCCCGGCTGCCGGACCAGGTGGTTACCTTGGGCAGTCTGTCGAAGTCCCATGCCATGACCGGTTGGCGTGCCGGCTGGCTGGTGGGTCCGAAGGAGCTCATCAGGCACGTCGAAGCGCTGGCGATGTGCATGTTGTACGGGCTGCCGGGGTTCATTCAGGAAGCGGCATTGACAGCCTTGGGCGTGGCGCCCGCCGCCGAATCGCGCATGCGCGAGTTCTGCGCCTCGCGTCGCGAATTGCTGCTGGCGGGCCTGGGCGACACGCCCCAGTTGCGCTGCCATGTGCCGGACGCCGGCATGTTCATGCTGGTCGACGTGCGCGGCACCGGGCTCACCGGACACGAGTTCATGACCCGGCTGTATCGCGCCGAGGGCGTGTCGGTCATCGACGGCGGCGCTTTCGGCAAGGAGACCGGCGGCTTCGTGCGCGTATGCTTCGCCGCGGACGAGGCGCAGCTGCGCGATGCCTGCGTGCGCATCCGCCGCTTCGTGCGCGGGGTGGACGTGACCCCCGGCGACGCATGAGCGGCATGGGCGTCCCGAGATCCTTCACACGCCGAGCGGCAGCGCGGTCGATTCCTTGATGACGGTCACCGCCACGGACGAATTCACGGACTGCACGTGCGGAATGCGCGACAGGTAATCCAGATAGAACGCCTCGTAGGCCTTGATGTTGCGCGTGACGATTTTCAAGAGAAAATCCCACTCGCCGGTGAGCGTGTAACATTCGAGCACCTCGGCGCGATCGCGGATGGCCTCTTCGAATTTCGCAATCGCGTCGCGGCCGGTGGTCGCGAGCTTCACCTGCGCGAACATGGTGACGTCGAGGCCCAGGGCGTTGCGGTCGAGAAGCGCCACGCGCCCCTTGATGACGCCGCTCTGTTCGAGCTGCTGGATGCGCCGCCAACAGGTCGTGGTCGACAGCCGCAGCTGCGAGGCGACCTCCGCCACCGACAGGGCGCCTTGGCGCTGCAGGACGTCGAGCAGCCGCAAATCCAGGCGATCCAATCGCAGACGGTTGATATTTTCCATTTATTATGAATTTTCAGAATGAATACACCGGATTATCCGGTCGCCTGCTGATGAATGCAACATCAGGAGCCGTCTGGACGTAAATTGTCGGCGTCGGGCACACAGCGGGGGAGTCATGAAAAACCGGTCTCGATTGCACGTTCCGAAGGCGCCCGCGCGTCCCGGCGAGGCGCCCGATTTCAGCTACGTCCATCTCTCGCCGGCGGGCGCCGTCCCGCGGCCCGAATTCAATGCGCGGTCCCGGGATATCGGCTTCCTCGCCACCGAACTCGTGCGCGTGCTCGACGATGCCGGCACGGCCGTGGGCCCGTGGCATCCGCATCTCGATCCTGCCGATCTGCAGGTGGGACTGCGGCACATGCTGCTCACGCGAATCTACGATGATCGCATGCAGCGCACGCAGCGAGCCGGCAAGATTTCCTTCTACATGCGCTCGTTGGGCGAGGAGGCGGTGTCGGTCGCACAGTGCATGGCGCTGCGGCCGGGCGACATGCTGTTTCCGTCGTACCGCAACCAGGGATTGCAGATCGCGCGCGGCATTGCGCTGGTCGATCTCATGAACCAGTTGTTGTCGAATACGCGCGACATGTGCAAGGGGCGCCAGTTGCCAGTGTGCTATCACTCGAAGGCCGGCAACATTTTTTCGATTTCCGGCAATCTGGCGACGCAGTTCCCGCAGGCGGTGGGTTGGGCGATGGCGGCGGCGATCAAGGGCGAGGATCACCTGGCCGCGAGTTGGATCGGCGAGGGCAGCAGCGCGGAGGCGGATTTTCATCATGCCATGCTGTTCGCTTCGGTGTACCAGGCGCCGGTCATTCTCAACGTGGTGAACAATCAATGGGCCATATCGACGTTTCAGGGATTCGCCGGCGGCGAGCAGCGATCCTTCGCGGCCCGCGGTCCGGGCTACGGCATCGCGGGCATCCGCGTCGACGGCAATGATTTCCTCGCCGTGTACGCGGTGACGCAGTGGGCGGCGCAACGCGCGCGCACCGGCGCCGGCCCGACGCTGATCGAATTGGTGACCTATCGTGCCGCGGCTCATTCCACCAGCGACGATCCGGCCCGCTATCGAGCCAAGGACGATCATGAGCACTGGCCGCTCGGCGACCCGGTGCAGCGCTTGAAGCAACACCTGATCGCGCTCGGCGAATGGTCCGAGGAACGCCACAAGACCCTGGCGGCCGAGCTCGAGGCCTTGGTCGCGGCGAGCTGGAAGGAAGCGGTGACCTTCGGCACCATGAGCGACGGCCCCAAGCTCGACGCCGATTTGATGTTCGAGGATGTGTTCAAGGAGATGCCGCCGCATCTCGTGCGGCAGCGCGCCTTGATGCGCGCGGAGCGAGGCTGACGGCATGGCGAGCATGAATATGATCCAGGCCTTGAATTCCGCCATGGACATCATGCTGGGACGCGATCCCTCGGTGGTGCTCATGGGCGAGGACATCGGCTATTTCGGCGGGGTTTTTCGCGTGACCGAGGGACTGCAGCGCAAGTACGGAGAGCATCGCGTCCTCGATACGCCGATCGCCGAAGGCGGCATCGTCGCCGCGGCCATCGGCATGAGCATCAACGGCCTGCGGCCGGTGGCGGAGATCCAATTCGCCGACTACATCTACCCGGGCTTCGATCAGATCACCAGCGAACTGGCGCGCATCCGCTACCGCAGCGCGGGCGACTTCTTCGCACCGGTGACGATCCGCACCCCGTGCGGCGGCGGAATTCGCGGCGGCCAGACGCATTCGCAGAGTCCGGAGGGCATCTTCACGCATGTGAGCGGACTCAAGGTGGTCATGCCGTCGAATCCGTACGACGCCAAGGGATTGTTGATCACCTCGATCGAGGACGACGATCCGGTCATCTTCTTCGAGCCGAAGCGTCTGTACAACGGCCCCTTCGACGGCGATCCGACCAAGCCTGCGGTTCCCTGGACTGCTCATCCCAAAGGCCAGGTCGACGAGGGCCACTACACCGTGCCTCTCGGCAAGGCGGACATCGTGCGCAGCGGCGCCGACGTCACCGTGGTCACCTATGGAACCATGGTGTTCGTCGCCCAGGCCGCCGCCGCGATGCTCGGCTTCGACGCGGAGATCATCGATCTGCGTTCGCTCGTGCCGCTGGACGTCGACACCATCTGCAGTTCGGTGAGAAAGACCGGGCGCTGCGTAGTGGCCCATGAGGCCACCCGCTTCTCCGGCTTCGGAGCCGAAATCCTGTCCGTCATCCAGGAGGAATGCTTCTGGGACCTGGAGGCGCCGATACAGCGCGTCGCCGGCTGGGACACGCCCTATCCGCATGCCTTCGAGTGGGAGTATTTTCCCGGCCAAGCGCGCGTCGCGTCGGCGCTCAAAGCCGCAATGGAGGTGGTGTGAGCCAGTTCATCTTCAAGATGCCCGACCTGGGCGAGGGGACGGTCGAGGCGGAAATCGTCGCCTGGCATACCAAGCCCGGCGACCAGGTCACGGAAGACCAAGTCATCGTGGAAGTCATGACCGACAAGGCGGCCGTCGAGGTGCCCGCCCCGGTGAGCGGCCGCGTGGTGTCGATCTCGGGCGAACCGGGAGACAAGCTCGCGGTGGGCTCGCCGCTGATCGTGTTCGAACTCGCAGCGGACGGCGCGCCGGCGAGCGCTCCGGCCGCGGCAGGCCCGCCCCCCGGCGCTGCCGCCCCTGCGGCCGCAGCCGCGACGGTGCTGCCGAGCGCGGCCGCTGCCGCGAACGATGGTCAGCTGGCACGCTCCGGCCGAGTCAAGGCCTCGCCCGCGAATCGGCGCCGGGCCCACGAGGCCGGCATCGATTTGTCCACCATCGCGGGGTCGGGCCCGGGCGGACGCATTCTGAGCGGCGATCTGGCCGCGGGCAGCCCGCGTCCGGGAAGCGCCGCGCCTACGGCCGCTGCGCTGTCTGCGGCTCCTGCAGCAGGGCAGCCCACGGCGCAGACCACCGAAATCAAGGTCATCGGGGTGCGCCGGCTGATCGCCGAGCGCATGAGCGAAGCGAAGCGCACCATCCCGCATTTCGCCTATGTGGAAGAGGTCGACGTCACGGAGCTCGAAGCACTGCGCCAGCACCTCAACGCCAAGAACCCGGGCGAGCCGGGCCTCACGTATCTGCCCCTGGTGGTGATGGCGCTGGCCCGGTCGCTCGAATCGTTTCCGCAGTGCAATGTGCTGTATGACGCAGCGCGCGGCGTTCTCGTGCGCCATCGGGCGGTGCATGTTGGCATTGCCACTCAGACGCCGGATGGCCTCAAGGTGCCGGTGGTCCGCGATGCCCAGGCGTTGCCGCTGTGGGACCTCGCCGCGTCCATCCGCCGCGTGGCCGAGCGGGCGCGTACCAACAAGGCCTCGCGCGAGGAATTGCTGGGCTCGACCATCACGGTGACGAGCTTGGGCAAGCTCGGGGGCATCGCCTCCACGCCGGTGATCAATGCGCCCGAGGTCGCCATCATCGGCCTGAACAAAGCCGTGGAACGGCCGGTGGTTCGCGACGGCGCCGTGGTGGTGCGCCGAATCATGAATTTATCATCGTCATTCGATCATCGCTTCGTGGACGGTTATGATGCGGCGGCGATGGTCCAGGCGCTGAAGGAACTGCTGGAGCATCCGGCGACGATTTTCCTACCCAAGGTAAAGCCCTCATGACCTCAACGCCCCAGCGTCCGCCTTTTGGCTCCTTATTGGCTTCACACATGGCGGTCGCGTCGTATCAGGGCGGCCGCTGGAGTTCGACCGAGATCAAGCCGGTGGGTCCGATCGAATTGAGTCCCGCGGCGCACGTACTGCACTATGCGAGCACATGCTTCGAGGGCTTCAAGGCGTTCCGCCGCGCCGACGGCTCGGTGCACATTTTTCGCATGGATCGGCACATCGAGCGCATGCGCCAGAGCGCGCGCTTGCTGGTCCTGCCGGAACCGGACCCCGTGCAACTCGCCGAGATGGTGCGCGCGGTCGTGGCTCGCTGCCGCGAGGCCGTGCCGGAGGCCCCCGGCGCGCTGTATTTGCGGCCGATTCTGTTCGGCACCACGGCGAACATCGGCGCTGCGGCGACGCCGGCGGCCGATGCCCTGCTGATGGTCCTCGCGAGCCCGGTCTGGGATTACTTTGCCGGCGGCATGAAGCCGCTGCGGATACTGGTCGATGACGAGCACACCCGTTCGGCGGCTCAGATGGGCATGGTCAAAACGGGCGGCAATTACGCCGCGGCCATGGGACCCACGCTGGCCGCGCGCGCGCAATATCAGGTCGATCAGGTGCTGTTCTGCCCCGGCGGCGAGGTTCAAGAGACCGGCGCCGCGAATTTCCTGCTGTTACGCGACGGACACTTGCTGACACGCAGCCTCGACACCACGTTCCTGCACGGCGTGACGCGCGACTCCCTCATCACGCTCGCCCGCGACAATGGCTATGACGTGTCGGAGCGCATTTTCGACGTCAAGGAAACGCTGGAATGGGTGCGGACCGGCGAAGCGGCGCTGTCGGGAACCGCCGCCGTGCTGGCGGGCGTCGGCACCTTGATTTACCGCGGCGCCGTGCACCGCGTCGGCAGCGGCGAGGTGGGCCCCCTGACGCGCGCCTTGAGGGCGCAGTTGGTCGCCATTCAACAGGGCGACGCGGCGGATCCCCACGGCTGGCTGGAACGGGTGTGACGCCGGGCTAGCGCCGTTCCTCAATATTCTTCGCGATCCTCGTCGTCCTCGTCGTCGAGGTCATCGTCATCGTCGTCATCCTCATCCTCGTCTTCATCGTCGTCCCAGTCATCGTCCTCCTCCTCCTCGGCATCCTTCTCCGCTTTGGAGCCCGACCATCCCTCCGGCTCCTCGGTGAGTTCGAGGTCGAGTTCCGCCCAGCCGTCGACATCCAGTTCCTCGACGTCGCCGTCGAGATGTTGAATCTCAACGGTTTCCTTGTCCTCGTCCACCTTGAGCACTTGAAACGTCTCATCGTTTTCCAAGTCCTCGTACCACTGCCCGACGGTCGGTTCGTACTCTCTGCCCACGTGAGGTCGCCTCTGTTAAACGGTTTCGCTGGTGAAGAAGCCGGATATTAGGGGAGGCTGCTTGCCCAAGTAAATGGCAATATTGGTTTCCGATGACCCTAGCCGACCGTAAAACCGCCGCCCGCCGCCTCACCGACGCCAAGCGCATCGTGGTGAAAGTCGGATCGACATTGCTGGTGGATGCCGAGAAAGGGCGCCTAAATCGCACCTGGCTCGAGAGTTTGGCGGCCGATGTGGCGTCCTTTCGCAAGCGCGGGCGGGAGGTCATCCTGGTGTCGTCGGGCGCCATCGCTCTCGGGCGCCGCCATCTGAAACTGAACCCGGGCAAACTGCGGCTGGAGGAGAGCCAGGCCGCCGCCGCCGTGGGGCAAATCCGCCTGGCCCACGCCTACAAGGAGCTGCTGGACGCGCACGACATCACGGTTGCCCAGATCCTCCTGACGTTGGGCGATACCGAACAGCGACGCCGCTACCTCAATGCACGCGGCACGTTGAATACGCTGCTGGCGCTGGGCGCGGTGCCGGTCATCAACGAAAATGACAGCGTGGCGACCGCGGAGATTCGCTACGGCGACAACGACCGGCTGGCCGCACGGGTCGCGCAGATGGCCGGCGCCGACTGTCTGGTGCTGCTGTCCGATATCGACGGGCTGTACACGGCGAACCCGAACCTCGACCCGTCCGCCGCGTTCATATCCCGGGTGCTGGAGATCTCCCCGCAAATCGAGGCCATGGCGGGCGGCGTGAGCAGCGACATGGGGACCGGCGGCATGCAGACGAAGATTGCGGCGGCCAAGATCGCGGTGGGCGCCGGGTGCCACTTGTGCATCGCCAAAGGCGCCTTTCAGCACCCGTTGAAGCGCATCGAGGACGGGGCGCGCTGCACCTGGTTCGTGCCCTCCTCGACACCGATGGCCACCCGCAAGCAATGGATTGCCGGGACCCTGCGGCCGGCCGGAGCGATCGCCGTGGACGAGGGCGCGGTCCGCGCCCTGCTGGGCGGCAAGAGCCTGTTGCCGGCGGGTGTTACCCGCGCCGTGGGCCGATTCGAACGCGGCGACACGGTGAGCATCATTGGGCCGGACGGCGCCGAAGTGGCGCGCGGCATATGCGCCTATTCCGACGGCGACGCGGCCCGGATCATCGGGCGCCAATCCGCCGAAATTGAAAAAGTGCTAGGGTTTCGGGGCCGCGATGAAATCGTGCATCGCGACGACCTGGTCATGCTGAGGACCCAGTGAACGCCGGAATGACTCCAGAGACGCGCGCGCAAGCATCCGCCGCCACCCCGCAGTCGGTGCCCGACATCATGGGAGCCATCGGCCGCGCCGCGCGCTCGGCGGCGGTTGCGCTGAGCGTCGCGCCGAGCGATCAGAAAAACCTCGCCTTGAAGGCGGCGGCCGCGGCGCTGCGCGCGCGACGCCATAAAATCCTCGCCGCCAACGAGCGCGACATGCGCGAGGCACGCGACAAGGGTGTCGGCGCGGCCCTGCTCGATCGGCTCGAGCTCGACGAGCAACGCGTGGAAGCCATGGCCCGGGGACTGGAGGAGATCGAGCGTCTCGCCGATCCGATCGGGACGGTGCTCGCCGAGTGGACGCGGCCCAATGGCCTCGCGATTCAACGCGTGCGCGTGCCCTTGGGCGTCATCGGGATCATCTACGAGAGCCGGCCGAACGTCACGGCCGACGCGGGCGCGCTGTGCCTCAAATCGAGCAACGCGGTCATTTTGCGGGGCGGTTCGGAGAGCGTGCTGTCGAGTGCGGCGATCCATGCCTGTCTCGACGAGGGATTGAAGGTTGCGGGCCTCCCGGGAGGCTGCATTCAGCTCGTGCCGACCACGGATCGTGCGGCGGTCGGCTACATGCTCTCGCAGATGGCGGATGACATCGATGTGATCGTGCCGCGCGGCGGCAAGAGTCTGGTCGCCCGCGTTCAGCAGGAGGCGCGGGTGCCGGTGATCGGGCATCTCGAAGGCGTGTGCCACGTCTACGTCGACCGCGCCGCCGATCTGCAAATGGCCAAGGACATCGTGCTCAATGCCAAGCTGCGACGCACGGGCATCTGCGGCTCGGCCGAGACGCTGCTCGTGGATCGCGCGTGTGCGCCGACGCACCTGGCGCCGCTCATCCGCATGCTGCTCGACGCGGGTTGCGAGGTGCGCGGCGACGATGCGAGCCTGGCCGCGGATGCGCGCGTGGCGTGCGCGAGCGAACAGGATTGGTACACGGAGTATCTCGACGCCATCATTGCCGTGCGGGTGGTCGACGACGTCGACGCGGCGATCGCCCACATCGGGCGGTACGGATCGCAGCACACCGATTGCATCGTGACCGACAGCGCGGCATGCGCCGAGCGATTCCTGGCGCGGGTCGACAGCGCCATCGTGCTGCATAACGCCTCCACCCAGTTTGCCGACGGCGGGGAGTTCGGCATGGGCGCCGAGATCGGCATCAGCACCGACAAATTTCACGCGCGCGGCCCGGTTGGCGTCGAACAATTGACCAGCTACAAGTACGTGGTGCGCGGCAGCGGTCAGGTGCGCGGCTGACGCGACGCGGCTCTCCCGGCGTTCACTCGCGCCGCGAATCGACGAGGTGGGCTATGCCCGCGAGCCAGGATCGAACGGCCGCGGGATCATCGAGGCGGTATTGCGCTTGAACCCGGCCGCCGACGGCGATCGAAATGCCGCCCTGATCGTCGACCACCTTGAAGCCGTCGACGTCGGTGAGATCGTCGCCCACGTACACGGGCGTTCTACCCGAGAACGGCGCTTCGCGCAGGAACGCCTTGACGGCGCCGCCCTTGTTGAATCCGCGCGGCTTGATCTCGAGCATCATGTTGCCCGATTGCACGTGGTAATTGGAGCCGAGCAGCGCCGCGATGTCCGCCACCTTCTCGCGCAGTTCCGCTTCGCATTGCGGCGCCATGCGAAAGTGGATGACCACGGTCCGGCCCTTGTCCTCGAGCAGCGTACCGGCGTGAGCCCGCACCAGGTCGACCAGCGCCGCGCGCGCGCCATCGAGTTGCGCATCCTGAAAGCTGGCACCCTGCATGGCGCCGGAGGCCTTGCGCCGTTCGACGCCGTGCAGCCCGGCCGAGGGCAGTCGCAGGGGCGCGAACAGGGCGTCCAGGTACGCGATGCTGCGCCCGCTCACCAGCGCCACGGCGCCGTCGAGCCGCTCCGCCACCTCCCGCAACAGCGCCCCCAGGCCCGCGCTCGCGTGCGTGTCGAATGGACTGTCCGTGAATTCGACCAGCGTACCGTCGACATCCAGAAACAAACACCAGTCGAGGGAGGGCGCGGGGGCGGGCGTTTTCATCATGAAAAACCAACATAGCTCATGCCCAAGCCGCTGCCAAGGCGCCCTGTCCGATTATTTGGACGGAGGGCCCGGCAGGTTCTTTATTTGGCCGCCAGTGTAAAACTTACACGGCCCGGCGCCGTGAAAATCAACACTCTGCCGCGGATTTTAGGTATTTTGTTGGGCCTGATCCCAAGGAACCCCGCACCGCTACAACACGGAGGCACGATGTTTCGCTCAGTGATGCTGCGCTTTGTGCTGCCTGTTGCGTTTGCATCCTGCGTCGTCGCCTATTTCGGGTTGCCGTACATCGAACGCCTGCTGGCCGAGTGGTTCCGTTCCGATGTCGAGCTGCGCGCGCAACTGGTCATGCACACCATGGAAGAGCCGATCACCGATCTGGTCGGCAGGGGCAACGAGGTGCGCCTGCGAAATTATCTGGGCAAGGTCACCGCGGACGAGCGACTGCTCGCCATCCTGGTCTGCCGGCCGGACGGGGGCACCATCATCAAGACCGAACGCACCCCCGCGGCCATCTCCTGCGAAGAGAACGCATTAAAATTTCCCGCCGAAACCCGCGTCGTGCAACTGCCGTCGGGATCCGTCCAGGTGTCGCGTTTCGATTTCGACGCGGCGCAGCCGGTGCCGTTCCGGGTGCTGATGCTGCACGATTTGAGCTTCGTCGACCGCCGGCAGCGCACGGCCCGCGACTTCGTGCTCGTGTTCATCGGCATCTCCGTGCTCCTGCTGGCGTTGCTGGTGGTGCTGGTGGCGTGGCTCCAGCTGCGTCGCTGGGTGAACGTGCTGATCGGCGACATTCGCGGCAAACGATTCCTCGACAATGCGAAGTCGCCGCGCTCCTCGCAGCCGATCCTCTCCCAAGTTCGCCAGGTGCTCGCCGAAGCGGAACAGAAGCAGCGCCTGGAAATCGACTTTCACGAGAATTGGACTCCGCAGGCGCTGCGGCAAGTGGTGCACGATCACTTGAAATCCTCGCAGGTCCTCATCGTGTCGAACCGCGAGCCCTACATGCACAACTACGACGCGGATCACCGGCCGGTGGTGCAGGTGCCCGCGAGCGGCATGGTCACCGCGCTCGAGCCCGTCATGCGCGCGTGCGCGGGCGTGTGGATCGCGCACGGCGCGGGTCCCGCCGACCGGGAAACCGTGGACCGCTTCGATCAAATCCGGGTGCCGCCCGATGACCCCGCGTACACGCTGCGCCGCGTCTGGCTCACATCCGAACAGGAACAGGGCTATTACTACGGATTTTCCAACGAGGGTCTGTGGCCGCTGTGCCACCTGGCCTACGTGCGGCCGGCCTTCCGGCCCACCGATTGGCGCTCCTACGAGGAGGTCAACGCCCTCTTTGCGGACGTGGTCGCGGCGGAGGCGAAGACCGACAGTCCGGTGGTGATGATCCAGGATTTCCATTTCGCGCTGCTGCCGCAACTCATCCGCGCGAAGATCCCGAAGGCCACGATCGCCCTGTTCTGGCACATCCCCTGGCCGAACGCGGAAACCTTCGGCGTGTGCCCGTGGAAACGGGAGATTCTCCTGCACATGCTGTCGGCGGACATCCTGGGGTTTCACACGCGCCACCACTGCCAGAACTTTCTCGAGACGGTGGATCGCTTCGTGGAATGCCAGATCGATCACGAACACATGACCGTCACGCTGCAGGGGCGCGTGTGCCGGGTCGCGCCCTATCCCATTTCCATCGAATGGCCGCCGCGCTGGCTCAAGTATCTGCCGGACGTCGCGACCTGCCGCGCGGCGGTGCGCGCGCGCCATCAGGTGGCAACCGACGTGGTCATCGGTCTGGGCGTCGAGCGCTGGGACTTCACGAAGGGGATCATCGAACGCTTCCATGCGCTGGAGCTCCTGCTCGACAAGAATCCGCGGCATCGCGGGCGCCTCACGCTCCTGCAGATCGCGGCACCCTCGCGCAGCACGCTGCCGGCGTACCAGGCTCTGCAGCAGCAGACCTACAGCGAGGTGGATCGAATCAACGCGCGGTTCGCCGAGGGCGCCTGGCGACCCATCATCCTGATCGATCAGCATCAGGAGCCGACCAGCGTCTTCGAGCTGTATCGAGCGGCGGATTTCTGCCTGGTGAACAGCCTGCACGACGGCATGAATCTGGTGGCCAAGGAATTCGTCGCTTCGCGCGACGACGAGGATGGGGTGCTGATCTTGAGCACTTTTGCCGGCGCCTCGCGCGAGCTCGCGGAAGCGGTGCTCATCAACCCCTTCGACGTCAATGAAACCGCGGAAGCCATGGAAATCGCGATGCGCATGGGACGGGATGAGCGGCGCGACCGCATGGCCCTGATGCGCCGGACGGTCAAGGAAAACAACGTGTATCGCTGGGCGGGCCGCATGTTGATGGATGCGTCCCGCATCAGGCAGCGGCAGAGCCTGGCATCCGTCAAGCCGCGCTACGGTACTTAGCCTAGAGACGCGCGGCGAAGGCGCGCAATTGGCCGGCGGCCGTCAGCAGCGTTTCATCGCGCTTGGCGACGCACAACCGCAGCAGCGTCATGCGCGGCGGCTCCGCATAGAAGGGCGACAGCGGAATGGTCGCCACCTTGGCGTCGCGAATCAGCCGGTCGGCGAACTCGATGTCGGCGGCCCGGCTGAGGGCGCCGTAATCGACCAACTGAAAATACGTTCCCGCCGCCGGCACCGGCTCGAATCCCGAGCCGCTGAGCCGCTGTGCCAGCAGATCACGCTTGGTCTGGAAGAACGCCGCGAGCCCCGTCCATGCGTCGGGAAACCGGGACAGGTAGCGCGCGATCGCGGATTGCAGCGGCGATGCGATGCTGAAGGTGTTGAACTGATGGACCTTGCGCAACTCACGCGTCAGCGCCGGCGGCGCGACGCAATAACCGACGCGCCATCCGGTGGCATGCAGCGTTTTACCGAAGGAGAAGACCGCGAAACTGCGCTCGCGCAGTTCGTCATGCGCCAGCACCGAGGCATGGCGTCTGCCGTCGTAGAGCACGTGCTCGTACACCTCGTCGGCGAGAATGCTGATAGGCCGATCGCGCACGAGCTCGGCGAGCGCATCCAGGTCATTCCGGTCCGCGACGGTGCAGCTCGGGTTCTGCGGACTGTTGATGATGATGAGCCGCGTGCGATCGCTCAGCGCGCGGCGCACCTGGTCCCAGTCGTAGCGAAACCGCGGCGGGTTCAAGGGCACGCGCACACAACGGCCCCCGGCCAGCCGCACGGCCGGCTCGTAGGCATCGTAGGCGGGCTCGAAAATGACGGCCTCGTCGCCCGCCCGCACCACCGCTTGAACCGCGTCGTACAGCGCCTCGGTGCCGCCGCAGGTGACGGTGATCTCGGTATCGAGGTCGAAGCGCCGTGCATAGCTCGTCTCCAATTTCGCGGCGATCTGTTCACGCAGATCCAACGCGCCCTCCATGGGCGCGTACTGGTTGCGGCCCTCCGCGACCGTCTCGACGAGCGCCTGCGACAAGCGCGGATCGATCGGATAGTCGGGGAACCCCTGGCCAATGTTGAGCGCGTGCTCCTCGAGCGCGCGGCGCGACATCACCGTGAAGATGGTGGTTCCGACGTCGGGCAACTTGCTGTCGAAGTGCATGGTTCAGCCGCGCAGCGACTGCAAGCCGCCGGCCAGCGAGTGCACCGCGAGCCCGCGCTTGCGAAGCTCGCGCGCCGTCGCGTGGCTGCGTTTGCCCGAGGCGCAGACCAGCAGATACCGCCCGGTACGGGACAGCATCTCCGGGTTGGCCAACAGCGCGGGCATGGCGATGTGGCGCGCCTGCGCCGGCTGGGCGCGGACCTCCTCGGGGGTGCGGATATCGATGACCTCGAAGCGGCGCTCCAGCGCCGCCGCCAATGAGGGCAGCGCGATGTCGATGTCGGGGTCTTCGCGCGGAATATCGCGTATCAATTCGCAGGCCGGCGCGGCGCATCCGCTGCGGCGCGGCGCCTTGAGCTTGATGCTCGAAAAGTTCATGAAATCGAGGAGCAGCAGTTCGCCGCCCAATTGACCCGGCAGCCCCAGGAGAATCTTCAAGGTGAGCAGCGCCTGCAGGTTGCCGAGGGTCCCGGGGACCGGCCCGAGCACGCCGGCTTCAGCGCAATTCCCGACCACGCCGTCCGCGGTGGCGTCCGGCCATAGACACCGCAGACAGGCGTGTTCCGGAACCGGCTTGTAGACCTGAAGCTGGCCTTCGTATTGATAGACGCTCGCGAACACCGCGGGGCGGCGCGCCAGCACCGCCGCGTCGTTCACCAAAAACTTGGTGCGGAAATTGTCGCTGCAGTCGACCACCAGGTCGTGGGCGCCGACCAACTCCACGGCGTTGTCGGCGGTGAACCGCGCGGCATGGGCCGTCACGGTCACGCTGGGGTTGAGCGCCAGCACCGCGCCGCGGGCCAGCTCCGCTTTGGGCTTGCCCAGGTCCGCCCACGCGTAGATCGGCTGGCGGTGCAAATTGCTCGCCTCGAGCGTGTCCGCGTCCACCACACCAAGATGTCCAACCCCCGCGCCCGCCAAATACTGCAGCACCGGACTGCCGAGACCGCCGGCGCCGACGATCAGGACGCGGCTTTTCCCCAGTTGCGCCTGGCCGGCGGCGCCGATTTCCTTGAGTGATTGCTGGCGTGAATAGTCCGGTTGCGCGCGCATGCTAATCGGAACCGGGCAGCACCACGCGCCCGAGCGGATCGTGCGCATGATCGTGCGCGGGGTCATGGTCGTGGTCGTGGGCATGCGCTGGGTCATGGACATGGTCATGGTCGTGGTCGTAGTCGTGGGCATGCGCGTGGTCGTGGGCAAGGTCGTGCGCATGCGCGTGACGCGGCGCGGCCGCGCAGCGCTCGCAATTGACCCAACCGGAGTCGCCGTTTCGGTAATGCTCCTTCTTCCATATGGGGACGCGGTGTTTGACCTCATCGATGATGAACCGGCACGCGTCGAACGCTTCGCCACGGTGGACGGCGCTCACACCCACCCACACGGCCATATCGGTGAGATCCAGCGAGCCCACGCGGTGGATGCACAGCGCGTGCTTGATGGGGAAGCGCTCAATCGCCTCGGTGAGGATACGATCGCCCTCGGCCAGGGCGAGCGCCTGAAAAGCTTCGTATTCGAGCCGCGTCACGTCCCGTCCCTCGTTCTGGTCCCGCACCCAGCCTTCGAAGCTGACGTAGCCGCCGGCGCCGCGGTCGAGCAGTTCGCGGCGCGCGGCTGCGGTGTCGATGGCGGTTTCGGTGAATCGAAAGCGCATCAGCCGCCCGCCACAGGGGGGATGAACACCACGGCGTCGCCGGCGCGCAGCGGGCGCGACCAGTCGGCGAATTCGGCGTTGACCGCCACTTTCAATTGGTCGCGCGACAAGGTGAAGCGGTAGCGAGCGTTCAATTCCGAGAACAAATCGGCGGGTGTGGCCGCCGAGGTTTGCAGCGTCTCTTCGGAGCGGCCGGCCTGTTCGCGCAGCACGGCGAAATATTGAATCTTGAGTTGCACGGGATGGGCAGGGGCAGCGGCATCGAGAGCGTGCAACGCCTGCTGGTATTCCTCGGGAGTGTTGACGTTGTCGAGCGCACCCCGGTCGCGCGGTTCGAGCAACCGCACGGAGTGCGTGCTCATGAATTTGCGCGGGCACAGTCCACCTTGGCTCTGGTACGCCGCCAACGCGGATGCCGCCGAGGGCTCCCAAATCGCACAGAGCGGCTCGGGTAAACCATCGTGCGCGCTCAAAAACGCGGTGGCCAGCGCGCCCGGATCGCGTTCGGCCAGCAGTTGCTCGATCGCCCGGTCGGAGAGGAACGGCAAATCGCAGGCGAGCACGAGCCAAGCGACGCCGGGATAGGCGGCCAAGGCCGAGCGGATGCCCACGATGGGACCGCCGCCCTGCACGGAGTCGACGATCAGGGGCCTCGCGGCGCGGGTGGGTTCGGTCAATTGGCCCTCGCGCACGGACACGAAAGTCTTGGCCGCGTGCCGGCTCACGAGTTCGAACGCGCGGTCGAGCTGAGTTTTGCCCTTATAGGGAAGCACCGCCTTGTCACGCCGCATCCGCGCACTGGCGCCGCCCGCCAAAATCAAGCCATATACCGGGGCGGTGGCGGTACTCATGAGGCGTCCTGCAAACCGAATGAGCTCTTGCCTCCCTGCTTCTCAATCAGGCGGGTCTCGCTGATCACGATATCGTGCGACAACGCTTTGCACATGTCGTAAACGGTCAGCGCCGCGATACAGGCCCCCGTGAGCGCCTCCATTTCGACCCCGGTTTTGTGGTGCACGCCCACCGAGCAGCGGATTACGGCCGTATCGCCTTCCATGTCGATGGCAATGCGGCAGCTTTCCAATCCCAGCGGGTGGCAGAATGGGATCAGCTCATGAGTGCGTTTCGCGCCCATCACGCCGGCGACGATGGCGGTATCGAACACCGGGCCCTTCGGTGAGCGCAATCCGCTCTCGCGCAGCGAGGCGGCGACGTCAGGCGGAAAACGCACGCGCGCTTCGGCAACCGCGGTCCTGTGGGTCGGCAGTTTCCCGCTGACGTCGACCATGGTCGGCCGCTGCTCGCTGTCCAGATGGGTAAATGACATGGTCAGCCGCCGATGTAGTACATCTCAATTTTCTTGAGATGCGGTTCGGCGCGCCGCAATTCATCGCGCAGTTCGCTGTACCGATCCGTGCGTCCGAGCCACTTGCCGCGAATCAGGCTCAAGAGGTCCGAGTCGCCCGCGCCGGCGCGCATCGCGGCGCGCAGATCCAGTCCCTGGGTTGCGAAGAGGCAGGTATAGAACTTGCCTTCCGAGGACAGGCGCGCGCGGCTGCACGTACCGCAGAACGGCTGGCTCACGGACGAAATGAATCCCACTTCGCCGGCGCCATCGTCGAAGCGCCAGCGCTGCGCCACTTCGCCGCGGTAGTTTTCCGACACCGGATGCATGGGCCAGCGCGCACTGATGCGGGCCGCGAGTTCGCTCGAGGGCACCACCATGTCCGGCTGCCAGGCGTTGCGGTTGCCGACATCCATGAATTCGATGAAGCGTACGATCACGGGCTTGCCGCGAAAGCGCTCGACCAGATCGAGCGCGGTGTGATCGTTCACTCCACGCTCGATGACGGCGTTGATCTTCACCGGCGTGAGGCCGGCGGCGATGGCGGCGTCGATGCCGTGCAGCACCTGGTCGAGGGCCGCAAACCCGCCGCTCATGCGCGTAAAGATTTCCTCGTCCAAGGTATCCAGGCTCACGGTCACGCGGCGCAGTCCGTTGGCGTGCAGATCGACCGCATGCTGGCCCAGGAGCACGCCATTGGTGGTGAGCGCGATGTCTTCGATACCCGAAATGGCGGTCAAATCCCCGATCAGATCGGGCAGGTTGGCACGCAACAGCGGTTCCCCGCCGGTGAGCCGCAGTTTGCGCACGCCCAAGCTCGCGAACAGCCGCGACAGCCGCAAAATCTCATCGAACGAGAGCCGCTCCTGGGATTTGAGGAACCGGTAGTTCTCGTGGAATCGTTCCTTCGGCATGCAGTAAGGGCAACGGAAATTGCACCGATCCATGACCGAAATGCGCAGGTCATGCAGGGGGCGCGCCAGCTTGTCGAGGGGATGATCGGCGCCGC
Source organism: Steroidobacteraceae bacterium (assembly GCA_049510875.1). Taxonomy (GTDB): domain Bacteria; phylum Pseudomonadota; class Gammaproteobacteria; order Steroidobacterales; family Steroidobacteraceae; genus Bog-1198. The sequence goes on from JBEKYO010000017.1 coordinate 41,342, forward strand.
GGATATCGTGAATTGTGGATTCCATGGTGCTCCGGCTCACCAGCGATAGACGCTGGTCACGAATCCCTTCGGGTAGGTGTTCGGCCCCGGCGGCAGTTCCACGAAGCCGTCGGTCCCCGTGAGGCTGAGAAAGTCTCCAGACCCATTGGGCGGGCGCGGGTTCGCCCAGGGGCGGCCCCAATCGTCGTGCTCGATGGCCACCGGCAGGAAATAAGTCAGCGCCGGTTGAAACGTCACGGCAGCGGCCAGCGCCAGGCGCTCCGGCTGCAGACGGCGCGTTCCCATGGCCTCGGCGATGGCGGGAATCACGTAGCGGATCAGGCACACCAGCGTGGAGACCGGATTGCCCGGCAGCCCGAAGACCGACTGGCCGTGGGGTCCGATACCGAACCACATCGGCTTGCCCGGCCGCTGGGCGATGTTATGGAACACCTCTGCCACGCCCAACTGTTTGAGCACCTTTGGAACCAGGTCGAATTTGCCCATGGACACGCCGCCGCTCAGGATCACGACCTCGTGCGTCGTCAAATGCAGCTTCAGGCGCTCCCGCAGCATGTCGGCGTCGTCCAGCACATGATCGTCGCCCACGCGCCCAAAACCGCGCTTGCGCAGCGTGGCGGCGACGGCATACGCGTTCGAGCGGCGAACCTGGAAATCGGCGATGGGATCGCCCGGCTCGATCAACTCGTCACCCGTGGAGACGACCATGACGGCAGGCTGGCTGCTGACCCGCACCCGGGCCATCCCGGCGGATGCCGCGACGGCGATTTCGGGAGCACGCAGCAGCGTCCCGCTCTCCAGCAGAAGCGCACCCTGGCGGCTGTCGCTGCCGCGCCGGTGCACGTTGTGGTACGGGGTCGATGCAATGGTCGATTTCAACGAGACGACGCCGTCCGCAACATCGTACTGCTCGACGGGGATCACGCAATCGGCGGCGAGCGGCAAGATCGCTCCGGTCATCACTTCAATGGCGTTCTCGCCGTGCGCAAGCTTCAGCGGCGGCGCGCCCGCGGGCTGGGTGGCCTGTATATGGAAGCGGCGCAATCCACGGCGCAGTTGTTCGCTATCCACCGCGATGCCGTCCATGGTGACGCGGTCGTACGGCGGCGTATCCCGCTCCGCATACACGTTTTCCCGCAGTGTCCCGCCGACGCACTGCGTCAAGGGCAGTGATTCGATGGGCAAACACGTCAGCCGAGAGTTGATTGCCTCTTCGGCCAGACGCGGTGTGATGAGCGTACTAGCCTGCATAGTGGTCGAGACGGGCGCGGCGGACGCGAGTTCCGCCGCGCCCCGCATGTTACTGTGGCTTGGCGTTCTTAGCCTTGAATATCTTCAACTGTTCATTGAACCGGCCGACGTTGGCTTGCAGTTCATCAACCGCGGCATTGTTTTTTTGCACCAGCACTTTTTCGTGCTCTTCGGCCTTCTTTTTCTCGTCCGGCGACAGCTTGGACGTGTCCTTGGGAACGGATGAGTCCATTTCGAGCTTGATGCAATCCAAATAGGCGTTCATTTCGCCGTTATAACGGTCAAAGTCGTGTTTCGCCGTGATCATCTGATCCTTCGTCGCCGTGGCGCCATCGGGCGGCGCATCGGGGGATTTCGGATAGGAGCAGCTCGCCTGCGAGTGAGCGGCGGAGCCGAGGGCGAAAATCAGGGTAAGCGGTATCCAAGCCTTCATCGGAAGTCCTCTAGTTATCGGTGCGAACGTTTATTGGGGCGGCTACGATCTTACGGCCAAGCCCCACGGGCCGCCAGCGTTCCCGGTTGAGCGCATAAGTCCATGATTTTGTGGACAATTCATATGCGCAATGACGCCAAAACAAGCAAAGTCACGCAATCTCAGACGGTACTTTAGTGGGATTGTGGGAGTGCGCGTGGAATTATCAATGGCCGGCGCGGTTTGGCGGCCGCACGTTGGGTGAGGACGGCGATGCAGTACTATGCGGGGAAGGATCGCGTATCGATGAGCAGGGGAGAGCCGGGGATGCAAGCTCGCGAATTTACCGCGGACGCGACAATCGTAGTTCCCTCCGCCGCATGACGGCTTTCCGGTGCCCCACGTGCGGTGCTGAAGGCCGGTTTGCGAGCGGCGCTCCTTACTCAGTTTGCCATTATTGCAAATCGCTGCTGGTCAGAAGCGACGTCGGGCTGGAGTCGATCGGTCGCGTCGCCGAAGTCCCGGACGACTTCAGTCCTCTGCAGATCGGCGCGCTCGGGCAATTCGAGCGCCGTCATTTCAGCGTGGTCGGCCGACTGCGCAAAGTCTGGGAACAGGGCAGTTGGAACGAGTGGTGCGTCCTGTTCGAGGATCAGAGCTTCGGGTGGCTGGCCGAGGCGCAGGGCGATTTGGTGATGACATTCGAGAAGCCCGATGCCGTGCTCGAGGGGGTCCCGCAGGCGAATCAGGCTGCGCAGACCAAGCCCGGCACGATCTGGCGCATCAGCGGAGCAGCGTTTTCGGTCGCCGACGTCAAGCAGGTCAGTTGCCAGGGCGCCGAAGGCGAGCTGTCGGAGATCTTTACCGTGGGCGAGGCGGTTCTCAGCATCGATCTGCGGGGCAGGGGCCTCGAGTTCGCGACCATCGAATTTCGACCCGCTTCGGTGAAATCTTACCTGGGCCGTTTCGTTGAGTTCGCCGATTGCCGTTTTTCCAACTTGCGGAAACTCGACGGCTGGGACGAGCCGAGTTAACGCACGCGCCATGGCCAACGATCCAACAGGTCCCAAGCCCAAGGCGATCACCTGTCCCGCCTGCGGGGGGTCGATCACGCTGCGCGCGCTCGGCGCGAGCGTCATGGTGGCGTGTCCCTACTGCCGCACTCAAATCGACATTTCCAAGCCCGAAATTCAGATCATCAAGCGGTTCAACGCGACGGCGGAGCGCTTCGATCTGCCGCTCGGCGCGCGCGGTCCGTTGCGCGGCAAGACCTACCAGATCATCGGCGCGATGATCCGGTCCGACCAAGGATTTCGATGGACCGAATACCTGCTGTTCAACCCGTTCATCGGCTTCCGCTGGCTCGTCGAGGATCAAGGTCATTGGAGCTTTGCCGAGCCGATCAAGGACGTCTCCGCGGTCAGGGCAGGCCCGGTCGGCATGCGGTACCAGGACAGAGAGTTCAGAAAATTCGCGGTCGCCAATGCCGTGGTCGAGACGGTGGTCGGAGAGTTCTACTGGCGGGTGCAGGTCGGCGATCAGGCGGCAACCCGAGACTACGTCGCGCCGCCATGGATGCTGTCGCAGGAGGAAACCTCGACCGAATCGATCTGGACGTTGATGCAATACCTGAACCCTACGGAAGTGGAGGCTGCATTCAAGGTTACGCTCACAGAGCCTGACGGCATCGCACCCCACCAACCCTGTCCCGCAACCCAGACCTTGGGGTTCATCAAGCGCTATGTCTGGGGAGCGCTGGCATTGGCGCTGGTATTGCAGGCTGCGACTCTGTTCTCGGCACGCAGCCAGACCATCCTGCTCGGCACCTACGAGCCGGCTGCCGCTCGCGGCCAGGAGGCGGTGTTCGGGCCCGTACACCTCGATGCCCGGCGCTCGCTCAACGAGATCACCGCATCCGCGCCGCTCAACAACAGCTGGGTGGATCTCGACTACGCGCTGGTCAACCGGGAGACGGGCGAAAGCTACGAATTCGGCAATGGGTTTGAATTCTATTCGGGCGCGGACAGCGACGGCGCGTGGACGGAGGGATCGACCAGCGGGAGCGCGCTCGTGCCCGCCCTGCCGCGGGGTGACTACAACGTCGTGGTCGACTCTTTGTCGGGTGATTCGACGGGCGGAGCCGTCCAGCAGCCGATTCGTTTGACGCTGACGCACGACGTCGCGCCGTGGCGCAATTTCTGGCTGTCGTGCGCGGCGATTTTGCTCTACCCGCTCATTCTCGTCTATCGGCGGCTCGTCTTCGAGCGGCGCCGATGGTCCGACAGCGCGTTCGACACGCACATTGTCCGCAAACATTGAAGCAAGGAGGACCGACCATGTTCCCTTCCGCCGCCGGCATGAATCTAAAAGTAGTCCTGTACATCGCAAGCTGCGCCGTCGCACTTCTATACCTGGGCCTGGCCAACGCGCACGGCTACGTGCCGTTCGCCTCGCCGACCTCGAAGTCGTCCGAACACACCGCCAATCACTTCCACAAATGAGGAACAATCCATGCTTGCCATAAACTGGGGAATCGTAGCCAATTCGGTGATCTTTGCATTGGTGGGCGTGCTGATCTACGGCGTGTTCTTCTACCTGCTCGATCATTTGACGCCGTATCACTTGTGGAAGGAGATCAACGAGAAGCAGAACGTCGCGCTGGCGATCCTCGTAGGCGCCATGGCCATCGGAATCGCCATCATCGTCGGTGCGGCAATTCACGGCTAAGTGGCTACGCTATTCCTCTTTTCGGCGCTGGTCGTCGCCACCTGCGGCCTCGTGTACGAGCTGGTCGCGGGTACGCTCGCCAGTTATTTGCTCGGCGATTCGGTCACGCAGTTCTCGACCATCATCGGCGCGTACCTGTTTTCCATGGGGGTGGGCTCATGGCTCTCGCGTTACGTCAGGGAAGCGGTTCTCGAGGTATTCGTCAGGGTCGAGATTCTGGTTGGTGTCGTCGGAGGCTGTTCCGCAGCCTTGTTGTTCCTGGTGTTCAGCGAGGTCACCCAGTTTCGAGTCGCGCTGTACGGCATCGTGGGGTTGATCGGCATCTTGGTGGGGCTCGAGATACCGTTGCTGCTGCGACTGCTGCAGGATCGGCTGGAGTTGCGCGATCTGGTGGCGCGAGTGCTTGCCGCCGACTATGTCGGCGGCTTGCTGGCATCGCTCCTGTTCCCGCTGCTTCTCGTGCCGCGGCTGGGCTTGATCCGAACGGGGTTCCTGTTCGGCATCATCAATGTCGCCGTCGCGCTGCTGCTCATTTTCAAGCATCCCGAGTTGCGCCGCCGCTTCGGGCACCAGGCGAGCGCGATTGCCGCCATCGTTCTGTTGGTGATCGGTTTCGCGGGCGCCGAGGACCTCATGGCGCTCAGCGAGGAGGGGCAGTATCCGGGCCAGGCGTTGTTCGCGAAATCGACGGCCTATCAACGCATCGTGGTGACCCGGCAGGCGGATGACATTCGCCTATTTCTCAACGGCAACCTGCAGTTCAGCTCGCGCGACGAGTACCGCTATCACGAGGCCTTGGTGCATCCCATCATGGCGGCGATCGAACAGCCGCGCACCGTGCTGGTGCTCGGCGGCGGGGATGGTTTGGCGGTGCGCGAATTGCTCAAGTACCCCACCGTTCAGTCCATTACGCTGGTCGACCTCGATCCGGAGATGACCGACCTTTTTTCGCGGTCGCCTTTCTTGGCGCAGCTCAATGGCGGCTCGCTGCGCTCGAACAAGGTTCACATCGTCAATGCCGACGCCTTCGTATGGTTGAGAGCCGCGCGCGACACCTACGATGCCATCATCGTCGATTTTCCCGATCCCTCCAATTACTCGATCGGGAAGCTCTATTCGCTGACGTTTTACCGACGCTTGAGTGAGGTGCTTGCGCCCCACGGGTGGGCGGTGATTCAGAGCACATCGCCCTACGTGGCGCCGAAGGCGTTTTGGTGCGTGGAGCGAACGCTGCAGGCGGCCGGATTGCAAACCGCGGCCTATCACGCCTTCGTGCCCTCATTCGGAGAATGGGGATTCGTCGCCGCAGGGCATGTGCCGTATCGCTCACCGACCGTGTTGCCGGCGGGTCTGCGGTTCGTCACCACCGAGAATCTGCCGCAGATATTCGATTTTCCGCTCGACATGCAGCGCGTCCCCACGGAGGTCAACCGTCTCGACAATCAGGTGCTGGTCCGGTACTTCGAGAAGGAATGGGGGAACTATCTTGCCGAGTGAAGCCGCGTGATCACGCGCCGCGCATTGCTGCGTTCATCGCTGGCGGTCGCCGGAGCCAGCATGACGGGGTGGGGCTGTGCGCCCGCGACAGGGTCCCGCGGGGTCCCCGGCCGGTTGCTGGGGCCGTCGACCGCGCTGGGGCATCGACTGCGCGACCAGACGTATCCGCCCCCGAGCAGCACCCGAGAGACGCAGGTTGTCATCGCCGGCGGCGGCATCGCGGGGCTCGCGGCGGCGTACGCGCTCAAGCGGCAGGGAGTACGCGATGTCCTGATCGTCGATTCACTGCCCGAGCCCGGAGGCAACGCGAGCTCGGGGCGCAATTCGGTGAGTGCCTATCCGTGGGGCGCCCATTACGTGCCGCTGGTGCGCCAGGATTGCAGCCCGGTGCTCGAGTTATTCAACGAACTCGGAATCATTCTTGACACCGATGCGGCGCATCGACCCGTCTACAACGAATATTTTTTGTCGGCGGATCCTCAGGAGCGACTCTATATATATGGCCGCTGGCAGGACGGGTTCGTTCCGACGGTCGGGGCGTCGCCCCGCGACGAGGCGCAGTTCACGGCGTTCTTTGCGGCAGCAGAGCGGATGAAACACAGTGTCGGCAGCGACGGAAAGCCGATCTTCGCGATTCCCATCGAGAACAGCACGGCCGACCCGCAATGGCGGGACCTCGACCGCATCAGCTTCGCCGAATACCTGCGCCGGCAAGGCTTCGACTCGGCGCGGCTGACGTGGTATGCAAATTACTGCTGCCGGGATGATTACGGCGCGGTGGCGGCGGATATCTCTGCATGGGCCGGACTGCACTATTTCGCGTCGCGCAACGGGGTCGCCGCAAATGCCGATGCATCGAGCGTGGTGACCTGGCCCGAAGGAAATGGGCATCTGGTCCGTGAGTTGGCGCAGCGGTCGGGCGCGACGTTTCAAGGCGATTCGCTGGTGACGCAGGTCGCCCGCACGCCGACTGGCGTCAGTCTGGATTACTTCGACGCGCGCCTCGAACGCTCCGTCCGGGTCAGTGCGCGCGCTGCGGTGGTCTGTCTGCCGCGCTTCGTCGCGGCGAAAGTGGTCCAAGGGCTGGCACCGGACAGCGGCGCGGGATTTTCGTACTCTCCCTGGATGGTCGCGAACGTGACGCTGAGCCGCTTGCCAGCCGGCAGAGGCCAACCGCTGGCATGGGACAATGTCATCTATGACAGTCCGCTGCTCGGGTATGTGGTCGCCACGCACCAGGGATTGGAACAGCGCCGCGACAGCACCGTCATCACCTATTACTGGCCGCTGTCAGCAGCCGCGCCGGATGTCGAGAGGCGTACCGCGCTGGCCCGATCGTTGCCGGAGTGGCAGACCATCATAATGAATGATCTGCTGCGGGTTCACCCGGAACTCCAGCGTCACGTCGAAAACATCGACGTGTGGATTTGGGGGCATGGAATGGTCAGGCCCACGCCGGGATTCATCTGGGGAGGCCGGCGGCAGGCTGCGGCCGCCATTCAGCTGCCGCCCGTGTTCTTTGCCCATTCGGACCTCTCCGGCATATCAATATTCGAGGAAGCGTATTGCCGCGGCCGGGCCGCGGGCGAATCGGCGGCGCGCGAAGTGGCCTCCACGTCCATGGCGGCGATGGTATGAAATCCGAGGTTCGACAGCCGTGGATTCACTCCGCGACAATCGACGGCGCCTTCATTCTGGCGCCGGGATTTGTGGCCACCGCCGCATCGCTCGCATTGATTGAAGCAGGTCACGGGGGAGCCGGATTATCGCTGTGGATGTGGGGAATTCTCATCGTCGGGATCGATGTCGCCCACGTGTACAGCACTCTCTACCGCACCTACTTGGATCCGGTCGATAGGTCGAACCTCTCCGGTTGGCTGATACTCACTCCGCTCGCAGGCTGGGCACTTGGGGTGTTGTTGTATTCGTGGAGCGCCGCGGCATTTTGGACGTTACTCGCGTATATCGCGGTGTTTCACTTCGTGAGGCAGCAATACGGATTCCTGATGCTCTATTCACGCCGCGAACGCGCATTTCCCAAGTGGTGTTCGGCCATTGACCAGATCGCCATTTATGCCGCGACGCTCGGTCCTCTCGTGTACTGGCACACGCATCTGCCGCGCCGCTTCGTGTGGTTCATCGACGGGGATTTTCTGAAGCTGCCCGACTGGGTATGGCGCGCGGCGTGGCCGGTCTATGCGTTGATCCTGGCCGCTTACCTACTCAAGGAGTGCTGGCTGGTCGGCAGGCAGGGACGGATCAACGTTCCAAGGAATGTGGTCGTCATCGGCACGGCAGCATCCTGGTGCGTCGGCATCATCGTCGCGACCGGCGATCTCGTGTTTACGATGACCAATGTGGTTGCGCATGGGATTCCGTACATGGCGCTTACGTTCATTTATGCGCGGGGCGAGGAGCGGCGGCGGGAGCCCCGCGCCAGGCCGATACTGCGCTGGCTGCCGCTCGCGATCGGTCTCCTGGTGCTTCTCGCATTCCTCGAGGAGGGCTTGTGGGATGGCTTGGTCTGGCGCGAACACCTGGCGATGTTTCCCGGTTTCGCACACTTGCCGGCCATCGACACGGATGCAATGCTGGCGGTGATCGTGCCGCTGCTGGCAGTGCCGCAGTTGACTCATTATGTGATCGACGGCGTCATTTGGCGGCTGAAGGCTCACCCCGAATGGCGCCGTACGCTCTTCTGGCACGGGGAACCGGCGGCAGGCGGATCGTGAGTACGCCGCCGCCATTTGACGGGCAACATTGGCTGGTGGAGTTCCACGGCGCCAATGGATTGGCGGACGCGGACTACATCCGCCTAAGTCTCGAGCAGGCTGTGATTGCCGCCGCCGCGAGATTGCTGCGGATCGAACTGCATCACTTCGGTCCGGGGCTGGGTGTAGCCGGGATGGCGTTGCTCGCCGAGTCTCACATCTCCATTCACACTTGGCCCGAGTATTTCTACGCCGCAATCGACCTGTTCATGTGCGGGTCGGCGGCGAGTCCGGAGCGGGCTCTTGCGGCGCTGGAAGCCGCCTTCCGGCCGTCGTCGGTTCAAGTTCGTCGATTTGCCCGCGGTTTCAACAGCTGCGCGGCGGACCCGGTGTCGGCGCAACCCAACCGGATGAGCGGAACTCCGATTGCTTGATGGAACCTGCACTGGCACACTTGCTGCCCCACGCGCCCGTAGCTCAGCTGGATAGAGCACCTGGCTTCGAACCAGTCAAGTTCTGGTTTGAATCGGGCGGATTTTGTTTTTGGATCAGAGACTTGCTAAGTAAGCGGTAACGCCGCAGAGTGCGGAGTGACCAGAGAGTGACCAGTTAGAAAAAACACGCGCCCGTAGCTCAGCTGGATAGAGTACCGCGCTTCGAACGCGGGTGTCGGCGGTTCGAATCCGTCCGGGCGCACCATTTTTTCCGATAGAAACAAGTAATTATTCTAATTACTATTCAAACCAAGATGGGACAGCTTTGGGCTATTTCACTGTCTCAGTGTCCCAAATTTGTCCCAAGCTACGGGCTCGTTTTCGCGGTCGGTCGCGAGGCGAGTTACCCCCCGAAGCCTCGCCACCGCTTTTCACACGCGCTTGGCGATCCGCGGATAACTAGCGGTCGACTCACTCTAACTTGTGGCGAACGGTAGCTTCGCCGCCACAGGTAAGTCAATGCGTCTGAGTTGCCGTGCCGGTGAGGTCATACTTGTGAGCTTCTGACGGTTTCACCGTGTAGCCGGTTGGCATCCGGATAAGGTCCCTGCGAAGAGGAATTGATCCGGTGGGCATGATTGGAAGAGACAGCGTGCTCGGCCAATGGAGCATGATCTCATGCATGGCGCGTTCCCGAAATCTAGCCACCATTGCTGGGTCTTTACCTCGCGAAAACATTAGCCAAACTTGGCCCAAATGGTCGAATTGATCCATTGCGGATGCAACCGCTTCATCATCATTAGAGCCGCGCCAAACCGCTGCTTTCATGGTCATTCTGAAATTCGGACTGACCTGCGCTTCGTTCTCGAGATCCTTCCCGCTTTCTGCATCAACATGCATCCCCTCTACTTCAGCAGCAGCGCGTAGAACAGATAGGAACTGTTCGCGGTCTGCCTCCGACTGAAGGGGGACTTCGAAAGCAGCCACAGTCTTAATACTCTCCGGTTGCGGTGCCACGCCGCAACCGAAGGTCACCGCACAAATTGTCGCTAGTACAAGTCGGCGCATGACTGGGCCGCTGATTGAGGCTTTTGGATGCCATGACAGCATCTTCCCGTCAGCGGGTGGTCGTTTAGGAGCTATCAACCTATCGCCGTCACCGAGCGGTTTTGGCCGACTGCCGCTGAATTGAGTCTGGCCTTTCATTGCCGCTCAAAGTACGCGTTATTCTCCACAATTCGCGAGTTCAATAGAGTCAGAAGCGAAGACGCCGCCGCACGTATCGGCGTCCAGGCAGGATGCGTCATGTTCCTGACGTTTGGCGCATGCCCTTCGGCAAACATGAGTGCCAAATCCGGTATCGTCTCTATCGCAGATGTAACAGCCGCAATGGCTGTCTCCTCTGAGTCGTTCAGTTTTCCTTTCCCTATGACATATCTTCCAGATAGGATCTCGTGCTTGAGTTCTTGCGCGACGTTAAAGTTTCCCTCTGCGTCGCACTGCGACTCCGCATCCATCGCGAGTGTCGTAAGAGCCTTGATAAAGTAAAAGAAGATGTGTTGGTACTTCTCTTCGTCGTCCATGGTTTCTGACGACTGAGCGTCCGGCAAAGCGAGATCCATACTGTTTCTCCGTCCAGATATTTAGTCTACCGCTTGTCGCGAGCGGCTGCTTCATGGGAGCCATATCGGTATTGCCGACAACCGGTTTTGGGCGGTTGCGGCCCGCACCAACAGGTCCGCTGACGGACAGGAAACGGCCTTCTGCGGTCCTTAGTCAAAGTCGGCTTTGTGGCGCCAAGAAAAACTACTCGCCTGTGCTCCGCCGACGCGCAACACCAGAAAGAGGGCCTCGCAAATATGCCCAACTGAGCCCTAGAAACGCCGCCATGGACACCGCCGCAAAAGCAAGTTCCGACATGTCCGACGCCCGTATACTCTCGAGAATCGTTCCTATCCAAGCAAACCCCATCATTGCGAAGACGATTCCCGAGATGCGTCTAAGGACAGTATCGAAGCGTTTCAAGAGGTGGTTGAACTTTGAAAACAATGTCACGCCTGCAATTAGATACTCATGACCTTTCTATTACACACATCTCGAGTGATTTTCCCTGAGATTTTGACTGTCTCGCAGAAAGCGCTGGACACAGACGGCTTCCTTGCGTAGTGTAGCGGTCGTCGCGACGTGCGGCGAGGCATG
>JBEKYO010000018.1:0-58674 GCA_049510875.1 Steroidobacteraceae bacterium
GCTTGGCTGTCGACGACCGCCATCCGATCCCCGACGCCGCCGATTTTACAGGTGCACGAGGGGTGGTATGCGCTCTCGACCTTGGCGCGGATGAAGGCATCGATTTCTTCGTCCGTTTGCACGTCGGCGCCCGGCTGAATCTCCCGGCCGCGATATCGATCGAAGGCGGGTTGCGCAAAAATCTCGCGGGTCAGGCGCACGCAGGCGCGCATCTCGGTCCAGTCGTCCGACTCGCTGAGATAGTTGAATTGAATATGCGGCTTCTCGAATGGATCGCCCGAGGCCAGCCGCACCCAGCCGCGGCTCTTGGAGCGCATCGGCCCGACATGGGCTTGGAAGCCGTGCTCTTGCGCCAGTGTCGAACCGTCGTAGGCCACGGCCATGGGGAGGAAATGATATTGAATATCCGGATAGGCGATGCCGGCGCGGCTGCGAATGAAGCCGCAGGTCTCGAAGTGATTGGTGGCGCCCAAGCCGTCCTTGCGCAGCAGCCAACGCGCGCCGATCACAGCGCGGCTCCATAGATTGATCGATGAATACAGCGTAATGGGTTCCTTGCAGGCCACCTGAAAGTAGAACTCCAGGTGATCCTGCAGATTCTCGCCCACTCCCGGCGAATGGTGCACCACCTCGATGCCGAGCGCCTGCAGTTCGGCCGCGGGCCCGACCCCCGAGAGTTTCAACAGCTGCGGCGAATTGATCGGACCCCCGCAGAGAATGACCTCCGCGGCGGCGTGCGCCCGATGCGTGCTCCCGCCGTGCGTGTACTCGATCGCCCGCGCGCGCCGGCCCTCGAAGACGACGCGCGTCGCCAGCGCATGGGTGCGCACTTTCAGATTGGGCCGGGCCATCGCCGGACGCAGGTACGCGTTGGCGGCGCTGCAGCGCCGGCCGCCGCCCACGGTCATGTCCATTCGGCCGAAGCCTTCCTGTTGGAATCCATTGACGTCCGCCGACCGCGGGTAGCCCGCTTCGGCCGCAGCCGCCAACCACGCCGCGTGCAGGGGATTGCGCAGGCTGCCGTAGCTCGTTTGCAGCTTGCCGTCGCCGCCGCGGTATTCGTCGCCGCCCTCCTCGCGGCGCTCGGCGCGCTTGAAATATGGCAATACGTCGCGGTACGACCAGCCGGTTGCGCCCGCGCCGGCCCAGCGATCGAAATCCCGAGGATTGCCGCGAATGTAGACCAAGCCGTTGATCGACGAGGATCCGCCCAGCACCTTGCCGCGCGGGGTGTGCATGCGCCGGCCATTCAAATGCGGCTCCGGCTCGGTGTGATAGAACCAGTTGTATTTCGGCATGTTCATCGGAATCGACAAGGCCGACGGCATTTGGATGAAGATCGACCGGTCGCTGCCGCCGCATTCCAACAGCAGCACCCGGCGGGTGCCGTCCGCGGTGAGGCGGTCCGCGAGCACGCATCCGGCGGACCCCGCGCCCACGATCACATAGTCGAAATCATTATCGGCCAACTTGAAGGTCTCCCACCATCGCCATTCCACCGCGCGCGCAGCGCGCGCCTGTCGGACGGGGTCGTTTCGACCCCGTTGGAAGTTGCGCGAAGCGCATCAATAAGGCGCGTCGACGTCGCGCATGGCGACATATACGCTCTTGAGCTGGGTGTAGTGCTCGATGGCGGCCCGGCCGTTTTCCCGGCCGAGGCCGGACATCTTGACGCCGCCGAAGGGCAATTCGACCGGAGTCACGTTGTAGTGATTGATCCAGCACGTGCCGGCCTGCAATTGGGCAATGACCCGATGGGCCCGGGTCAGGTCGTTGGTGAATACGCCCGCCGCCAGCCCGAACTCCGTGGCATTGGCGCGCTCGATGACCTCGCGTTCGTTCTCGAACTCGAGCACCGACATGACCGGGCCGAAAATCTCTTCGCGCACGATTCCCATGTCGTCACGGCAATTGTCGAACACCGCCGGCGCCACGAAATAGCCCTGGTCCAATCCGCCGGCGGTCACCCGATTGCCGCCGATCAAAAGGCGCGCTCCTTCGGCGCGGCCGCGGTCGATGTAGGAGAGCACTTTTTGCATGTGCTGTTCCGAAACGAGAGCGCCCACCTGCGTCGCCGGGTCCATCGGGTCGCCCACGCGCATGGCGCCGACGCGCTTCAACAAACGCTCCAGAAAGGCGGCCTTGACCGATGAGTGCACGAATACCCGCGTCGCGTTGGAGCACACCTGCCCCGACGAGTAGAAATTCGCGAGCAGTGCGCCGGACACGGCATTGTCCAATTTCGCATCCTCGAACACGATCAACGGCGACTTGCCGCCGAGTTCCAGCGTGACGTTCTTCAGCGTGTTGGCCGCGTCCGCCATGACCGCCCTGCCGGTGCCGACTTCTCCGGTCAGCGACACCTTGCGTATGTCGGGATGGCGCGTGAGCAGCCGCCCGGTTTCGGCAAATCCCTGTACCACCCGGAACACGCCCGGAGGCAGTCCGGCCTCGAGGAAGATTTCCTCGAGCTTCACCGCCGTGAAGGGCGTCAGCTCCGCGGGTTTGAAGATCATGGCGTTGCCGCACGCGAGCGCCGGCGCGGCCTTCCAGCAGGCGATTTGCAGTGGATAGTTCCACGCGCCGATGCCCGCGACCACGCCCAGCGGTTCGCGCCGCGTGTAACCGAAGGCCTGGCCCCCCAAGTCGATGTGCTCGCCGCTCAAGCTCTGCGCCAGCGCGGCAAAATACTCGAGACAATCGGCTCCCGACATCACATCCACGACCAAGGTTTCTTGGATGGGCTTGCCCGTGTCGCGCGTCTCGAGTTCGGCCAGCTCACGATTGCGCGACCGCAGCATCTCGGCCGCGCGCCGCAGAATGCGCGCGCGCTCGGCCCCGGTCATGGCGGCCCACACCGCTTGGCCGCGCCGCGCCGCGCGTACGGCCGCATTGACCTCGGCGGGCCCCGCCACCGTGACGTAGCCCAGCACCTCGCCGGTCGCGGGATTGAAGGATGCAAAGCGTTCGCCGGGCGCCGGCGGCGCGGCGCGCAGGTGCGCGGTGTCGCCCCCCGCGCCCTGCGCGGCATGCGGTCCCGGCGCCGGGACCGACTTCAGGCGTCCATCCACGAACTCGGTCAACAACGCGCGCGCGCTCTCGCTGTCGGCCTCGCGCCATCCCGACAGCGCCGCGCGCAGCCACACCCCGTCGATCATCGCCGCGATCATGGCGGCGAGGTTTTGCGCCTCATCCGGCGGCACCAGCCGCCTGAGCGAGCTGCGCAGATTGGTCAGCGTGCGCCGCTGATACACGGACTGAACACGCCGCAGGCTCGGCACCTGCAGCACCTGACCCCAAAATGCCAGCCAGGCCGTACCGGTTCGCTGCGCGAATTCCTCCTGCGATAGATTCGCATCGATCACCGCCTGAATGCGGCCGCGCGGCGTGCTGATCTGCCGCAGCCGCGCGCGCACGTGATCGCCCACGCGCCGCGCCAGGGAGCGAAACGCGGCATCCAACAAGCCGTCCTTGTCGCCGAAGTAATGCGCCACCAATCCGGCGGAGACGCCCGCGCGGCCCGCGATCTGCGCGAGGGTCGTGCCGACATAGCCAAGTTCAGCTAGGCTATCGATGGTCACCTCGATCAGCTGGCGGCGCCGGGATTCTTCCGGCGGCTCGAGCGCCGTCTCGGACGGGATCGTTGATTGACTATTCAATTTTATGGCCTCTGCAGCTTGCGGCGAGCTTTTGTGGACGCCCGGACCGAGTACCGACTAAGATGGGGCGGCAAGGTTAATACCTATATTTTCAATCACTAGGGAAGCATGGGTGAGCGCCAACCAGATCTCGTTAAACGATCATTCAAAGCTCGAAGCTCCCGTTCAATCATGCCGCCCCGGCTTCGCTCAGGTCAAGCGCCGTAACGCGCCGATGCCGCGCTGCACGGCGCTCCTTCTCGGTCTTTGCTGCCTCGCCAGTGCGGCCACCCGCGCCGGCGACCTCGCCGGCAGCGGCGAGCCCGGCAGCTGCAGAAATGTCCGCTTCTCCGACGTGGGTTGGACCGACGTCACGGCGACGACGGCGTTGGTCGGTCAACTGCTGCGCAGCATCGGCTATGCGCCGTCGATCACGGTCCTGTCGGTTCCGGTGACCTTCGCGTCGCTGCAGAACAAGGACATCGACGTGTTCCTCGGTAATTGGATGCCTGCCCAGGAGGCCGACCGCAGCCGGTACCTGGCGGACGGTTCGGTGGTCGTCGTGGGTGCCAATCTGGTGGGGGCGAAATACACCCTGGCCGTGCCGGCGTACACCTATGCAGCCGGCCTGCAGGACTTCAAGGACATCCACCGCTTCGCGGCAGTGCTCAACAATTCGATCTACGGCATCGAACCCGGCAACGACGGCAACCGCCTGGTCCTGAAGATGCTCAAGGACGGCGAGTTCGGCCTGGGCGATTTCAAGCTGATCGAGTCGAGCGAACAGGGCGAATTGGCCCAGGTGGAACGGGCCGTTCGCAACCAGCAGCCCATCGTCTTCCTGGCGTGGGAGCCGCATCCCATGAATATGAGGTTCGATCTCAAGTACCTGGCCGGCGGCGATGACGTTTTCGGGCCCAACTACGGCGGCGCGACCATCTACACGGTGACGCGCCGAGGCTACCGCGCCGAGTGCCCGAATGTCGGCCATTTGCTCGAGAATCTCAAATTCACATTGCGCGGCGAGAGCGAAATGATGGCGGCCATCCTGGACCGCCACGAACAGCCGGACGTCGCGGCGGCCGAGTGGTTGAAGGCCAATCCCGCCGGCACCAAGGCCTGGCTCGGCGGCGTGCTCACCTTCGACGGCAAGCCCGCGTATGCGGCGCTCGCACATACCGCGCCGCCGCCGCGACCGGGCGGCTTCGAGCAGTGGATCGTCAGCCACAAGATTCCGGTGGGCGACGCCATGGCGGTTGCCATCGACACGGTCAAGGCTCACGGCACTTTCCTGTTCGACGGCATATCCATCGTGATTCGGGGCATGGTCGACGGCGTGACGGCGCTGCTGCGCATGCTGCCGGCGCCGGCCCTGATCCTGGGCGTGGCAGCGTTGGCGTATGCCTTGCGCCGCTCATGGACGCTCACCGCGTTCGTCGCGCTGGCGCTGCTGTTCATCCTCAATCAGGGCTATTGGCTGGCCACGCTCGAGACCTTGAGCTTGGTGCTGGTGGCCACCGTGGCCTCGGCCGCCATCGGCGTGCCGCTCGGAATCGCCGCGGCGCATCGCCCGCGATTGTTCGCCGCCCTGCGGCCGGTGCTCGATCTGATGCAGACCCTGCCGACCTTCGTGTATCTCATACCGACGCTCGTGCTGTTCGGCCTCGGCGTGGTGCCGGGGTTGATCTCGACCGTCATATTTGCGCTGCCCGCGCCCATTCGGTTGACCCACCTCGGCATCTCCTCGGTGCCACGGCCGCTCATCGAAGCCGGTCAATCCTTCGGCGCCACGCCCATGCAGCTGTTGTGGAAAATCGAATTGCCGAGCGCCGCGTCCACCATCGTCGCCGGCATCACTCAATGCATCATGCTCAGCCTCTCGATGGTGGTGATCGCGGCCCTGGTCGGCGCCGGCGGCCTCGGAGTGCCGGTGGTGCGGGCGTTGAACTCGGTGCAGGTCGGCATGGGATTCGAAGCCGGCTTCACCATCGTGCTGCTGGCGATCATCCTGGACCGCATGAGCAGGCCGAAAGAACGTGGGCGACCGCAATGACGCCGGCGGTGGAATTCCAGGACGTCGACATCCTGTTCGCGCAACGCGCCGGACGCGACGGCCGCAGGGCCGTCCGGGAGGCGCTCGCTGCGCTCGACGCGGGCGGCACGCGCAGCGACATCCAGAATCGGTTCGGCGTCATCGTCGGCGTGGCCGGCGCCTCGCTGCGCGTGGCGCGCGGCGAGATATCGGTGCTGATGGGATTATCCGGCTCGGGCAAGTCCACGCTGCTGCGCGCGGCCAACGGCTTGAATCCGGTGACGCGCGGCCATGTGCTGGTGCATGCCGGCGATCCGGGCGCCGCGGACACCGTCATCGACATCGCGACCTGCGACACCGCGCAAATGCGCCGCGTGCGCCGCGAGCGCGTCGCCATGGTTTTTCAGCAATTCGGCCTGCTGCCCTGGCGCACCGTCCGGGAGAATGTCGGCTTGGGCCTGGAGCTGCGCGGTGAGAGTCCCGCCACGCGCCGGACCGTGGTCGACGAGAAACTCGAACTCGTGGGCCTGTCGCAGTGGGCCGGGCGCTACGTGAGCGAGCTGTCCGGCGGAATGCAGCAACGCGTGGGACTCGCCCGGGCGTTCGCCACCGACGCCGACATTCTGCTGATGGATGAGCCGTTCTCGGCGCTCGATCCGCTGATTCGCGGCAAACTCCAGGATGAACTGCTCGCGCTGCAGGAACGCGTCAAGAAGACCATCCTGTTCGTCAGCCATGATCTGGACGAGGCGCTGCGGCTCGGCGACAGGATCTCCATCCTGCAGGGCGGCCGCATCGTCCAGACCGGCACCGCCGAGGACATCGTGCTGGCGCCGGCCGACGATTATGTCGCCGAGTTCGTGCGCCACATGAACCCGCTCGACGTGCTCACCGGCAGCATGATCATGTGTGCGCGCGCGAACCTCGCCCAGGAAGGCAACGTGCTGTGGCTCGACGAGCGCCGCCGCTACCGGCTGGCCCTGGGTCCGGCGGACGAAGCCCTGGGCCTCTCCTTGGACGGCGTTGCGCACGCGCTGCATCATGTCCGCGAGGACACGGCGCTCGCGGACGCGGATCTGCAGCCCGGCCTGGTGGTGGCCCCGGCCTCGTTTTCCCTGCAATCGATCATTCAATTGCGCCAGGCCAGCGGACACCCCGTGCTGCTCTCGGACGGCGGCCGGATCATCGGCGTGTGCAGCGAAACGGAGATCATCCGGGCGCTTGCCGGCAGCCGGCAATGAAGGCGCGGGGCCGAAGTTGCCGCAGGCCTCCTTAAATATTATCATGGAGATAATATAAACTCGCGATTCACGCTCAAGGGGGACCTCAAATGAACCATGATGTCATCATTTCCTGCGCCGTCACCGGTGACGACACCAAGGTGACGAAGAGCCCGCACTGCGCCGTCACCCCGGAACAGATAGCGAACACCGCGGTTGCCGCCGCCCAGGCGGGCGCCGCCATCGTGCACATCCACGTGCGCGACCCGGAAACCGGCGCTTTCAGCATGGAAACACGCCACTACCGCGAGGTCGTCAAGCGGATCCGCGAGAGCAAGGTCGACGTCATCGTCAATCTGACCTGCGGCATGGGCGGTTACATCGTGGTCGGCGACAAGGGCCTCGAGGACACGCCGGCTCCCGGCAGCGACTTCGTGACCCAGGAGGATCGCATGCGGCACGTCATCGACCTGTGCCACGAAGGACTGTACCGGCCGGACATCGCCACGCTCGATTGCGGCAGCTTGAATTTCGGCGACGGCAATCGCGCCTATGTCTCGACGCCCAATTACCTGCGCCAGGGCGCCGCCATCGCCAAGGATTTGGGCGTGAAGCCGGAATTGGAGGTGTTCGACACGGGCAACCTGTGGTTCGTGAAGCAGATGATCAAGGAGGGGCTGCTCACCGCGCCGTCTCTGATTCAGCTGTGCATGGGCATACCCTGGGGCGTGCCCGCCGACGTCGGACATCTGTTGGCGATGGTGGGCTCGCTGCCGGAGAACTGCAATTGGGGCTCGTTCGCCATCAGCCGCATGCAGATGCCGTGGGTTGCGCAGTCGGTGCTGCTGGGGGGCAACGTGCGCGTGGGGCTCGAGGACAATCTGTATCTCAGCAAGGGCGTGTACGCGAGCAATGCGCAGCTCGTCGAGAAGGCCCGCACCATCATCGAGGCCATGGGAGCGCGGGTGCTCACCGCGGCGCAGGCCCGCGAAAAACTGCAGTTGCGCTGAGCCAGGCCAGTTGGACGCCCTGCCCCGCTATCGCGCGAGGATTCAGCCGGACTGGATCGATTACAACGGCCATTTGCGCGACGCGTACTATGGCCTGATCCTGAGCTACGCGATCGACGAGGTCATGGACCATGTGGGTCTGGACGCCGCCTATCGTGCGCGCACGCGCTGCACCCTGTACACGCTGGAGCTGCACATGCACTACCTGCACGAGGTCAAGGGCTCGGAGCCGCTCGATGTCGAATCATCGATACTGGATGCCGACGGCAAGCGCATTCACTTCGGCTGCCGATTTGCCTGCGGCGATGCGGGCCGCACGGTCGCGACCGGCGAGGTGATGCTGCTGCACGTGCATCAGGGGGACAAACCCGCGAGCGCGCCGTTTCCGGCCGACATCGAGCGCACGCTGCAGTCGCTGAGGTTGCCGGGCGATGCCGGCGCTGCCTGGGGACCCGGGTCGCGCAAGATCGAAATCAAGCGCCGCGCCGTGCAATGACCGAGGACATCCAGCGGCTCATCGCGCCGCGCAGCATAGCGCTGATCGGCGCCGGCGCGTGGACCGACGCGGTCGCCGCGGGGAATGTCGCCCTGGGCTACCGCGGAACCTTGTGGCGCGTACACCCCACGCGCCCCTCGACGGCGAGCACGACTTACTTCCGCTCCGTCGCCGAATTGCCCGGCGCGCCGGACGCGGCCTTCGTTGCGGTACCCAATCACGAGGCGCCCGCCGTAGCCGGCGCACTGGCGGCCCGCGGCTGCGGCGGATTCGTGTGCTTCACGGCCGGGTTTTCCGAGACCGGCACGGAGCCGGGGCGCCGCTTGACGCAGGAATTGCTGCACAATGCCGGGCGCCTGCCGTTCTTCGGGCCGAACTGCTACGGCTTCGTCAATTTCTTCGATCGCGCGGCAATGCTGCCCGATCAGGTCGTCGGCGAAGCCAGGGATCGCGGCGTCGCGTTGATTTGCCAGAGCGGCACCATCGCGCTCACGCTGATGTTCAACCACCGCTCGCTGCCGATCGGGTGTTTGTTCACCGTCGGGAACCAGAGCCGCCTCGCCGTGGAGGACCTTATCGAGATTCTCTGCGACGATCCGCGGGTCACCGCCTTCGGGCTGTATCTCGAGGGGGTGAAGGACGCGGCCGCGTTCGCACGGGCCGCCGACCGGGCGCGGGCCGCCGGCAAACCCATTGCGGTCGTGAAGTCGGGACGAACCGCCGCCGCCGCGCGCACCGCGCACAGCCACACGGGCGCGCTGGCGGGCGAGGATTCGGTATTCGAAGCCTTCTGCCGGCAGGCGGGACTGGCCCGCTGCGACACGCTGGGTTCGCTGTGCGAGACGCTGAAGGTGCTGCACGCGGGCGGCGCGCTGCCCGGCAAGAAAATCCTGGTGATGGGCGCCTCCGGCGGCGACATGGCCATGACCGCCGACGTGTCGCGCACCCTCGACCTCGATTTTGCCGCCATTCCCGAGAGCAGCGCGGCAAGGTTGCGCGAAATGCTGACCGAGCGCGTGACCGTGGCCAATCCCTTCGATATTCATACCTATCTGTGGTTCGATCCGCCGGCGCTGGGCCGCGTGTTCAAGACGGTGCTCACCGCGGGCTACGACGCAGTGGGCTTCATGCTCGATTGTCCACCCGAGCACAAGGCCGACTCTTCCTCCTACCACGTGGTCATCGATGAGTTCATTGCCGCCGCGCAAGAGGCAGCGGCCGGAGGGACCGCAGCGCGCGCCGCGCTCATTGCTTCCCTGCCCGAAACCATCAGCGCGGGGGTGCGCCAGCGATGTTTCGACGGGGGCGTCGTTCCCCTGCAGGGACAGCGGGAGGCGCTCGAAGCGCTGTCGCTCGCCGGCGCCATCGGCGCCGCGTGGCGCACGCAGGCGGGCGCGCAACTGCTGGTGCCGCCTCAGCCGCGCCCGGGCAGCGTGGCGTGCAGCCTGAGCGAAGCCGAGGGCAAGCAGGCGCTTGCCGCCTTCGGCGTCCCCGTCCCGCGCGGACGCGTGGTGCCGCTGGGCGAGGTTCAGGCGAGCGCCGTGGCGCTGGGTTTTCCGGTGGTCATCAAGGCCGCCGGCGCCCACTTGGAGCACAAGAGCGAGGTGGGCGGCGTGGTGCTGAACGTGCGCAGCGCCGATGAAGCCGCCGCCGCCGGGGCGCGGCTCGCCGCGCTGTCGGGCACTGTGCTGGTCGAACAGATGACCACGGACGGGGTCGCGGAAGTGCTGGTGGGCGTCATCGTCGATCCGCAATTCGGCCAGGTGCTGGTTCTGGGCGCCGGTGGGGTGCTCACGGAAATGTTGTCGGACAGCGTGAGCCTGCTGCCGCCGTGGACCCGCGAATCGATCCTCGAGGCGCTGCACCGGCTCGCGGTCGCGAAGTTGCTCGCCGGCTACCGCGGCAAACCGCCGGGCGATCTCGGCGCCTTGGTGGAGTGCATTCTAGCGATCGGCCGCTTTGCCGCGGCCAGCTGCGCGACCCTTATTGAAATCGACGTCAACCCGGTGATCGTGCGCCCTCAAGGCAGGGGAGTCGTTGCCGTGGACACGATGATTCGTCTTTACGTATCCAACTAATCGAAGGGGACTGCTCATGTCGGACGGAGTAAGAATCGTCAGAGCGGGCGACATTTTGGAAGTCACGCTCGATCGGCCCAAAGCGAACGCCATCGATCTCGCGACGAGCCGCCAATTGAACGACGTGTTCACGGCGTTCCGCGACGATGCGGCGCTGAAGATCGCCATCATCACCGGCGCCGGCGAGCGCTTCTTCTCGCCGGGCTGGGATCTCAAGGCCGCCGCCGCCGGGGAGAGTTCCGACGAGAATTGGGGCGTGGGAGGATTCGGCGGACTGAATTACCCGCGTAACCTCAACAAGCCCATCATTGCCGCGGTCAACGGCATCGCCTGCGGCGGCGGATTCGAATTGGTCCTGGGCACGGACATCATCGTCATGGAGGAGCACGCCAAATTTGCGCTGCCGGAGATCAACGTGGGCGTTCTGGCGGATGCCGGCACGATCAAGCTGCGGCGCCGGATTCCCTATCACGTGGCGGTGGAGTTCCTGCTGACCGGGCGCTGGATGGACGCGGCCGAGGCCAAGCATTGGGGGCTCGCCAATCATGTGGTTCCCACAGGGCAGGCCCTGCAAAAAGCCCGCGAAATAGCCCGGCAACTCGCCGACGGTCCGCCGCTGTTGTTCCCGGCCATCAAGCAGCTTTTGCGGCACACGGAAATGGTTCCGGAGCATGAAGCGTTCGAGCTGCACGATTCCTTGGATTTGGTGCAGCGCGTCATTCGATCCGAGGATCTCAAGGAAGGCACGCTGGCATTCACCGAGAAGCGCAAGCCAAAGTGGAGCGGGCGCTGACCGCGAGCGAGCGCCGGCGGCGGCCCTAAGACTGGGAGGAGGGACGCTGACGGCGAATGCGAGTGCGGCTGCGGGCCGCGGCCGAGAGGCGGGGCCGCCCCTAGTCAGAACGCCAATTTACGTCCAAGCTGCAGTCATGGAAATCCTGGTGGTAGAAGACAGCCCTGAGGTCAGCCTTATCACGGTCGAGTATTTGACCGAATTGGGCCATCAGGCCGTGGCCGTGTGCGATGCCGAACACGCCATGGAACAGCTTGCCCAGCGCACCTTCGATGCCGTGATGACCGACGTCAGCCTGCCCGGAATGTCCGGAATCGAGCTTGCCAAGGCGCTGGCCAAAAATCACCCCGGGCTCCCCGTGGTCATCTCCTCCGGGTACGGCGCCCTCGACGTCGAGTCTCTGTTGGGGCAGGACGGCCTCAATGTCTCGGTGCTGCCCAAGCCGTACGACATGGACATGCTCGACAAAACTCTGAACCAGGCGATCGCCCGCCTATAGCAGTCGGGTGCGCGCTACCACTTGTACGCGCACGACAGCACCACAACGCCCTGCAGCGTCGTCTGCGTAATCGGGCTCTCGGCGGCGCTGCCGAGCAGCCGGTTGGCCGCGAGTTCGACGTCGACCAGCCATCGGCTGCCGATGAAGCGAGTGGCGCTGAAGCCAAAACCCACGGAATTTGCGCCGCCGTGGGCCTGGTAATCCGCATACCCGGACGCCCGCGCCTGGTTGGGATCCACGCCGAACAGGGTCTGCATGTGCAGTCGGTCGGCGAAGGTCACGGAGGGGCCGGCGAACAGCGCCAACTTCTCCGAGCTTCCCGGCAGCGGCATATAGGCGCCGAAGTCCGCCGCCAGT
This sequence comes from Steroidobacteraceae bacterium, assembly GCA_049510875.1. GTDB lineage: Bacteria > Pseudomonadota > Gammaproteobacteria > Steroidobacterales > Steroidobacteraceae > Bog-1198. The sequence goes on from JBEKYO010000018.1 coordinate 12,124, forward strand.
CCGTCGGCGCCGCCCACGAACTGCCGCAGATCCGCCCGCAACACCAGGGGAAACGACTTGGAGATCACGTAGGAGCCGAACAGTTTGGCCACCGGGGCCGCGGATATGTCGCCCATGCCTTTCAGATGAGTCAAATCCTCGCGCGCCAGTCGACCGAGGTCGTAGCCGATGGCGACGCCGGCGCGATAGTTCTCGCCCCGGATCAGGTTGACGCCAAGGCCCTCGCCCACCGACGCGAACGCAATGTCCTGGTAGCGAATATCGATGACCGGGCCCGCCAAGACCCGATATGTCGCCGAACCCTCGTACAAGGGCCGGGGTTCCGCGGCCAGGCCGGTAAACACGGTCCACTCCGGCCGATCGGGCTGGAACAGCTTGTACAGCGAGGTCCCGGCCGAATATTGCCATTCCTGCAGCGGCGATGGGGTCTGCGAGAACCCGGCCCGGGGCGCGCAGACGCAAAGCAGCAGCGCGGCAAGGGCGGACCCGAGGCCGGGCCGGAGGCGCGGCGACCGCTTCAAAAGGCGCGCACCTTATGCAGCCGGCCGCGCTTCCCGACTCAATTGCGATACTCGGCGGCGGCGCATAGCGGACAAACAGGGGGCGCGGCGGCTAGGGTCTCGCTCAGCAGGTCGGTCAGCGCATGCGGGTTGTCACGGAACTCGGCCACTATGGGAGTCCGCTGGCGCACCAACTCGGCGGCCACTGCAAAGGCACTGGCTGCGTCCGCATCGTCATCGCAAAACAATTGGTGATGTTCCGGGCAGGTTCGCAACACATGCGTCTGCAAGGCTATCTGCACCGCAATGTTTTGCTTGCCGTCCATATGGCATTGCACTATGCGTGCTGTGCCGCGGAAATGCGGTAGGCCGGCGTCAACGACCGGCGTAGGACAATTCAGACGGGATGCGGGGCCGACCCCGTGCGCGGCGGCGCGCGGCGCTAACCGCCGAGCGGGCGCAGCAGGCTGCGTGAAATGATATGCCGCTGAACTTCGCTGGTACCGTCCCAAATGCGCTCGATGCGCGCGTCGCGCCAAATGCGCTCCAGCGGCAAATCGCTCATCAATCCCATGCCTCCGTGGATCTGCAGCGCCTCGTCCGCCACCATCGCGAGCATCTCGGTCGCCTTGACCTTCGCGACGGCCATGTCCATGTCGGTGTCGATCTTTTGATCGCGCTTCCAGGCCGCCTCCAGCACCAACAGTTCGGCGGCGCGCAGTTCGACCGCCATGTCGGCAAGCTTGAAGCTCACGCCCTGAAATTTGCCGATTTGCTGGCCGAACTGCACGCGATCGACGGCCCATTGCTTCGACAGCTCCAGCGCCCGCTCGGCGCGCCCCAGACAGGTGGCGGCCACCTGCAGGCGCGTCGCCCCCAGCCAGGTGTTGGCCACGTCGAACCCGCGGTGCAGCTCTCCCAGGATGGCCGACTTCGGCACGCGGCAATTGTTGAACTCGAGAATGCTGTTCGTATAGCCACGGTGCGATACGTTCTTGTAGCCGGCGCGCACTTCGAATCCGGGATGACCCATGTCGACCAGAAATGCGGTCATTTTTTTGCGGGTACCATGCGAAGTGACGTCCTCGCCCGTGGCCGCAAACAAAATGACGTAGTCCGAATGATCCGCATGGCTGATGAAGTGTTTGGTGCCGTTGATGACGAAGTCATCGCCCGACGCCGCGGCCGTGGTTTTCATGCCGCGCAGGTCGGAGCCGGCGCCGGGTTCGGTCATCGCGAGGCATTCGGTCCGGTCACCGCGCACCGTCGGCAGCAGGTAGCGCTCGCGCTGTTCGCCTTCGCAGGCCAGCAAAATGTTCGACGGCCTGCCCACGCAGGAGTAATGCAGCGCGTAGTTGGTGCGGCCCAACTCCTTCTCGTACAGCACCCAGGCCACCGTATCGAGTCCGGCGCCGCCCACTTCCACCGGCATGTTCGCGGAGTACAAGCCGGCGTCGATGGCTTTGGCCTTGAGTGTCTTGTGCAAATCCGCCCTGAGCACGCCGGTGTTCTCCACCTCCTGCTCGTGCGGGTAGAGCTCGTTTTGCACGAAATCCCGCGTGGTTTTGATGATGAGCTGCTGTTCGTCGCTGAGAGAAAAGTCCATCGCTACACTCCTTTTGAAGCGCCGGCGGCCTTGCCGCGTTTCGTCTTCGCCCAGCGGCGCAGCAGTTCGAGCTGCAGCTCGAGATGCGCGACTTGCATGGCCGCAGGCCAATCGCGCGGGCTGGTCACCGCGCCCGCGGTCAACCCGTTGATGAAAGTGACCACCGAGCGCAATACCTGGTCGCGGGTACCCGGCGACCACCCCGACCATTCCGCCCAATGCTCGGCGAAACAGCGGGCGAACAACCGCATGTACTCGCGATGCACCCACGCGTTCAGCCGCTTGAGCTTCCCGTCTGCGGGCACCTGTCCCCAGAATGCCATCCAAAACGCGCATTCCGTGAACCGCTGGGCATCGACCGCGAGCGCCTCGGACAGCACGTGGAGCAGGTTTGCATCGCCGCCGCGCTCCCTCGTCAGGCGCTGCTCGATGCGCAGCAGGATCAGCCGCAACGCGGCGAGGATGATGTCCTGCTTCGAATCGTAGTAATGGGCCACCATGCCGGTGGTATATCCGGATGCGCGCGCGATGCGCGCCACCGTGGCCTGCTCGAAACCGTGGTCGGCGACGACCTTGCAGGCCACCAGCGCGATTTCTTCCCGGCGCTTCGCATGATCGACGATTTTCGGCATGGCGGGCTCAGCTCTTCGCCCGGCTGCCCACCGGCTGACCGGCCTCTTTCGGCGCCGGCAAGCGTGCGTGCGCTGCGCGCAGCGCATCGAGTCTGGCGCGCAGCTCGGCGCCCATCGGCGCCGCCTTCGGCGTGGCGGTATCCACGTGAACGTGCATTTGTTCGCCCGTGGCGATCACCGCATCATCGCCGCCGCGATGCAGCCGGTGAAACACGTGCAGCCGCTTGTCGTCCACGGCCAGGATTTGCGTGGTGACGAACAGCGGCTCGCCCACCTTGGCCTCCATGAGGTGCCTCACGTGGCTCTCCGCGGTATAGAACATGCGGCCGGACTTGCGGTAGTCTTCGTCGACTCCCACCCGCCGGTACAGAACGTCCATCGCATCGCCAAAAAGGTGCACATACCGAAAATCGGACATGTGGTTGTTGTAGTCCGCCCACTCGGGCCGGACCACCGTGTCGAATCGCGGCAAAGCGCCGGATTCGCCCGCCGCGTCCGGTGCCCGGGCCCCGGCGTCCCGATACAACCGCTCCTCCAACGCGCGCAGCGTCGCGCCGGCGCCGATGTCGTACACCCTCAGCACCTGCTGTATCGCCACCAGGTAATCGTCGCGCAGCCGCTCCAATTCCCGGATCGAGCGGCCCGCCGCCTGCCGTTGAGTGCCCTCGACCATCTTGTCGATCAGGCCCTCGGTGAGTTCAGGGGCTTCGAGTTTGGTCCACGGCCATTTCAGCGCCGGGCCGAATTGCGCCAGCATGTGCCGCATGCCCGACTCGCCGCCCGCGAGATGATAGATCATGTTGGTGCCCATCGCGGCCCAGCGCAGGCCGGGACCATAGACGATGGAGTCGTCCAATTCGCCGGTGGTGGCCACGCCGTCGTTCACCATATGCAGGATTTCGCGCCAGATGGCTTCCTGCAATCGATCGGTCAAATGCCCCGGCACCTCCCGCCGCACCTTCAGCGCATGCATGCCGATGTAAGTGAAGAATCGCGCCGCGGCCTCGAGCGCCTCCGGCGCCGTCCTCGCTCCGCCCACCAGTTCGACCAGCGGCAGCAGGTACACCGGATTGAACGGGTGCGCCACCAGAAACCGCTCGGGCGCCACCATGTCGCGCTGCAAATCGGTGGGCGTGAGACCCGAGGTGCTCGAGGCGATGAGCACGTCGGGGCCGGCGTAGCGGCTCACTTCCGCCAACATGCGCTGTTTCAGCGCGAGCTGCTCCGGGATGTTTTCCTGAATGAAATCGGCTTGCTGCGCCATGACGCGCAGGTCCGTCGTGAACGTCAACCTGCCCTTGGCAGGCAACGGCGCGGACGTCAAGCGCGCCAGCGCCGGCTCGGCGTTCGCGACCGCACCGCGTATCCACGCTTCCATTTCCGGCTTCACGTCGGCGGCGACGACGTCGACGCCGAAGTGCAGCGCCCGCGCCGCCCAGCCGCCGCCGATGACTCCGGTTCCCAACAGGCCAAGTGTTTTGACATTCCTCATGACATCCTCGCAGGGCGCACCGATCTTTGTAATGTTATCAGTATAATATAAAAATCCGCGGCAAGCGCCCGCCCGCGCGCGCCGGATCCGGTTACTGCGGCGCCAGTACCGACGCTATGGGCGGCGCCGACTTGGGAACGGCCGCGTGGTAATCCCGGCCGATCAGGGCCGCCACGGTGGCCGCTATCTGGGCCTGCGTCACCGGCCCGACCCGGGTGCGTTCGCCGAGCGCGGCGGTGTCGGGCCCGATTGCGGCAATCCAGATGTTCTCGGAGCCCTTCTCCTCCACCCCGTGCTCCTTCCATTCCACCAGGCCGCTGCCGCGGCCGTGATCGGTCGTGATGAGGAAGCTCGTGGTGCCGCGATACTCCGGCATGGCCTGCATGGTATCCCACAGCTGCCCGACGAAATGGTCGAAGCGGTGCGCGCTGTCGAGCACCAAATCGTAGCGCCCCTGATGGGCCCAGTTGTCCGTCTCGCCGTATCCCACGAACAACACGCGCGGCATGCCGGACTTCACGTAATCCAGAGTCAGCACCTGGAGCAGCGAATTCGGGCAATCCTCCTCGTCGAACCGCGTGCTGGTCTCGAACAGCTCGCGCAGCAGCGCATCGCGGCGCGTCTCGTGCGCCTTCGGCGCCAGCGTCCAGCCGGTCTGCATCACCAGCCCGCTGCGCTTTTTGTTGAAGATGTCCTCGTACGCGCCCCAGGTGCCGTAAATGGCGACGCGGCCGCGCAGCTCGTCATCCTTGTTCAGCCACTCGAACACGGTCGGGGTCGGGTTGGGCCCGAATTCGTTGCTGTCGATGGCATCATTGGGGTACCCCGTGCTCATTTCGTTGTACCCGGGATAGGAAAACGCCTTGCCGTTGGTCACGTGCGCAACGCTGCCCAGGGCTTGGTTACCGTAGATCTGCCCGCGCTTTGCGACGGTTCCCCACAAGAACGGGAACAGCAGCGCGCGCCGCTCGGCGGCGCCCGCCCGCCAGTAGCGCGCGCGCAGGTCCTGCTCGCCAACCCAGCTGCCGCCCGACTTCTCGTTGAGCAAATCTTCCTCAGCCCCCGTAAAGATCTCCTGCCAGCGCAACCCGTCGCTCACGATCAGCACCACGGTGCGTGTTTTGTGCGGCGCAGCCGCGGCCGCCGCCCCCGGCAGCGCCGCCGTGCCGATCGACAGCGCCAGCAACAGCCGAAGAGCGAACCGCGCCAGCGCCGCGGCGCCGCGGACCGGCGCGCGTGTCAACGCGTGTGCCATGCCCTGCTCACTGCTGCAAAATGACGGCGCCGTTGGCCGACCAGCTGAGATAGACCTCATCGCTCCAATCGATCGACCACTCGGAGGTGCGGCGGTCGTTCTGCGCGAACACGGTCACCAGCTTGCCGGTATCCGTCTTGATGCGATACGTGGAGCGGTTGCCGAGATAGCCCAGCTCCCATACGACGCCCTTGATCTGATTCATCCCGCCCTCGACCGGCTGCTTGCTCAGGCGTATCTTCTCCGGGCGCAGGGCGACCCACACGCGCTGACCGCTGCCGAAGCGTCCTATCTCGTCGACCACCAGGTCGCAACCGGCTTCCGCACTGCGCACCGTGATGTGTCCGGGCTCGCTGCCGCTCACCGTGCCCTCGAAGAGATTGGTGGTGCCGATGAAATCGGCAACGAAGCGGCTCTGCGGAAATTCGTAGATTTCGGACGGCGTGCCCACCTGCAGGACCTGGCCCCGGTTCATCACGGCGATGCGCGTGGACAGCGCCATGGCCTCGTCTTGATCGTGGGTGACGAACACGAACGTGATGCCGACCTGATATTGGATGTTCATCAGCTCGAATTGCGTCTGTTCGCGGAGTTTCTTGTCCAAGGCGCTCAACGGCTCGTCCAGCAGCAGCACCTTCGGCCGGCGTATCAGCGCGCGCGCCAGCGCGACGCGCTGGCGCTGTCCGCCCGAGAGTTGGTGGGGTTTGCGCTTCGCGAGCGATCCGAGCTGCACCATCTCCAGCGCCTCGGTGACGCGCTTGTGCCGGGCGGCGGGCTCGATCGACATGCGGCGCAAGCCATATCCCACGTTCTGCTCGACGGTCATGTGCGGAAACAGCGCGTAGGACTGGAACATCATGTTGACCGGCCGCTCGTGCGGCGGCACCTTGGTCATATCCACGTCTTCGATCAAGATCCGCCCCCCGGTCGGGCTGGCGAACCCGGCGAGCATGCGCAGCAGCGTGGTTTTACCGCACCCGGAGGCTCCGACCAAGGCGAACATCTCGCCCTTGAAGATTCTCAAGCTGACGCTGTCGACGGCGGTGAATGCGCCGAAGGTCTTGTTGATGCCCTCGATGACGATCTGCGGCTTGGCCTCGGGATCGAGCCAGGGCCGGTCGGCGAGGGATTTCTGCTGCGTCGACAACACGCGCTTAGAACTCGGCGGGCGGGGTTGCGCGCCGCCGGCTCGGCGCAAAGAACGGGCGCTCCACCACCACGGCACGCGACATACGGCGCTCCCACACGAGTTCACGGCTAAGATAGATTTCCGCCCACACCGTCGATCCCAACTGGAGGAACGGCGCCTCGACCATAGCAAGCGCGATGTTGCGCTTGCAAGTCGGCGACCAGGCCGCCGAACTGACGCTGCCGACCTCGCGCTTCCCGTCGGCCCGCGCATAGAGAAGCGCATTGTGCGCGGGCTTGTTGCCGGCGATGTCCAGTCCGACGAGCTGCCGGCGCGGGCCCCGCTCGCGCTCGGCGAGCAGCGCGCGGCGGCCGTTGAAATGTCCCTTCTCGAAGTCGACCAGCCAGGCAAGCCCCAATTCCAGCGGCGAGCGGTCCCGGCCGGTGCGAATGGTATGTTCGGCGGAAACGAAATCCACGTTCGGGCTGATGAATCCGGCCTCGAGTCGCGCAATGTTCAGCGCCTGCGACCCGATGGCGCGGATGCCCCGCGAGCGCCCCGCCAGCATCAGGGCATCCCAGACCGCCTCGGCATCTTGCGGCGCCATCCACAATTCGTAGCCGAGGTCGCCGGTGAAGCCGGTGCGCGATGCGGTGAGCGCGCGCCCGTCGATGCGGAAATAGCCGATCTCGAAGGGCTTCAAACGATCGATGCCCGCGAGGCCGGCTGCCGTCAGCACGGCGCAGGATGTGGGTCCCTGCACGGCGAGCGCCGCAATGTCCTCGGTGACTTCGGCGATTTGCACGTCGAATCCGACGGCGGAGTCGAGCAGCCAATCGATCTGCCGCTCGGCCGTGCAGAGCCGAAAATCGGTCTCCCCGAGGCGAAATACGGTGCCATCATCGATCAGATGCCCGGCATCGTTGCACCACACGCAGTACGCGACGCGGTCGGGTTTGAGTTTCGCGAGATCGCGGGTCACCAGGCGATTCAAGTACGGCACGGCATCCGGGCCGCCGATTCGATACTTCACCATGGGCGTCAAATCATAGAGCGTCGTCGCGTTGCGGATCGCGAAATACTCCTGTTCGACCGTCGTAAACACATCGACCGTCGTATACCCGGCCCAGGCGACGAAACTGTCGACCTGGCTCAGCTCCCTGGCACGGGCGTGAAACGGAGTCTCCAGCAGCGGCTGCCGGAAGTGCGCTGCGGGGGTTTTCGCAGGGCTCATGATGCGGCCTCCGGTCTCATGAGTTGCTTGGCGGCGTTGCGGCCCGCCGTGCCCATGACGCCGCCTCCCGGGTGGCACCCGGCGCCGCAGAGCAACAAGCCGGGCAGCGGCGTGCGATGCTGCGCGGCGCCCGGCACCGGCCGCACCATGAAGAATTGATCGAATGCCAAGTCGCCGTGATGCCAGTGTCCGCCGTCGATGCCGACCTCGCGCTCGATGTCGACCGGCGTCAGCAATTGCGCGCCGAGCACGCTGCCGCGCAGCCCGGGCGCAACGCTCTCCAGCATATCGATGCACAGGTCGGTGAATCGCTGCCGCTCATTCGGCCAGCCGGCCTTGAGCGCATAGGGCGCGTATTGCACGATGGCCGACAGCACGTGCTTGCCGGGCGGCGCCAGCCCGGGATCATTGATGGTGGGCACCGTCACCTCCAGCGCCGGAGCGGCCGAATACTCCCCGTATTTGGCGTGATTGTACGCCCGCTCGAGGTAACGCAACGACGGGGCCAGCAGCAATCGGCCCGCTGAGACTGCGGCATCGACGCCGATGAAGCGCGGCTCGCGGTCCAACGCAAGGTGCAGCTTGGCGGCCAGCCCTTGCGCGCGAAAATGCCGGACGCGGCGCACGAACCCGGTGTCGAGGTGCCGCGCGCCGAGCAGCTTCAAGAACGTGGTCTTCGGATCCGCGCTCGACGCCACCGCCGCGGCTGCGATCCGTTCGCCCGACTCCAATTGCACGCCCACGGCCCGATCCGCCTCGACCAGAATCCGAGCCACCGGCGATGCCGTGCGGATGACGGCGCCCGCCCGGGCCGCCGATTTCGCGAGCGCGTCGCAGACGGCGCCCATGCCGCCCGCCGGTTGCGACAAAGCGGCCGCGCCCCCCGCGTACTCCGCGGCCAACCGGTACAGCAGCGTCAACACCGTTCCCGGAGAACGCGGACCGAAATTCGTCCCGAGCACGGCATCGAAACCGAGCGCGCCCTTGAGCAGGTCGGACTCGAAATGCTCCTCGAGCAGATCAAAGACGTTCATCCCGCCGATCCGCAGCAACTCGCGCATGTCGCGCCGGCCGAGCTTGCGGATCTGCCAACCGAGGCCGAGCAGGGCCCGGCGATCCGACCAATCCGCCGTTCCCAGCCGCGGCGGCACCCTCGCGAGCAGCGGCGCCAGGGCCTGGGCGAAGCGGCGCATGCGTGCGCCGTAGGCCGCGTAGGCCGCGGCATCGGCCGTGGACAGCCCGCTGCCGTTCACGGCGAGCGGCGTGCCGCCCGGAAGCAACGCCGTGGTCGGCATGGCGCGCGCCGACCAACGCAGGCCGTGCGATTCGAGCTCGAGTTCGCGGATCAGATCGACCGGCATCAGGTGCAGCAGATGCGCGCAGGCGGAGACCTGAAATCCGGGCGCGAATTCGCGCGTCGAGGCGGCGCCGCCGACCTGCGGGCGAGCCTCCAGGACGAGCACCTTGCGCCCGCCGCGCGCCAGCGTGGCGGCGCACACCAGACCGTTATGGCCGCCTCCGATCACGATGCAATCGTAGCGCGCCGGCGCGGTTGGCTGCGCCACGTCAGTGCGCCTTCCCGAGATCTCTGAGCACGGCGCGGGCGGCGTTGGCGCCCGGCGCGCCCATCACCCCGCCGCCCGGGTGCGTGCTCGAGCCGCACATGTACACGCCGCGCACCGGCGAACGATACTGCGCGTAGCCGGGTACCGGGCGGTTGAACAGCAGCTGATCCATGGTCAACTCGCCCTGAAAAATATTCCCCTCGGTGAGTCCGACCTCGTTTTCGATGTCCCACGGCGTGCGGATCTCGGCGTGCAGGATCAGCGCCTTGAAATCCGGACTGTGCTGCGCGATGGTGTTGATGACGGTGTCGCCGAATGCCTGCCGCTTGGCGGCGGTCCATTCCCCGTCCGCGAGTTCATACGGACAATACTGCACGAACACCGACATGTAGTGCTTGCCGTTCGGCACCATGCTGGGGTCGATCTGGGTCGGAATCAGCATGTCGATATACGGCGCCCGCGACCAACGGCCCTCTTTCCAGTCGTCGTACGCACGCTCCATCATTTCGATGGTGTCGGTGACGTGCATGTCGCCGCGCGTGGAAGGCGACCCCGCCGGTATGGCCGGGAAGCTCGGCAACCCGTCGAGCGCGATGTTGAGCTTGCCGGAGGAGCCGCGGATCTTGAAGTTCGCGACCTGTTTCAAGAACTCATCGGGCAGGTCCTTGGCGGCCATGGTCTTCAAAAACGTGCGGCGCACGTCGAGATTCGATATCACCCGCGGCGCGCGGATCTCCTCCCCGTCCTCGAGCACGACGCCGGCGGCCCGCCCTCCCTTGACCAGGATCTGCGACACCGGCGAGCCGGTGCGCACGGCGCCGCCGCTCGCCTGCAGCGAGGCACCCAATGCGTTGCTGATCGCACCCATGCCGCCGCGCGCAAACCCCCAGGCCCCGACGGTATCGTCGATGTCGCCCATGTAATGGTGCAGCAACACGTAGGCGGTCCCGGGCGAGCGCGGCCCGAGCGCCGTGCCGATGATGGAACTGCCGGCAAAATGCGCTTTGACGATTTCACTTTCGAAGTATTCGTCGAGAAAATCGGCGGCGCTCATGGTCCAGAAGCGCAGCGTATCGTACATGCGCTCGCCGCCGAGGCCGTGGAAGCGCTTGCCCAGATACAGTAGCTCCTGGATGTCGCGGGGCTTGAACGAGGTCGGGTCGGGCGGCTCGCGCATCAGCAGCGGCTTGATGAACTTGCACTGCCGCATGACGTCCCGCGAGTAACGGTCGTACGCCTCCGCGTCCCGCTTCGAATGACGCGAAATCTCGCGGCGCAGGGCGTCGTGGTTGTCATAGAGCGCAAGATGGCCGCCGTCGCGCATCATGGTGCAGCCGCCCTCATACGGAATGACCTGCAGACCGAATTTCGGCAGCTCCAGGGTGCGCATGATCTCCGGCCGCAGCAGGCTGCACACGTAGGAGCAATTCGAGTACGTGAAGTCCTTGTAGAGCTTGCGGCTGACGGCGGCTCCGCCGATGAAGGGATTGCGCTCGAGCACCAGCACCTTCAATCCGGCGCGCGCCAGATAGCACGCCGTCACCAGCCCATTGTGGCCGGCTCCGACGATGATGGCGTCGAGGTCCTTCGGACTCCGCGCCGAAGCCGGGACCGCTGCGGCGGCGCTCAAGCCGGTACTTTGTGCGTCGCGCCGCTCGAGCGCAGCGTCGCATCCACCGCGATCTCGAACCCTTCCAGCGTGTCGGCGAGGCACGAGGCATCGTGCGCGGCGGAAACGAACCACGGTTCGCGCGAGTCGGGTTCGCACAGCACGCCCTCGTCGTGCAACACCTGGGCCATGGCATCGTAGAACGAGTAGTCGCTGCTCTTCCATGCGCGGTAATTGCGCGGCGGCTCATGCGCGAAATACAGACCGCTCATCGACGGATGCCCGACGAAGCTGTGCGCGATACCGCGCGCCGACAAAATCGCGCGCATGCCGTTGCGCAGCCGCGTGCCGTAATCGGCAACCCGCTCCAGGGCGTCCGTTTCGTCGAGGATTTCGAGACACTTGTCGGCGGCCGCCAGGGATACGGAATGCGCCGTGTAGGTGCCGCCGTGCGCCACGCCGCGGCCAAGCTTGCGCATGATCTGTTCGCGCCCCGCGAGCACCGAGATCGGATAGCCATTGCCCATCGCCTTCGCGAACGTGCACAAGTCGGCCTTGACGTCATACAGTTCCTGGACGCCGCCGCGCGCGACGCGGAAGCCGGTCTTGACCTCGTCGATGAGCAACACCACGCCGTGCTTGTCGCAGAGCTCGCGCGCGGCGCGCAGATACTCGGGCTCGGCCGCGATGCCCAGACAGTTGCCCATGATCGGCTCGATCAGCATGCAGGCGATGCGTTGCGCATGGCGCTTGAACACGTCCTCGAGCTGATTGGCGTCGTTGGCCTGCACGAAATGCGCGAAGCTCTTGGTGCTGACCGGCACGCCTTCGCTGTACGGCCTTACCTCCGGATCGCCCACCTGCGACCACTTGTCCATGGGGGTGAACCACATGGCGGCATCGAACAAACCGTGATAGCTGCCCTCCAGAATGACGTAATCGTCCTTGCCCGTGAAGGCGCGCGCGAGGCGCAAACCCGCCATCACCGCTTCGGTTCCGGAATTCGAAAAACGCACCAGCTCGGCCGCCGGCACCATTTTCGAGATGCGCTCGGCAACCTTCAATTCACGCTCCGTCGACAGCGCGAACACACCGCCCACCTCCATGCCCGCGCGGGCCGCGGCGTCGACGCGCTCGTCGGCATATCCCAAAATCGCGGGCCCGTAGCCCATGCGGTAGTCGACGTACACGTTGTCGTCGAGGTCGACGATGCGCGCGCCCTTGCCGTGTTTCACATAGATGGTCCGCTCCTCACCCCAGTAGCGGAAATTGGAGGCGACGCCCAACGGCAGCCGCGTCACGGCGCGCTTGAAATGTGCGTTGCTGTTGGAGAGATTTCTCGCCATGGCGTCCCCTGAAGTTGTTGGTGGGTGGTTCGAGCGGGTTGCGAATGGAGGAAACCTACCATTCGCCGCGCGGGGCGTCCACTTTTTTTATATGACCATATAGTTTCGGTCCGGCGGGGCGCCGCGCGCGCCGCTTCGTGGCGGCTGATCCGCGACATTTAGGCCTAAATAATCGTGTTGCAGTGCCCTCACTTGCCAAATTGCGAGCAACCGGCGTAAATTAAACGATCATATAACCGTGACGGAGAAACCGCGATGAACAGCTTGTCCGCCGCGACGCTCGCCAAGGATGCCGATACCGCGTTGCCGCACGCCCTGCCGGCGTGGGTGTACAGCCATCCGGAACTCGCGCGGCTCGAACGCGAACGGATTCTCATGCCGAGCTGGCAGATCGTTTGTCACCTCAATTCGATTCCCAAGACGGGCGATTATGCGACGTTCGATTTGGGCCCCGAGAGCGTGCTGGTGCTGCGGGATCGTGACGGATCCGTCCGGGCGTACCACAACGTCTGCCGTCACCGCGGCGCACGCCTGTTGGACGGCGCCGGTAACTGCCCGGCGACCCTCACCTGCCCGTATCACGGCTGGACCTATCGTCACGACGGCGCGCTGATCGGCATGCCCGTGAAGGAGAGTTTCCCTGGGCTCAACCGCGCGGAGCACTCACTGCGCCCGGTGCGCACCGATATTGCCTTTGGTTTCGTGTTCGTGTGCCTCGCGCCCGACTCCGAATATGGCCCCCCCCCGCCCGTGTCGCAGATGTGGGGCAAGCTCGGCGAGGAGCTCGCGGCCTATCGCTGCGAGGACATGGTGCCCTTGAGCCCGATCTCCTCGGACGTCTGGAATGTCGATTGGAAGATCGCGATGGACAACTACCTCGAGTCCTACCACGTGCCCATCGGACACCCGGGGCTGTACCGCATGTTCACTCCGGACTACGAGGATCAAGCGACGGTGCCGGGCGTGGCCCGGGGCTCGAGCTGGCTTCGCGACAAGCGCTCGCCGCGCTGGAGCGAGGGCCTGTATCAATCCTTGATCGGACGCGCGGTGGCGCATTTGCCCGAGGATCAGCGCCGCGTCTGGCGGTTCTACAGCGCCCTGCCGAACTTGGGCATCGATGTGTACCCGGATCAGATGGATTTCTTCCAAGTGCTGCCCGCGGGCCCCGGAAAATGCATCATCCGCGGCGCGGTGTTCGGCTTGCCGACTACGACCCGGGAGATGCGCGCCGTCCGATTCCTGAGCAGCCGCATCAACGACTCGGTGAACAACGAGGACAAATGGCTGTGCGAGCGCGTGCAGCGGGGCCTCGCCTCGAGCAGTTATAAACCCGGCCCGCTGTCGCAGCTCGAAGGCTGCATGCTCGAATTCCACGAGCTGCTGCGCAAGCGGATCCCGGAGTTCAAGCTGCCGACGGCGCCGAAACAATTTGCCTGACCGGGTGCGGCCGGCACGCCCTGCGACGGGCGCGGTGGCAGTCCGCCACGGCGCCCGTGCCGGCAATCAGCCCAAATGGATCCACGCCGACTTGGTCTGCGTATAGGAGATCAAGCTCTCCAGGCACTTGTCGCGGCCTTGGCCGGATTGCTTGTAGCCGCCAAACGGCTGGGTCATGTCGCCGTGGTCGAAACAATTGACCCAGATGACGCCGGCCTCCAGATCCCGGACCGTTTTGTGGGCCACCGTCAGATCGCGCGTCCATACCGAGGCCGCCAACCCGTAGATCGAATCGTTCGCGACCGCCAACGCGTCGGCAATGCCGTCGATTTCGATCGCGGCCGCAACCGGCCCGAAGATCTCCTCCTGGGCAATGGTCATTCGGTTGGTCACGCCGGTGAACAGAGTCGGATTCACGTAGGCGCCGGCCAGGTCCGGCGCATTGCCGCCGAACGCCAGGCGCGCCCCCTCGCTCTTGCCGCGGGTGATGTAGTTCATCACCCGCGTCCGGTGCGATGCGGTGACCAGCGGCCCGAGGTTGGTGGAGGGATCAAGCGGATCGCCGGCCTTGTAGGCCGATTTGCCCTTTTCGATGAACCGGGCGATGAATTCCTCCGCGATGGGACGATCGATCAACAGCCGCGATCCGGCGTTGCACACCTCGCCCATGTTGCCGTAGATGCCATTGATGGCATAGGTGACGGCGGTGTCCATGTCGGGCAGGTCGGCGAGAAAGATCTGCGGCGTCTTGCCGCCGCATTCCAGCGCCACGCGCTTCATGTTGGATTGGCCGGCGTAGATCAGCATTTGCTTGCCGATCTCCGTCGAACCGGTGAAGGCGATCTTGGCAACATCGTTGTGCAGCGCCAGCGCGGCGCCCGCGGTTTCGCCCAAACCGTTCACCACGTTGAACACGCCCGACGGACCGCCCGCCTCGACGAACAATTGAGCCATCAGCAGCGCCGACAGCGGCGACTGTTCCGCGGGTTTCAACACCACCGAATTGCCGGCCGCGAGGGCCGGCGCGACTTTCCACGCGGCCATCAGCAGCGGGTAGTTCCACGGCACGACGCAACCCACCACCCCCAGCGGCTCGCGCAAAATATAATGAAACGCATCCTGTGCGGTGGCCGTCACGGCGCCGTCGATCTTGTCGATGAGTTCGCCGAAATAGGCGAAATTCTTCGCCGCCGACGGCACGTCGATGTTCACCATGTCGGCAATGGGCTTGCCCATGCAGAGCGTGTCGAGCAGCGCGAAGCGCTCGGTATTCTCATCGATCAGCCGCGCGTAGCGCGCCAGCACGGCCATGCGGTCGCGGGGCGCCATGCGGCTCCAGACGCGCGATTTGACAGTGCGTTTCGCCGCCGCGACGGCCAGATCGATGTCGGCGGCGGTGCCGGCGCTCACTTCGCACAGCGGCGCGCCGGTGGCCGGATTGACCACGGTGAATCGGCCCTTCCCCACGGAATCCACCGGCTTGCCGTCGATGAAATGTCCCGTCTCGTAACGCACGCTCTTGGCGCGCGCATGCCAGTCGCTGGTGCTCAAGGATGCGAGGGTCATATGAATCTCTCCCGTTCAGTGTTCGTCGCGAAGGTCGCCAGTATAGAGAATTTTCAATTATCGGTCGGCGCACGCTGGCGCGCCAGGGCCGGAACGCGGGCGGCGAGTTGATTGCGAAACCAGGCGACCGCGGCCGACGTCGGCGCGCCGGGCGCCACTTGATAACCGAATTCGACCGTACCCTCTTGGATGGATTCGGCGGCTTCGAGCGTCGTCCGCCGTGCATAAGGGGCCAAGCGCCGCGCAAGATACAGTGCCGCAACCGCCGGCGCGCCCGGCGCGAGCGCGGTGTAATCGAGGCGGCGCACCAGGCAGCGGCCCGGCGCGACGGGGATGGCTTGCACCACCGCCAGACCGTCGGGTCGGGTTTCCAGCAACTGATTGGGCGCGATGAATTGACGGCGCCAGGCGCCCGCCGGGCTGCGTTCCATGAGCTTGCGGTAGCGGCGGGCGCTCCACGCCGAGCCGCCCGCGGCCGCGCTGCGCCAAACTGCGCCCTCGGGCGCGGCGCTCGGCGCGTATGGCGCCGCGCCGTGGTGCGTCCCGTCCGGGACCGCATCCCCGGCGCACGACTCGAGCCATTGTTCGACCACGACCTTCCAATCGGCGGCCACCGTCAACTCGATGACCGGGCCGAGCATCGTCAAACCCTGCGGCGGCGGCGTGTCGAACCATGTTTCGGGCGCCGGCTCATCGAGCGACCGGTCGCGGGCGGCCGGCCGCGCGAACAGCAACCCGCCCACCGGCGCCAAATCAAGAATGCTCAAGTCCGTTCGTCCCGACCCCGTGGTACAGCGGCCATCCCAGGAGAAATGCAGCCCATGCCGCTTGCACTCGATGTCCGCCTCGAGGCGGCCGCTGCGGCTCGACAGCAGCGCATGCGGGGACTCGGGGCAGCTATTGCGCAGCGCATGCACGGCCCCCGTGGCGTCGCGCACCACGAGCAGCCGTTCGGCGCCGTTGTCGATGCAGAGAAATTCCCCGGCGCGTGCGATCTGGGATTCATGTCCCACCACCGACCAGGCGTTCTTGAACAGCAGCTCGCGCTCCAGGGCGTGGATGCGCGCATCGGCGTACGCCCATCCAGCCAATCGCCCGCGGGCTGCCGGCCGCGCCGCGCGCGCCGCCGCGAGGTCGTCCGCCGCCGGGAACGCGCCCGGAAAGACCGAACGCAGATACGCCATGCAACGCCCCTTGGCCGCGGCGCGATCGATGTTTCGCTCCGTCCGAAAGGCGAAATCCTGCCAGAGGATTTCCAGCGCCCCGATGAGTCCGAGAGCGATTCCGTCGGGGTCGAGCTGTGGCTGCGCGGTTTCGATGATCAGGCTTTCGATGAGTTCGCGGACCAAAGCGGCGAAGCTCTCGTCCTTCTGTCCGCAAATGTCGTAGTATTCCTGCCGGGAACTCGCCTCGCCCCAAAATGCATACCAAACGGAGACCTTGCGGGGACTGGCAATGTCGGGGTCGAGATACAGATCGACCATGCGTTCGAGCGCGGCGATGGGCGTCGACTTGAGCTTCTTGACCGGGACCAACAGCCGTTCCTCGAATTCGGCGGCGAGGAATTGCAGCGATGCGACCAACATGGCGGCTTTGGAGTCGAAGTAGAATCGGACAATGCCAGGTGACATTTTTGCAATCGCCACGACTTTTTCCACGGTGGTTCGTGACGGACCGTAGATGTGCAACGCCGATATGCATGCGTCGATCAGCCGCTGGCGCTGCCGGCTGCGCGTCTTGCGGGCGCGGGGCGCGCCGGACGCGTCCTTATGGGTTTTTTTTCGCGGCCTCATATGAAGTTCCCGGGTTCGGCTGACGCGCCGCCGCGCCGCGGCCTGCGCGAATTCTCGAGCGGCGAATGGATGAAGCGCCACGGCAAATGGCTCATCATCCTGCCGCCGCTCGGATTCCTCCTGGTCTTTTTCTTCATTCCTTTCGGATTCGCTCTGGTCATCAGCTTTGCCGACACCGCGGTGAGGGTCCCTCCGTTCACGGACATCATCTCCGTGAGCCCGGATTGGCACGTGCACCTGACCTTGAACCTCGGCAACTTCAAATATCTGTTCACGGATGAAGTGTATGGCCTTTCGTATTTATATTCGCTAAAAACGGCCTTTTTTTCCACGCTAATTTGTTTGGCGCTGGGCTATCCGATGGCCTACGCCATCGCGCGGACCTCGAAGAGCACGCAAAGCATCCTCCTGCTCATCATCATTCTGCCCTTCTGGACCTCGTTTCTGCTGCGAGTGTATGCGCTCGAGGGCATCATCCGCGAGACCGGGCTGCTCAATACCGCGCTGCTGTGGCTCGGCGTCATCCACCAGCCGCTGCAGATCATGCGCACGACGCTCGCGGTGTACCTCGGCATCATCTATTCGTACTTGCCCTTCATGGTGCTACCGCTGTTCGCGACCTTGGAGAAGCTCGACACCTCGCTGCTCGAGGCGGCCGGCGACCTGGGCAGCCCGCCGTGGCGCACTTTCATCGACGTGACCCTGCCGCTGTCCATGCCCGGAGTGATTGCCGGTTCGATGCTGGTGTTCATTCCCGCGATCGGCGAATTCGTCATCCCCACGCTGCTGGGCGGCCCGGATAATCTCATGATCGGCCGCGTGCTCTGGGATGAATTCTTCGGCAACCGCGACTGGCCGGTGGCCTCGGCGGTGGCCATCGCCTTCCTGGTGCTGCTGGTGGGACCCATCGCCCTCTACCAGCACTACAGCACCATGGAGCCCTCGTGAGCGAGCGCGTGTCGCCGCTCTTGATCTCGATCCTGTGCGTCGGCATCGCGGTGCTCTACGTGCCGATCCTGGTGTTGATCGGTTACTCGTTCAATGCGTCGGCCCTGGTGAGCGTGTGGGGCGGCTTTTCCACGAGCTGGTACACGCAGCTCGTGCATAACGATCAAATCCTCGATGCCGCCTGGCTGTCGCTGAAAATAGGCGTGGTCGTCTCCACCGGCGCGGTGATCCTCGGCACGCTGGCCGCCATATCCCTGGTGCGGTTCAAGGTATTCCCAACCCGCCTGCTGCTCACCGGCATGGTCAACGCCCCGCTGGTGATGCCGGAGATCATCACCGGCATCACGCAGTTGCTGCTGTTCGTGTCCATGCTGCATCTGCTCGGCTGGCCGCATCGCGGCTTCACCACCATCGTCATCGCGCACATCGCGTTTTGCACCGCCTACGTGACGATCACCGTGCAATCGCGCCTGCAAACCGCCGACCGGTCGCTGGAGGAAGCCGCCATGGATCTCGGCGCCGGCCCGGTGCGCGCCTTCATGGACACCACGTTGCCCGGCATTGCGCCGGCGCTGGCGTCGAGTTGGCTGCTGAGCTTCACCCTGTCGCTCGACGACCTGGTGATCTCGAGCTTCGTATCCGGTCCCGGCGCGAGCACGTTGCCCATGGTGATCTTTTCGAAGGTCAAACTCGGCGTCAGCCCCGACGTCAACGCCCTCGCCAGCCTGATCATCTGCCTGGTCGGCGCCTGCGTGCTGTTTGCCGGGTACCTCATGCGCCGTGCGGAACGCAACCGGCTCGCCGACGCGCAAATGGCCCAACATGTCTAGGGGCTGCGCGTATCTCTAGGCGCTATTCCCAGGCGCTGCGCGCCGGATATTCCCAGGCGCTTCGCGCCGGATCTACGGCGTCGCGGCGACGCCGTCCTTTCAGGCTAAGATGGCTAAACTAGACCCCGTCCTTTGAGGCTAAGAGGGCTGGATGCCGGCCTTGAGGACGAAGCGGGGATCGTGCGCCGGGCGCGTAAAAATCTCGCGCAACAGAGGTTCGAAGCGGGCGAGCGGCTCCCATGGATATGCGGGATCGAAGGAGCATTGATCCCAATTCGCGCAGAAATCCTTGCAGGCCGTGTACCAGGGGTGATCGCGAAATTTGTCGCGCCCGTCGCGGTTGCCGCCGCTATGGTGGGCAAAGTAATAGCTTTGGAACAGCCCGTGCTGTTCCACGATCCACGTCACTTGCGGTCGCACATACGGCCGCAGAATCTCCGCCGCGATGGCCGCATGGTTGTAGGGAGCCATCTCATCGCCCATGTCGTGGATGAGCGCCGCGACGATGAGTTCATCGTCGGCGCCGTCCTTGAGCGCACGGGTGGCCGCCTGCAGCGAATGCTCCAGGCGGCTCACGGGATATCCCTCGAGGGAATCATCGAGCCGCCGCAACGCGCCCAACAAGCGATCGGGCAGCCGCCGCGTGAACTCGCGCTCGTATTCATCCAGCAGCTGATAATCCTCGCGGGTACCGTCTTCCATCCGCCGGAAACTGACGATTCTGTTCATTGCTGTCCTTCAAGGTTTCGCTATTCGGCGGTCTTGACGCGGGTCCAGGTACGAGTGCGAATGCGTTCCGTCGCCGCGGTAACTTCCGCGGAGCGGTACAGCCGCTTCTCGATCTCGGGCGTGGGATAGAGCGTCACATCGTTGAGAATATGCGGATCGATCAAGGGCCGCGAGGCGATGTTGTCGTTGCCGTAGAAGATCGAATTGGTGATCGCGGCGATGATGTCGGGCCGCAAGATGAAATTGATGAATTGATAGGCGGCTTGCGGATGAGGGGCGCCCTCGGGGATGAGCAGCGAGGAGAACGTCTGGTTGGCGCCCTCCATGGGCACGGTGAACGCCAGGTTCAACTTGACCCCGACGGCGCGGGCCCGTGCGCTCGACATCGCATAGTCGCTCGACCAGGACATCGCGACGCACACCTCCTTGTTGGCGAGTCCGTTCATGTATTCGGAGGAGTCGAACGACCGGATATAGGGCCGCACTTTCATCAGCATCGCCGCGGCGGCCTCGAAGTCCTTGGGGTTCGTGGTGTTCGGATCGAGTCCCAGGTAGCGCAGCGCCAGCTGCAGCACGTCTTCGGCCGAATCGAGGAAGGTCACGCCGCAGTCGGCGAACTTGGACACGACTTCCGGTTTGAAAAGCATGTCCAGACTGTCCACCGGGGCGTCCGGCATGCGCGCCTTGATCATGTCGACGTTGTAGGCGAAGCCGTTGATCGAGTGCAGGTACGGCACGGCGTGCGCGTTGCCGGGATCGTAGGCCGCCTGAATGGCCAATATGCGCGGATCGAGATTCTTCCAGTTGGGCAGCCTGGATTTGTCCAATGCCACATACACTCCGGCCTTGATTTCGCGGCTGAAGAAGTCGGTCGACGCGCTCACCACGTCGTAACCCGAACCGCCCGCCAGGAGCCTCGCCTCCATGGTCTCCTCGGCGTCGTAGACGTCGTAGATCACCTTGATGCCGGTCAATTTCTCGAATTCTTGGATGGTGTCGGGGCCGATGAAATCGTTCCAGTTGTAGATGAATAGAGCCTTCTCCTCGGCCGCGACGCTGTGCGCACCGAAGAACAGGGCGCCGAGCACCATGCCCAATGCCGCCGCGATTCGAATTCGACCGATCACCATCCGCTTAGTCTACCATCGCGCCAGCGCAGTGGAACTTGAGTCTGCGCGCGCACCACCTCGATTCTTCCGAAGGAGTAACTCGTGGCTCATACCGGCCGTTCGCACCAACTCGCCCTTATCGCGCTCGCTCTCATGGCGGCTGTGTCGCAGGCCGCGGATACGCACGATGCGAAACCGCGCGCCCGCGATCTCGGCATCCCGTTCGACGGCGATCCGGGGCCATTGAATGCGATCACCGATGTGGCCGGCGTGTGGGTGGGCCACACCACGCTGATCTCGGGCTCGGGAAAGCTGCGGGTGGGCGCGGGGCCGATTCGCACCGGGGTCACGGCGGTCCTGCCGCGGGGCGCGGATTCCCGCTCGAATCCGGTGTTTGCGGCCTGGTTTTCGCAGAACGGCAACGGCGAAATGACCGGAACGGCATGGATCGAGGAATCGGGGTTCCTGGAGGGGCCGGTGATGATGACCAACACGCACAGCGTCGGCGTGGTGCGCGACGCCACGATCAAGTGGCGGGTCGTGCACGGCGCCGCCGACGCCACCGGATACTGGTGGTCGCTGCCCGTTGTCGCCGAGACGTGGGACGGCTGGCTCAACGACATCAATGGCTTTCACGTGAAGCCCGAGGATGCGTTCCATGCGCTGGATGGCGCGCACGGCGGACCGGTCGAGGAAGGCAGCGTGGGCGGAGGCACCGGCATGATCTGCAACGGCTACAAGGGCGGCATCGGCACCGCGTCGCGGCGCCTGCGCGCCGAGGACGGCGGCTATACGGTGGGCGTGCTGGTGCAATGCAATTACGGAACGCGCGACAACCTGCGCATCGCGGGCATTCCGGTCGGCCGGGAGATCCCGGCGCCCGAGCCCTACGCCTTCATGCCCTCCGACGTCGCCGAACACGGCTCCATCATCGTCATCGTGGCGACCGATGCGCCGCTGTTGCCGCATCAACTGAAGCGGCTCGCACATCGCGTGACCTTGGGACTCGGCCGCAACGGCAGCATCTCGGGCAACGAATCGGGCGACATCTTCGTCGCCTTTTCGACGGCGAATTCCGCAGCCGCCGCTGCGCAGCGCGTGGTGGATCTCAAAATGCTGCCCAACGACTCGCTGGATCCGGTGTTTCGAGCCACGGTCGAGTCGACGGAAGAAGCCATCGTCAACGCCATGGTCGCCGCCACCGACATGACGGGCGCCGATGATCATCGCGTGATCGCGATTCCGCACGAGCAACTGCGCGCGGTGCTCAAGAAATACGGCCGGCTCGTGGCGCCCTGACGCGCCGGCGGCCGCGGCCGCGGCGGTCCCTCAGGCGGTCGCAGCGCCGCGCGCGACGTGCGAGTGCATGGCGGGCAGTTCCTCGGCGATGCTGTGATCGAGCAGGGCCACGGCTTCATCGACGTCGGATTCGCGAATCATCAGGGGCGGCATGAAGCGCACCGTGCTCTGTCCGCACGACAGCAGGATCAATCCGTTGTGGTATGCGCGTGTGATGACGGCATCGCACAGTGCCTTCGCCGGCGTCTTGCTGGCGGCATCGGTGACCAGTTCCATGCCGATCATGAGTCCCTTGCCGCGGATTTCACCGATCACGCCGTACTTGTCCTTGAGCGAGCGCAATTTGCCCATGAAGTAATCGCCGACCTTGGCGGCATTTTCGCAGTACCCATGCTCGACCAGATCGAGCGTCGCGAGCGCGGCCGCACAACACAGCGGATTGCCGCCGAAGGTGTTGCCGTGAGCGCCCCGCGACCATTTCTGCATGACGGTGCGCTTGGCAACCACCATGCCGATGGGCATGCCGGACCCCAAACCTTTCGCCAGGGTCATGACATCGGGGACCACATCCCAGTGTTGCGAGGCGAACATCCTGCCCGTCCTCCCGATACCGGACTGCACCTCGTCGAAGATCAGCAGGATGCCGTGCCGGTCGCAGAGCTCGCGCAAACCCGCCAGAAATCCGTCGGGCGGAACGAGGTAGCCGCCCTCGCCTTGAATGGGTTCGACCAGGACGGCCGCGACTTCGCTGGCCGGCACATTGTTGACGAACAGCACCTCCTCGATGTAGCGCAATACCGCGCGGCCCTGATCGGGGCCCGCGAACAAGGGGCGATAATTGTTCGGATAGGGGACGTGCGTGACCCCGGGCATGGCCGGGAAAAATCCCTTCTGCTGGGTGTACTTGCTGGAAGTGAACGCCAGGGAGCCCATGGTTCTGCCGTGGAAGCCGCCCAGAAATCCGATGAAGCGGCCGCGGCCCGTGACATGGCGCGCGAGCTTGAGCGCCGCCTCGACGCTTTCCGTGCCGGACTGCGCAAAGAAACTCATCACCGGCTGTTTCATCGGCGACAGTTCGTTGATGCGCTCCCCGAGCCTGACCTGGCCTTCATGCCAATAGTCCGAAGAAATATGCAAAAACCGGTCCGCCGCGTCTTTGATGGCTTGCACCACCGCCGGATGACTGTGGCCGGTGCTGCAAACGGCAATGCCCGCCGCGAAATCCAAAAACCGATTGCCGTCCACATCCCAGATCTCGGCTCCCTTGCCGTGCGACATCACGAAGGGGTAATCGCGCGGATACGAGGGTGACACCACGAGCGCATCGCGCGCCAGCAACTCACGCGCCTTGGGGCCGGGCAAATCGGTTTTGATATGGGTATTTTTCATCGGTCGGGCGCTTTCGTTTCGGCGTATGGTGCAGGTGTATCGATACCGCGTCAAATCGGCGCCCCGCGCCCGCGTTTTGATTCGAGCGGCCAAAGCGATTACGATCTGCCCGATGCGATCTGTCAACGTCCCGCCCTCCGCAGATCGCTGATGCACGACGCCAAACGACCGCATTTGATCGGCTTCTGGACGTGTGTGGCACTGGTGGTGGGCAATACCATCGGTTCCGGCGTGTTTCTGCTGCCGGCATCGCTCGCGCCGTACGGTCTGAATAGCGTCGCGGCGTGGGGTTTGACCGCCTGCGCCTCGGTGTTGCTCGCCATCGTGTTCGCAACACTCAGCCGCGCCTACCCGCAGGCGGGCGGCCCGTATGCCTATGTGCATCTGGCGTTCGGCCCGTTCACCGCGTTCATCGTGGCGTGGGGATATTGGATTTCCATCTGGGTGGGCAATGCCGCCATCGCCACCGGCGCGGTGAGCTACCTGACTCCGCTGTTGCCCTGGATCGACAGCGTGCCGGGCTCGTCCGCCGCGGTCACGCTGTTTTTTCTGTGGACGCTGACGGCCGTGAACGTCTACGGAATCAAGGCCTCAGGCTGGGTGCAGAACGTCACCACCGTACTCAAGCTGCTGCCCTTGCTCGCCGTGGCCGCGCTCGGCCTCATCACCGTGCGAGCGGGGACGGTGGCCGCCGCCGCGGGCATCCCGCTGTCGGCGCCCGGGATCACGGCCGCCGCGACGCTCACATTGTGGGCCCTGCTGGGGTTGGAATCGGCCACCATCCCCGCCGGCAAGGTGCGCGACCCCGGCCGCACCATCCCCGCGGCCACGCTGCTCGGCACGGTGCTCACCGCGCTCATCTGCATCGTCGCGTGCACCACCGTGCTGCTGCTGGTGCCGCCGGCCACGCTCGCCCGGTCGAACGCCCCGTTCGTCGATCTGGCCAGCGCCTACTGGGGCACCGCGTGCGGGAAATTGGTGGCGGTGTTCGCGGCGATCAGCGGCTTCGGCGCACTGAACGGGTGGATTCTGCTGCAGGGGGAGCTGCCGAACATCATGGCCAAGAACGGCGTGTTTCCGCCCGTCTTCGCGCGCGACTCGGCGCGCCACACGCCGACGTTCGCGCTGCTGTTCAGCAGCGGTTTGGTCACCGTGTTGATTCTGATGAACTACCAAAAATCCATGGTGAGCGTGTTCACTTTCATGATATTGCTGTCGACCACGGCCTGCCTGGTGCTCTACTTGCTGTGTTCCTTGGCGCTGCTGCGGCTGCAATGGACGGGCCAGATGAAGGCTGCACGCGGCCGCCCGGTGCCGCTCGCAGTCATTGGAGTGATCGCGACCGCCTATTCGCTCTGGGCAATCGTGGGAGCCGGCCGCGAGGCCGTGGAATGGGGAGCGGTGCTGTTGCTGCTCGGTGCGCCGGTGTACTTATTGGTGCGCGATAAACGAACGGTTACGGCATGACGTGGTGGCGATCGATGGTGGCGGTGGCGGTGGGCGGCGTGCTCGGATGCTTGCTGCGCTGGGTGCTCGCGCTGATCTTCAATCGGTATTTTCCGACCGTGCCGCCCGGCACGTTGGCGGCGAACCTCATCGGCTGCTACGTGATCGGCGTGGCGCTCGCCGTATTCACGGCGAACCCGGGCATCCCGATCGAATGGCGGCTGTTCGTCAGCACGGGATTCTGCGGCGGTCTGACCACCTTCTCCACCTTCTCGGCCGAGGTCGTGACGCTGATGCAGAGCGGGCGCATGGCCTGGGCCATGGGCACCATCACCGTGCACCTGATCGGCTCCCTGGCCATGACCATCGCCGGCATCGCCACGGTGGCCTGGGCGAAAAGCTAGCCTGCTCCTAGGCATCCTCCGGGGTCGGCGCCGGTGCGTGGCGGACCTTGGGTTACCAGCCCGACCTGTGCTATATTAATTAGAGTACTAATTATTAGAGAACTCTGCAATGGACGACCTCGAAGAACGTTTCGCCAACGCCCTGCATGGCACGGCACGGTCGTGGCGCCAGGCCATCGACCGGCGCCTGAAATTCTTGGGCGTCAGCCAGGCGAGCTGGATGACCATCGCCATGGCGGCGAAAGCGCGCCGGCCGCTGTCGCAATCCGAACTTGCCGACCGGCTCGCCGTGGAAGGCGCCACCATGGTGGCGATGATCGATCGCTTGGTGAAATCCGGATTGGTGGTGCGCGAATTGTCGACCACTGATCGGCGCATCAAGCACGTGATCGTCACCGACGCCGGCCATCGGCTGTACGACAAGGTCAAGGCGGAAGCGGTCGCGGTGCGCAAGGATCTGCTTGCCAAGATCGATCCCGCCCACCTCGCAACGGCGACCCGTGTGCTCGAAGAACTCCAGGGCATGATCGAAGCCGCACCGTGACCCGCCCGCTCAATCGGCAGATGATCACGCTGTCGATCATGATGGCGACGATCATGCAGACCCTCGACAGCACGATCGCAAACGTCGCGCTGCCCCATATGCAGGGCACCCTGTCCGCCTCCCAGGACCAGATCGCGTGGGTGTTGACGGCGTACATCGTGGCGGCGGCGATCGCCACCCCGTTGACCGGATGGTTCGTCGACCGGTTCGGACAGAAAAACGTCTTCATGGTGTCGGTGATCGGATTCACGGCCGCCTCGGCACTGTGCGGGCTGTCCGATTCCCTGGCCCAGATCGTCGCGGCGCGCCTGCTGCAAGGCGTGTTCGGCGCCGCGCTGGTGCCGATGTCGCAAATGGTCCTGATGGACATCAATCCGCCGGACAAACAGGGTTCGGCCATGGCGGTGTGGGGCATGGGCGTCATGGTGGGTCCGATTCTCGGGCCCACCTTGGGCGGCTGGCTCACCGACAGCTACAACTGGCGGTGGGTGTTCTTCATCAATATTCCCATCGGCGCCCTGGCGACCTACGGCATCTGGCGCTACATCCGCCCGGCGCCCGCCACGCGCCGCATCCAATTCGACGCGTTCGGATTTGCCTCATTGAGCCTGGGAATCGGCGCGCTGCAATTGCTGCTGGATCGGGGCGAACAGAACGACTGGTTTGCGTCGACGGAAACGTGGGTCGAAGCGATCGCCATGGTGGTCGCATTCACCTACTTCGCCGCGCATACCGCGCTCACCCGCGCGGACCGCTCGTTCTTCGACTACCGATTGCTCACGAACCGCAACTATGTCTCGGGGCTGCTGTTCATTTTCATCGTCGGCTTGGTGATGTACGCCACGCGCGCGCTCACACCCACCATGCTCGAGGTTCTGCTCGACTATCCGGTCGCCACCACCGGGCTGGTCACCGCGCCGTCCGGCTTCGGCACCATGCTGGCCATGCTCATCGCGGGACGGATCATCGGCAAAATCGATCTACGCCTGATTCTTGTCTCGGGTTTTCTCATCACGATCGTGGCCCTGTGGCAGATGACGCAGTATTCGCTCGACCTGTCGCAGGGCGACATCATCTGGCCGGGAGTGATCCAGGGCATCGGGCTGGGGTTCGTGTTCGTGCCCCTGAGCGCCGCCACGTTCGCCACGTTGAGTCCGGCCATGCGCGCCTCGGGAACGGCTATTTTCAGTCTCGTGCGCAATATCGGCAGCAGCATCGGCATCTCGCTGGTGCAAACGGTGTTGGTGCGCAACACCGCTTCCACGCATGCCGCGCTGGTCGAGCGAATCACCCACGCCAATCCGGCCTGGAACAATCCGGCGGTGGCGTCAGCCTATGATCTGTCGCGGCCATCCGGCGCCGCCGCACTCGACGCCATGATCACCCAGCAGGCGTCCATGATCGCCTACGTCAACGACTTCCGGCTCATGCTGTACCTGACGATCGCCGTGCTGCCGCTGCTGCTGCTGCTGCGCACGACCCCACCCCGCGAGGTGCCGGCCGATTCGCACGCCGTCATGGATTAGCCGCGGTGCCGCCGGCGGCGTGCAGCCGGCGCGGCGCCGCGAAATCCTGGGTCCAATAGACGAGCAGCGGACTTGCCGTATTCACCGCGAATGCGATGCCGATCTGCGAAAAGCGGGGGTCCATGATGTTCTCGCAATGCGCCGGACTGTCGAGCCAGCCTTGCGTGACCTCCTCCGGCGTCATCGCGCCCGCGGCGATGTTTTCACCCACGATGAGGTAATTGCCGTACCCGGCCCGCGCGACGCGCGACGCGGGTGAACTGCCGTCGCGACCGCTGTGGTCGAACTCGTCGTGCACGGCCATTTCCTGCGAATGGGCCAGCGCGGCGTCGGTCAGCACGGCGCTCAAGGTGAGCGGCGCCACGGCAGGATACGTTTTATTGCCGCAGCGACGGCCGCTCTCGCGGGATCGATTCACCAGGTCGAGGATCTGGCGGCGGATGAGCTCGGCATCGCGGCTCGACGGCAGCGCCACCGGCGCCGCCAACACGATCCACAGGTCGCGGCCGCGGCGCTGCGCCCCCATCTCGCTGAGATTAGGATCGGTGAGCGCGGCACAATCGCTGATGGACAGGGTCCGGGCCGCCTGCGCGTCGCTTACCGCGCCGGACAAATGCACCGCCGATGAGCGGGTGGCCAGATAACCGGCGGAGGCCAACGCCGCGTGCAGGGAAGCGCCGGCCGCCAACTCCTGCGCCGCCAGGCGCAGCTTCGGGCTGTCGCGCAGCGGGGCGCGAATCGGCCGCGCGCAACCTTGCTCGCGGGCCCAATTGACGGCCTCATTCAGGTCCGCCCGCGCGGCCGGCGGCAACCCCGACAGCAGCAGCGCAAGCGCCAAGACATGGGCTTTCACCGGCATATGGACAGATCAAACGCGCATCTGCCCGTCGCGTTTACACGCCGTCGGTGGAACCATCTCCTGCCGCGAGGGGCTTGTCGGGCAAAATGCCGCTCGGCCGGGGCCCGAGCGCGAGCGCCGGACCCGGCAATTGACCCGAGATCGTGCCGACCGGTTCGGCCAGCAGCTTGCCGGCCCGGGGTCCGATCCAGCGCTCGACGTCGTCGAACACGGTGAAGATGGCCGGCACGATGATGAGCGTCAGCAGGGTGGAGGTCACCAGTCCGCCGATCACCGCAATCGCCATGGGCGATCGAAATTCACTGTCGCCGCCCCACCCCATCGCAACCGGCAGCATGCCGGCGACCATCGCCACCGTCGTCATGACGATGGGCCGGGCCCGCTTGTGGCCCGATTCGAGGATGGCCTCCAGTCTGGATTTTCCGGCGCGCATCTCCTCGATCGCGAAATCCACCAACAGGATCGAATTCTTGGCGACGATCCCCATGAGCATGAGGAATCCGATGACCACGGCAATGGAGAAGGGGCGGCCGGTGAGCAAGAGTGCCAGCGCGGCGCCGCCGATGGACAGGGGCAGCGCCGACAGGATGGTGATGGGCTGGAATACACGGGCGAACAACAGCACCAGAACCGCGAGCACCATCAGAATGCCGGCGCCGATGGCGAGCGCGAAGTTCTGCATCATTTCCTGGAAGAACTCGGTATTGCCCGTCTTCACCATGCGCACGCCCTGCGGCATGTTCTTCATCGTCGGCAGGTTGTAGATCTTCTGCGTGCCCGCGCCGATCTCGACCCCCGGACTCAAGTCCGCCTCGAAGCGCAGACGACGCGTTTGATTGTAGCGCCGCACCACCGAGGGGCCTTGGCCGAACGACAGGTCGGCGACCGTCTTCAAGGGTACGGCGGAGCCCGAGGCCGTCGGAACCGGAAGATTCTCCAAGGTCGCCAGGTCGCGGCGCGCGCTTTCGATCAGACTCACGCGAATCGGAATCTGGCGGTCGCCCAAGGAGAACTTGGCGCCGTTCTGCGGCAGATCGCCGAGGGTGGCGATCCGGATGGTCTGACTGATGCTCTCGACGCTGACCCCCAACTGGGCGGCGACATCGAGCCGCGGTTTGACGACGATTTCCGGACGCGGCAGATCGCCGCGAATCTGCGGATCCCGGATCTCGTTCAGCGACTTCATTTCCTCGAGCAGCTTGTGGCCGGTCTTTTCGACCAGCGGCGGGTCATCGCCGACCAGGAAGAACTCGATGTCGCGGCCGCCGCCGGGACCTTGGCCGGTGAAGTTCAGGTGCCCGTCGGGCACCTGATTGACGATGGGCATCATGCGCTGTTCCCATTCCTTCTGGCTCACCGCGCGATCGGAACGCGGGACCAGGCTCGCGTAGATGGTCGCGTAGCGTATTTCGCCCGTGTCGCCGTTGCCGACGAACTCGATCACGTCGGTTACTTCGGGCGACTTGCGCAGCAGCGCCGCGGCCGCCGCCGACACCTGCGCCGTATCCTCGAGCGTGCCCCCCGGCGGCACCTCGATGCTGAGTTGCGAGCTCGCGAAATCCTCCGGCGGAAAGAAGGACTGCTGAATCAGCGTCATGGCTCCGATGGACAGCAGGAAGAACACGGCGCCGCCGGCCATGGTCTTCCAGCGATTCGCCACGCACCAGCGCAGCACCGACAAATACCGCGCCATGATGGGACCATCGCCGTGCGCGCCGGTGTGGACCAGATCGCGCCGCAATGAATAGGCCGCGAGCACGGGCGTGATCGTGCGCGCCACCAGGAGGGAGATGAAGACCGCCACGGCGACGGTCAGGCCGAACTGCCTGAAAAACTGGCCCGATATGCCGCTCATGAAGCTCACGGGAAGAAACACGGCGATGATCGTGAAGGAGGTGGCCACGACGGCCAGCCCGATCTCATCCGCCGCGTCCATCGCCGCCCGGTAGGCACTCTTGCCCATCCGCATGTGCCTGACGATGTTCTCGATCTCGACGATGGCATCGTCCACCAACACGCCCGCGACCAGGGACAGCGCGAGCAGCGTGATCTGGTTGAGGGTGAAGTCCATCCACTGCATGAAAGCGAACGTGGGAACCGCCGACAGCGGGATGGCCAACGCCGAGATCACCGTGGCGCGCACGTTGCGCAGGAAGAACCAGACGACCGCGACGGCGAGAATCGACCCCTCGATCAGCGCGCTCAACGACGAATCATAGGTGCGCAGGGTGTGGTCGACCGTGTTCGATATCAGCGTCACGTGCAGCGCCGGCGTCTCGGTCTGAATCTTCTGCAGTTCGGCCTGCACGGCCCTGAACACGCTCACATCCGAGGCGCCCTTCGCCTTGTAGACTCCGAACGCCGTGGCCGGCCGCCCGTTCAGGCGCGCGATGCTGCGGACCTCCTCGATGCCGTCGTGCACCTCCGCGATTTCGCGCAAGCGCACCGATCTGCCGCCGCGGGCCATGATCTGCGTGTCGGCCAATGCCTCCGCCGATTTGGCGCCGCCCAAGACGCGGATCGCCTGTTCGCCGCCGCCCACCTCCGCCCTGCCGCCGGCCGCATCGAGATTGAGCGCCCGCACCTGCTCGTTGACCTCGAAGGCCGTGAGCCCGAGGGCTTGCAGCCGGCCGGGATCGAGTTCCACGCGAATTTCCCGGCGCACGCCGCCGCTGCGCGTCACCTGCGCGACGCCGGGCACGGCGAGCAGGCGCTTGGTGACACCGTTGTCGATGGACCAGCTCAGTTGTTCGGGCGTGAGCGACGTGGTCGTCACCGCGTAGTACGCGATGGCATCGCCGTCGATGTCGATGCGCCGCACCTGAGGTTCGAGAATGCCCTGCGGCAAGTCGTTGCGCACCTTGGCCACCGCGTCGCGCACATCCGTCACCGCCCGATCGATGGGCGTCCCGATCTGAAATTCCACGTCGATTTCGACCGAGCCTTCGACGATGTAGGTGATGATGTTGTGCACATTGCCGATGCTCGCGATCGAGCCTTCCACCTTTTGCGCAATCTGCGGCTCCATCT
Organism: Steroidobacteraceae bacterium; assembly: GCA_049510875.1. Taxonomy (GTDB): domain Bacteria; phylum Pseudomonadota; class Gammaproteobacteria; order Steroidobacterales; family Steroidobacteraceae; genus Bog-1198. The sequence goes on from JBEKYO010000018.1 coordinate 43,401, forward strand.
CCGTCGGAGCGGCGCCCGGCTGCGCGATGATGACGCTGACCAGCGGAAAGGAGATGTCGGGATCCAGGTTGATCGGCAGGCGAATGAACGCCACCACGCCCAGGAAGAACAGCACCACGAACAGCACGATGGGCGGAATGGGATGACGGATGGCCCAGGCGGAAATATTCTTCATGACGCCGCGGCATTCTTCAACAAGGGTTTGACGATCTCGCCCTGCTGCAGGAAGGCGCCGGCGGTCGCCACCACCCGATCCTTATCCTTGACCCCGTCGGAGATGCTGACGCCGTTGCCGACGATGCCGGAGACGTGCACCGCGCGCCGCTCGACTTTGTTCTCGGCGTTGACCACCAGAACGTAGCTGCCCTTCTCGTCGATGAGCACGGCGGTTTGCGGCAGTACGGTCCGTTCGGCATTGCTCACCGTGACCTGCGCGCGCGCAAATGCGCCCGGGCGCAGATTCGGATCCGGTTGCAGCGCCACCCGCACCGTTCCCAGGCGGGTTTGCGGATCGATGACCGCGCCCAACAATCGGACCTTGCCGGCATAGGACTGCGTCGTGCCGGTGAGCTGCACCGAGGCGTCCTGGCCGATTTTCAGCAGCGGCAGATCCTGTTCGGCGACCTGGCCGCGCAACTCCACTTCGCCGCCCTCGGACAATCGAAACAGCGCCTCGCCCCCCGAGGTCGCCGTTTGCCCCACCTCGACGTTGCGCGTGAGGATGATGCCGTCGGACGGCGCTCGAATCTCGGCTCGGGCCAGGCGGGCCTCGGCCTCGGCCAACTGTGCCTCGGCGAATTTGACTTTGGCGGCGGCGGTGACCGCACTCGATTTTCGGCGCTGGGTTTCCTCGACCGACAGCGCGCCGGCGGAGCCGACCGTTTCGGCACGGTGGTATTCGGCGTCCGCGAGCTCTGCCTCGGCGCGGGCCTGCTCGAGCGCGGCCTCCAGATTGGCAACCTGCGGCTGCAGTACCGACATGTTGAGGCGCGCGAGCACTTGTCCCTTCTTCACGTGCTCGCCGGCTTCCACGTAGATGGCGTCAATCCGGCCCGCGTCGCCCTCGACGCCGATGGGCATGTCGTAGCGCGCGGCGATGGTGCCGATGATCTCGATGGTGGTCGGTATCGTGACCAGGCCGACTTCGGTGACCGACACGGTGGGTATGGTGACCGGTTTGGCGGCCACGCGCTTCGCGCTCACCGCCTGGCTCAGGCGAAGTCCGAGCAGGACGACGATGGCGACACCGGCGATCATCGCCGGCCATTTCACGCGGCGCAGTGTGAACCACGATTCGGCGGCCGGCGGCGACTCGTTCAGCAGCATGCAGATCCTTATTCGGCGACGCGATCGATCACCAGATCGCGTGCTCCGTCGTGCCCCACATCATAGGTCAGTTCTCCGTATAAATCGCCGGCGGCGGGCAACGGCTGTCCGCTGAAGGACACGCGCGCAGTAATGGAGACCTGGTGACCGTTGATGAGCACCCGGCCGGGCATCATGGAGTCGGCCGCGGACAGGTGAATCTGAGTGCCGATGGCTGCGCTGGTCAGGCGCTTGGCGGCCAAGGGCGGGCCTTGCGCCCCGGGATCGCGGGCGAATACGAACAGCGGCGCCTCGCGGGTGAGCCGCGCCTTGAGCGCCGGCGCAATACTGATGTTCACGGTGACTTCCGCGCCCGGCGCCGCGGCGTCGGCGGCGCCGGCGGCGCCGGCGCTACTTTGCGCCGCCGCGCCGCCCCCAACCGAGGGCGCCGCGCCCCGGGCGGCGGCATCTGCCGCCGAGCCCGCGCCGGCCGCGCCGAGTTCGGCGATTTTCGCGTCCAACATCTGCTCGATTTGGGCCGGCGGGTGCAGGGCCTTGAGCGCCGTCCAGCGGCTCCGCGCGGCCGCATAGTCGCCGCGCAGCACCGCGGCGAAACCGCCGTACAGCAAGGCTTCCGGACTGCCGGGTTCCAGCGTCACCGCCTGCTCGAACAGCTGCGCGGCGGCGGGCGTGATGTTGCCGCCGGCGCGCATGCTCGTGGCCTCACCCATTCCCAACGCCGCCTCCGCGCTGTCGGCGTCGAGCTGGCGGGCATGGGTGTACGCGACGATGGAGTCGTCGAACCGATCGAGCGCCAGATACGAGCGCCCCAGCATCAGCCAGCCAGAGAGATCCTTGGGGTCATCGCGCAGGTGGTTCTCGAGCTTGGCCACCATCGCAAGTACGTCGGGACCCGCGCCTTGAGCGCCGCCCGGCGCCCAGCTCCAATTCGACCACAGCGGATACAGGGCCGCCGCCGATCCGGCGACGAGCAGGCCGGCAACAGCGCCGAGCACCCGGCTGCGGCGATCCCGCCACAGCGGTACCGCAACGGCAGCGCCGGCGAGCGCAGCCATGAGGGCTGCGGCAACAATGAACATGATCATGGATTACAGCGGTCCCGACGCAGGTTCATCGTCGAGCGGCATGCTCGATCGGCGGCGTACGATGCGAACGATAATGACAACCCCCAACCCTAGGACAATGAACGGCGCTCCCCAAATCAGCAGCGTCTTCGGTTCGAGCGGCGGGTTGAAGCGCACGAATTCGCCGTACCGGTCCGTCATGAACCTGAAGATGGCGTCATCGCTCTGGCCGGCAAGCAGCATTTCCTGCACCTGACGACGCAGGTCCGCGGCCAGTTCCACGTTGGAGTCGGCGATCGATTCATTCTGGCACACCAGGCAGCGAAGATCCTGGGTGATGCGCTCGAAGCGCGCCTGCAATGCCGGATTTTCGATCTGACCGTTGGCATCCAACGCAACCGCCGCCGCGCCGGCGGCGGCGGCCAGCCAAAGGCCCAGGACGGCGGCCGGCAGTGAATAGCGCATGCTCACGCGCCGGCTCGGCGTGCGGCCGCGATACGCGGCAGGAATTCGCGCTGCCAGACGTCGGGCGTCATGGGCGAGATGAATTTAAAGACGATTCGGCCCCGCTCATCCACCAAAAAAGTCTCCGGCGCCCCGTATACCCCCCAGTCGATCGCCGCACGGCCATCGGCGTCGATGGCCACGGCGGCGTAGGGGTTGCCCGACTGCTCCAGCCACTGCTTCGCCTTGTCGCGCTCATCCATGTACACGAGCCCGATGATGGGCACGACCTGCTGGCGGGCGATGGCGAGCAGCGTATCGTGCTCCTGCCGGCAGGCTTCGCACCATGTGCCCCACACGTTCACGATGTATACCTGACCCTTGAAGGCCGAATTGCTGACGGAACGGTTGGGATCCATCACGTCCGTGAGCGAAAACGGCGGCGCGGCCTTGCCGATCAGCGGCGACGGCAAAGCGTGGATGTCGCGATTCGGGTTGAGGCCGAACGCGAACAGAACCACCAGCGCCACGAATGCCGCAAACGGAAGGAGAAACTTCCACATCACGCTGCCCCGAGTTTCGGCTCCGGCGTCGGCGGCGATGCGACGGCGTCGCGCGCCGGCGCCGTCACCTGGGTGCGGTAGCGCCGGTCGGTCGCGGCGACGAATCCGCCCAGCGCCATGACCAGGGCGCCCAGCCAAATGTAGCGAACCAGCGGTTTGTACTGGATGCGCATGCTCCAGGCGCTGTCCCCGAGGGGATTCCCCATGGCGACGAACAGATCGCGCGACCAGTTGACCGAAATCGCGGCCTGGCTGTTGTCGGTCTGGGTTGCCCAGAAGTGACGCTTCTGCGGCCGTAAAGTTGCCACCGGCTGTCCGGCCCGCGTCACCTGCACCAGTGCCTCCACGGCATCGTAATTCGGGCCGCGCACGTCGTAGGCATGGACGAAGCGGAAGTCGTAGCCGCCAACCGCAAAGCTGCCGCCCGGCTTGAGAGCCACATCCTTCTCGATCTTGTAGCTTTCGACGCCGCTCGCGCCGATCGCGAACAATCCCACACCGAGATGGGCGATGGCCATGCCGAGCATGGACCGCGGCACGCGCTGCCCCACGCGCCAGCGGCGAATGGGGTCGAGCAGGGCGGAAAAGATGATCCACAGCCCGAAACTCAAACCCAGCAGCCCCACCCAGCGGAACGACCCGAATGCCAGGCCCTGCAGGGCGACGGCGAGGCCGATCGCCAGGGCCAACAGCCACCACAGGGGCTTGAGGGCCACGGTGAATTTGCCGCGCCGCCACGCGGAGTGCATGCCCACGGCCATGAACGCCATCAACGGCAACATGGGCACCAGGAACATCACGGAGAATACCGGCGGCCCCACGGAGATCTTGCCCAATCCGAGCAGCTCATAGAGGAGCGGCGAGAGGGTTCCCCACAGCACCAGGCCCGCGACGCCCACGAGAATCACGTTGTTGACCAGCAGGAAGAACTCGCGCGAGAACACTTCGAAGCCGCCCGGCACGTACAACTTCGGCGCGCGCCACGCGTAGAGCGTCAACGAGCCGCCGATCGTCAGCACCAGAAACGCGAGAATGTACAGGCCTCGGGTCGGATCGGTTGCGAACGAATGCACGGAGACGATCACACCGGAGCGGACCAGGAAGGTGCCCACCAAACTCAAGGAAAACGCGAAGATCGCGAGCAGCAGCGTCCAGCTCTTGAAGATGCCGCGCTTCTCGGTGACGCTGAGCGAATGGACCAGGGCCGTGCCCACCAACCACGGCATGAACGAGGCGTTCTCGACCGGATCCCAAAACCACCAGCCGCCCCAGCCCAGTTCGTAATAGGCCCACCAGCTGCCCAACGCGATGCCGATCGTTTGGAACAGCCACGCAAACAGCGTCCACGGCCGCGTCCACTTGGCCCAGGACTGATCGAGCCTTCCCTCGAGCATGGCCGCGCAGGCGAAGGCGAATGCCACCGAAAATCCGACATAGCCGGTGTAGAGCATGGGCGGATGGATCGCGAGCGCGAAGTCCTGCAGCACCGGATTCAGGTCCGCGCCATCCTCGGCCCCCGGCATCAAGCGTACGAAGGGATTCGAGGTCCACAGCGTGAACAATAGAAATCCGCCGCTGACCAATCCCATGACTCCAAGCACGCGGCTGGAGAAGGTCATCGGCAGGCCACGGCTGAAGGCGGCGACCGCCACGCTCCAGATCGACAGGATCAGGATCCATAGGAGCAGCGACCCTTCGTGCGCTCCCCACACCGCGGCGACCCGGTAGAACAGCGGCAGGTGCGAGTTGGAGTTCTTGGCGACGTACAGGACGGAAAAATCACCGTTGACGAAGGCGTAGACCAGGCAGCCGAAGGCAACGGCCACGAACACGAATTGTCCGCTCACCGCCGGGCGGGCGACCGACATCCACACCGGCTTGCCGCGCCAAGCGCCGACCAATCCGAAGAACGCCTGCGCCACGCTCAGGCAGAAGGCCAATATGAGGGCGAAAACCCCAAGTTCTGGTGCCATAATTCCTACTCCCGCGCCTCAGCCGCTCGGCCCGTTGTTGGCCGGACTGGGCGCGGCCTTCTGTTTCAACGACGCGGCCACCTCCGGCGGCATATATTTCTCGTCGTGCTTCGCCAGAACTTCGTCCGCGACGAAGGCACCGTCGGCGCCCAGGGTGCCGTGCGCGATGATACCCTGCCCTTCGCGGAACAAGTCGGGCAGCACACCAGTATATTCGACCGGGACCTGGTGCGCGAAATCGGTCAGGACGAAGCGCACCTGTAAATCACCGGGCCTGCGCGTGACGCTGCCCTTGACGACCATGCCGCCGACGCGGAATCGCTTGTTTGCGGGAACCTTCCCGGCCGCGATCTGGCTGGGATCGTAATAGAACATGATGTTTTCTCTCGACGCCATGGTCGCGAGCGCGACCGACGCGGCCACGCCGCCGAGAATGGCGAGAACCACGTACAAACGCTTGCGCCGGGGAGTCATGCGCCCTCGCTCGCGGCCATGGCGAGCGCACGTGCCGAACGCATCCGGGCCGCCGCGAAATGCCGCCGCGCCGCCCAGAGGTTCCAGGCCAGCACGGAGCTCGTGAAGCCGACGCACGGCCAGACGAAGCGTGCATATCCGCCCATCGACCAGAAGCCGCCGCTCGTCATACTTTGATTGCCTCCCGCACCCAGGCCGCTTGACGCTCCCTGATGAGCACCTCGCCGCGCAGCCGCATACATAGAACCGCCCCATAGAACAACATGAACCCGAGCAGCATGGACAAGAGCGGCCACAACATGCTGCCCGGCATATCCGGAATACCGAGTTTAGCAACCGTGGCCCGTTGATGCAGCGAGTTCCACCACACAACCGAATAGTGAATGATGGGTATATTGACCACGCCGACGATGGACAGCAGCGCCGCCGCCCGGTCGCCCCGGCCTGGGTCCTCGAAGGCCGGCCGCAGCGCCATCACGCCGACGTACAGAAACAACAGAATCAGCTCGGATGTCAACCGCGGATCCCACGCCCAGTAAGTGCCCCACATCGGCCGGCCCCAGAGGGATCCCGTGAACAGCGCCGCCACCGTAAACGAAGCACCGATGGGCGCCGAGGCCGCCGCCACCGCATGACCGATTTTGATGCGCCATATCAAGGCGATGCCGCCGGCCACCGCCATGGTGGTATACGCAAACATCGAGAGCCACGCGCTCGGAGCGTGCACATAGATGATTCGAAAGGCATCGCCTTGCTGATAGTCGCGGGGCGCAAAGACCAATCCGTCGATCAGCCCGTAACCGATCGCGACTGCGGCCAGAGTCAGGAACCACGGCGTCAACCTCGCGGCGACCCGATATACGTAGGGCGGTGATGCCAGTCTATAAAACCATGTCCACATAGCGTTCTCGCGTTACTCCAGCGTGATTCGCAGCGCCGCCGTCGCCGCGAATGGCGCCAGAGTACACGTCAGCACGCACAGCGCTCCAAGCAAATACAAAGCACCGGCCACGCTCGTGCCCGAAATGGCCCGGTCGGTGGCCCCTGCGCCAAAGATGAGCAGCGCCAAGCTCAACATCATGGTCGCGAAGGCCGTCAGCGGCATGGCCAGCGCCATGCCGACCACCGGCGACACCAGCACCAAGGCGGCGCCGCTGACCAACCAATGCGCCAGAGTCTTCGCCAGAACGATCACATACAGGCCCTGGCCGGACAACACCAGCTGTTCCAGCGTTCCATCCTCCGCGTCGCTCTTGAACAATGCGTCCAGGGACAGCAAGGACGCCAGCAGCGCCGCCACCCACAGCACGCCGGGCGCCATCTCGCGCAGCAGCGACAACTGCACGCTCAAGCCCAACGGGAACAGCGTGGTCACGATCAAAAAGAACACCAATGGCTGGATCAGCTGATCCGGCCGGCGGAAACTCAAGCACAGCTCGCGGCGCAACACCAGTACGAAGGCCGCCCACGCGCCGACGCTCATCCTTGCAGTGCCAGATGACGCGTCTTCGCCGCCACATTGAGGTCGTGATGGGCAACCACCAGGGCGAGGCCGCCTGCGTCGGTATGCTCGATGAGCAGCGCCGACAGCAGCGCGCATCCGGCCGTGTCCAGATTGGCATAGGGTTCATCGAGCAGCCACAGGGTCGCGCGCACGGCCAGTACGCGGGCCATGGCGACCCGGCGCCGCTGTCCGGCGGACAGCACGCGCGCGGGCAGATCCGCGCAGCCCGCGGCGCCGGTGCGCTGCAGAGCGGCGTCGAGTTCTTGCGAGCTCACCCGGCGCTTCAGCCCCACCAGGAAGCGCAGATTCTCGAGGGCGGTTAGATCGCTTTTGAGGGCCGGCTCGTGCGATGCGTAGGCGAGCTCGTTCTGATAGTCGGCGGCCGCAGCCGTTATCGATTGGCCCCGCCATGCCACCCTTCCCTGTTCCGGCCGCAGCAACCCGGTGATTACCCGCAGTAATGTGGTCTTTCCGGCGCCGTTGGGACCCGACACATGCAGTAATTCGCCCGGCCGCACCTCGAGGCTGACACCCTTGAGCACATGGCGGTCACCGCGCCAAACGTGGACCTTCTCGACGCATAGACCGTCAACAGCGATATTCATGGACTCACAAGATTAGCAAAATCAACAAGTTGAAGCTACCTATTCATGGGAGGTCGGCAATCCTAGCGACGCCGCCGGCTCATGCCGTGGGCCGGCCGCAGCGAGCAGATCGGTAATGCGGGCCGACACGGCGGCCCCCTCGATCCTCAACTCGCCCATCGTCACCGGCAGCTTGAAGCGCCGCGGTCCCGCACTGCCGGGATTGACGAACAGGAGACCGCCGCACTCCTCGATGCGGGGTTGGTGCGAATGCCCGCAGACGACCACCCGCACGCCCGACGCCCGCAGATCGGTGCCGATTTGTGCTCGGTCATGAATCGCGTACACCAGGACAGCGCCCACTTGGACGAATTCGGCGCTCTTGAGCCGCCCCGCCCAGGGCTGCGTGTCGTTGTTGCCGCGCACCGCGATGACGGGGGCGATGCGCCCCAGAGCGTCCAAAATGGCGGGCTCGCCGATATCGCCGGCGTGGATGATGAGGCTGCAGCCACCGAGGAACGCCAACGCCTCGGGGCGCAGCAAGCCGTGCGTGTCGGCAATGAGGCCGAGCCGCCCGGCTTCAGGGTGCGGCGCGCCCCGCGAGGGGCGCGCCGCCTCGGCTACGGTTCTCCCGATAGCGCTAACGCTCCCAATGGCCGGGTTCGTGGTGCCAGCGCGGGCCACGCTGGTCCCATCGGTCCGGAACCCAGTGGTAGCCCCGGCGCTCGCCCATCCAGCGGCCGGGCACCCAAACATGCCCGCCGTTGCGATAGTCCCAGAAGCCGGGTGCCCAGACGAACCCCACGCGCGGCGGTGGCACGACCTCCACCTGCGGGGCGGGCGGCGCGATGGTGATATCGATACCGACTCCCGCGAGGGCCAGCGTTGGGGCGCCAATGACGCTTCCCACCATGCACAGAGTCAAGAGCAGTGCTCTTGCTGGATCTTTCATGACAAACTCCTTGGCTCAATTACTCGGATGCTTCACACCATTTCACGGTCCAAAACGCACACGCAGCATGGTGCGTTGACCGGCCACCCCGTGTCTATAGGGCGGCTACCAGCTACCCGAGGCGCCCTGCGTCAGTCGGCGCTCTGATGGGCCGCAAAGGGGGTGACCGCTTCGGCCTTGAGGGTGGGCAGGGTTCTCACGCTGCGGATCACCTCCAGTCGCCGCGCCACCAGAGACAGCAGCACCGCGGTGCTCCCGGCGAATGCCAGCGCCACGCGCAACCCGAGGTGCTCGCCCAGCCAGCCCCCGAGCAATGCGCCCGGTCCGGCCGGCAGCAGGATCAACCACCGCATGGTGCTGGTCATTCGCCCGAGCATGGGCGCCGGCGTCACGCTCTGCCGCAGCGACAGGAAATTGATGAAAATGAAGACCGCGCCGATGCCGAAGGAGAACAGCATGTACACGTAGGCGGCGATGCCGAATGCATTCAGCGGCGCCAGCGCGAGCACCAGCCATCCGACGCCGCTCACCGCAAAGCCCAGCACCAAGGTGGGACCATTCCCCATCCGGCGCACGACGCGATAGCCGACGGCGCTGGCCATTACGGTGCCGGCTCCCAAGGCCACGTAACTCAGGCCCACTCCGCGTTCGGTCAGTCCCAGTTGGCGGGTGGCGAACAGGATCTGGATCACCATCGCCGCCTGGTTGCACATCTGCCAGGTACCCACGCAGGCGGCCATGGTGACCAGCAGTCGATGGCCGCGCACGAAACTCAACCCCTCGCGCATGGCCGGCCAGAACGCGCGGTTGCGCGCGCTCGGGGTTTCCCTGACCTGCGTGCCGCGCAGAATCGACGCGGAGATGAGCAGCAGCACCGCGTCCGCCAGCAGCGCCACCGGGGCCCCCGTCAGCTTGATCAGCGCACCGGCCGCCCCGGGGCCCGTCACTTCGGCGGTCGAGGACGCCAGGGCGTTCTTGGCGTGCGCCTCGACCAGGCGTTCGCGCGGCACGATTTGCGTCAACACGATCTGCGCCGCGCTGCCCGCCGTCGTGTTCACCGCGCCGATCACGAAGCCCACGAAATAAAGCCACGAGATCGACAGCCAGCCCAGCCACCACGCCACCGGCACCGTGGCAACCGTCACCGCAATGGACAGTTCGCCGACCACGTACACCGGCAATTTGCGCACGCGATCGAGCCAAACGCCGGTCGGCAGCGAAAACAGGACAAAGGGCGCGATTTCCATCGCCGTCAGCAGACCCATCTGGGTCGGCGCGGCGTGCAGCAGCACGGCCGCCGACAGCGGCAGCGCGAGCAGGGTCACCTGACCCCCGAACGACGAGATCAGAATGGACGTCCAGAGGCGACGGTATGTCGAATCTCGCAGTAAATCCGTGGCGCCGGCGCATCATACTGCGTTCCGGCATGCGCCGCTCACGCGAACACGCCGTACTCCACCTGCAGTATCTCGCCGGAACCCGTGTTGACCAGCAACGCGTCCGCGCCGTAGCGCACCCACTCGTAGCCGACGGGCGGCACTTCCAGGGCAAACAGCCAGTAATCGGCCAGCAGGTATTGCGGACCCCAAAAGGCGCGCGGGAGAATTTCGCCATAGCCCCAGCGGCGCGCGGTCCAGCCCGGAGGGCGGTGGTAGGGGCCGATCCTGAAGCTGCGCTGCGCCTGGAAATTATGCTGATAGGCGCCCCGGTCCGCCGTCGCGGGCCGATTGTCCCAGCCGTGCGGGGCCTCGACCCGTTGATAGCCGCTGGGACCGGGATGGGGCTCCGCCGGGTGTGCGGCCGGCCGGCCGCCGCCGTGCTCTTCGTGCTGGGGATCTGCCGCGGCGACGCCAATGACCAGCGCCAACGCCAGGGGAAATGCAATCTTCAAGCCACGTGCCATGACCACGCTCCGTTGTTTGTTTCCTACAACATGGAGTGCAGTGCGCGCAAAGAGTTCCCGAATGGGAGCGCATTACCAGGAGCCTGTCCGGGTAATCTTCGTGGCCGCGAGTGCGGCAGGTTGCTCGGCCAGGCGGCTAGTCCGGGCTCAGCCACTGCTCCAGGTTGGCGGCCGACATGGCCTCGCTGAAGAAATACCCTTGACCCTTGTCGCAACCCAATTGCCGCACCATGGCGAGCTGCGCCTCGGTCTCGATGCCTTCGGCAACCGCGGTGATTCGCAAGCTCTTGGCGACGCGCAGCATGGAGTCGATCAACACCCGGTGGTGCGGGCTGGCGACCGCCTCGTTGACGAAGGAACGGTCGATCTTGATGACGTCCACGGGCAACCGATGCAGGCGCGTGAGCGAGGAGAAGCCGGCCCCGAAGTGATCCAGCGCGACCACCAGCCCGAGCGCCTTGAGTTCCGCCAGGCAGGATTGCACCCCCTCATCGTGCGCCACCGCGCTCTCATTCACTTCGAGCTGCAGCTGCTCGGCGGCCATACCGCAGGAGTGCACGAAACCCGATACCGACGCGGCGAAGCCGGGCTGTACGAGTTGAGCGCGCGAGAAGTTCAGTGCCAGCAGCCGCGGCGCACGCGGACCCATCTCGAGCTGCCATTTGGCGAATTGCTGGCCGGCGGTGTTCAGCACGAAATCGCTGAGCGCCCCCATCAGACCGAACTCCTCCGCGACACCGATGAATTCCAACGGCGACACCGCGCCGCGAATCCGATGGTTCCACCGCACCAGCGCCTCGACGCCCGCGTTCTTGTCCAGCGCGCCCAAGCTCGAGTCCTCGCGCCGCAGCTTCACGATGGGCTGGTACTGGAGGAAGAGCTTGTTGTCCGCAAGCGCCTGGCGCAGCTCGGCCGCCATGACGCTGCGCCGCGCGGCGCGTTCTTGATTGATGGGCTCGACCACGGTGTCGCTCACCGAGGCCCACAGCCGGGTCGCATCCAACTTGACAACACCGAAATACAGCTGCCGAGACGGGTCCGACTTCGCGCTCCCCTCGAGCGGAACGCGAACGGCTTCGCACACGATGCCGGTTTCCCGGCCGAGCGCGGCGACCATCGCCTGCAGCTGCGGCAGCGCCTCGGCCATCATGGCGAACAGATTGTCGGGACGAGCGCCCTGCGACAGTGGTGCGAGCAGGGCCGCCGCCGCCGGATTGATGGTCTCGATGGCGCCGTCGAGGCGCGCCTGTACGAGGCCGAGCGGCGCTGCCTTGAAGAATTGCATGAGCGGGTCGTGGGGGGAGCCGGCGTCGATCGGGATCATCAGATTGGTCTGCATAGAGAGGCGCTTCAGTGGAGGTGCGTTGCGATTCAAAACTGCCCTGACAGAGTGTCGACCCGCGGCCGGGAAACTTAAGCGCCAACGGGCTCGGAGTGGGCGCGGGAAGTGACAGCGTCGAGCAGCGAGGCGGCCGGTACGGGTCGGCTGAACAAGTAGCCTTGTGCGTAGCGGCAACCCAGCGACAGTAGTATAGCGACTTGCGCAGGCAGTTCCACGCCCTCCGCGAGACTCGCCATGCCAAGGTTCTCGACCAGGTTGACGGTGGCATGAATGACGGCAAGCACGTCCGGGCTGCCGGTCAAATCCTGCACGAAGGAGCGATCGATCTTGATGGTGTGGAACGGATAGTTGCGCAGACAGCTCAGCGAGGACGTGCCGGTGCCGAAATCGTCCATCGCCAGTTGCACGCCCAGGGCCTGGAATTCGAGCAGCAGCGCGCGCGCTTCTTCGGGGTGGCGCATGACTTCGCGCTCGGTGACCTCGAGCTGCAGGCACTGCGCGGGCAGGCGCGTGCGCTCGAGCGTGGCGTGCACTTGTTCGAGCAAGCGGCGCCCCATCGCCAACTCGGCGCGCGAGACATTGACGCTGATGGTGCGCGGCGCGCGCCGCGGGTCCTCGCTGCGCCACAGCGCCATCGCCTGGCAGGCTTCTTTCTGCACCCATTGACCCAGGTCGACGATCAGACCCGACTCCTCCGCGATCGGCACGAATTCCGAGGGTGGAATGTCGCCGAGCGTGGGATGCTTCCAACGGACCAGAGCTTCCACCGAGACCATCCTCCCCGTGGACAGCTCGACGATGGGCTGGTAGACCAGATACAACTCGGAGGTGCCGAGCGCGCGGCGCAGGTTGTTCTCGATGGTCACGTGGCGGGTCAGCCGCGTCTGCATGGCTTCGTTGAACACGACCGAACAAGCGCGGCCCGCGCGCTTGGCCTCGTACATGGCCACATCCGCATTGCGCACCACGTCCTCGGCGTTCGTCCGGCACTTGTCGCTGGTGACGATCCCAATGCTCGCGCTCGAATGCACCTCGCTGCCCTGTAGATCGTAGGCGGGCGCCAATGCGTTGATCAGCCGCTCGGCGATCCGAATGGCGTCGTCCGGCGTCCTCAAGTCGTTAATCAGGATGAGGAACTCGTCGCCGCCGAAGCGGCTCACGACATTGCCGACTTCGTCGACCGTCAGGGTGTCCGAGGCGCGCAATTCGCGGCGCAGGCGCCGCGCGATCTGCCGCAGCAGCTCGTCGCCGGCGTCGTGCCCGAGAGTGTCGTTGATGAGTTTGAAGCGGTCGAAATCGAGGAACAGCACCGCGAACAGCGGCTGTGCACCGTCGCGCACCCGCGCCACGGCGCTCTCCAGCCGTTCCATGAACAGCGCCCGGTTCGCCAATCCCGTCAGTTTGTCGCGCCGCGCCGCGTCGGCCAGTTGCGACTCCATGGCCTTGCGTTTGGTGATGTCGAAGCTCACGCCCACCATGCGCAACGGCGTGCCGCCGGGATCGCGCTGGACCTGCGCGGCGGCTTTCAGGTGACGGGTCTCGCCCGTCGACAGCACGATTCTGAATTCAGTGTCGAAATTGCGCTCGGCATTCAGCGCCGTGTTGATCTCCTGCAGGGTACGCTCGCGATCGTCGGCGTGCAGGCTGTCGGTCCACAGGCTGTAGGGCACGTCAGCGCCCGACGGGACATGTGCATAGAGGCGGTGCATCTGGTCGTCCCAGCGCAGCACGTTGTGGTTGATGTCCCATTCCCAGACGCCGATGGCGGCAGCGTCGGTCGCCAGCGCAAGGCGCTCGCTGGTGACGCGCAGCGCCTCTTGGTCGACTTTGCGGTCGGTAATGTCCTGGACGGCCCCGACGACCCGCGACGGTTTGCCGCTCTCGAATTCGACGACACCGATGGTGCGAATCCAGATCGGCCGCCCGCGCGCGGTGGCCACCGGGATTTCGATGTCGTAGCCCACGCCGGTTTCCGCCGCGACCCGAATGGCCCGCCAGAGCCGCGCGCCCACCTCGGGCGCCATGAGTTTATCGAGCTCCTCGGCCGACGGGGCGACCTCTGCCTCCATCTCGTAGATCTTGAAGGTCTGCCGCGTCCAGGTCTGCCGGCCCGATTGCAGGTCGATGCGAAATCCGCCGACTCCCGAAACGGCCCCCGCCTGCTCGAGAAAGGTTTCGCTCTCGGCGAGGCGCCGTTGCGCCTCCTTGAGCGAGGTGATGTTGTGCACCATCACATAGAAGCCGGTGACTTCGCCGTCAATGATGTCCGGAATATAGTGCGCCAGCGAGTGGTTCACCGGCTGATCGTCCGTAACCTTGAAATCCGGCTCGAACGTCACCGATTCGCCGCGCAGCGCCGCCTCCACGTTGGCGAGGTTACGCTCGAACAGATCCTCGCCGAGAAGGTCCCGCATGCGCATGCCACACATCGCCTGCGGCTCGACGCCGAAGGCCATTTCGTAGGCGCGATTCGCGAAACGGCAGACGAGGTGCTTGTCCCAATAGCCGATCATCGAGGGCAGCGCGTCCGTGAGGGTGCGCAGGTCCCGCCGGAGGTCGCCCGATTTTTGTCCGTAACGATCATCAGGGGAGCGCACCGTCGTGCGGACCCGCAGGCTCGCGGCGAGCGCACCGGCGAGGGCGCCGCCCGCCAGCGCGAGGATGGCTCCGACGACCGTCAGCGGTGCGCGTGCGGTCGGGTTGAGCACGACGGCGACCACCGCCGCAACGGCCACGGCCGAGGTCATTACCAGGGCGGCCGCGCCGACCCGCCGCTTCCACGGGGTGCGGCCGCCCGCTCCCGCAGCCGGGGCGGCCATGCCGGGTTTCCCGTACCCGCAGCCTGAATTCGATTCCTGGTCCATGAACGATAGATGCCCTGTTCTCAAATCGGGGAGCCTTGGATTCAAGCCATCGCCCCTGCCCCGCTTATCGGCAGAACGGGCCGTTCATGTAACGGCATATCGGACAGTGCCCCGTTCTGTGATCCGACTCACACCACTTTGCGTGCTTCCGCCCGATAAGATGCCGTCAATGGACTCCCTACTTCCCACGCACACCATCGTGGACCGGGCGCAAATCCTCAAGCGCGCGGCGGCCATCGGCGTGCTCGGCACCGGCGCGGACGGCGCGCCGCAGATCATGG
>JBEKYO010000019.1:0-47657 GCA_049510875.1 Steroidobacteraceae bacterium
TCAAACCCTCGAGGATCTCGTCGTAGCCGTCTTGCTGGTGGCCTATTTTGACGATACGGCGCGCAAATCGATGCGGATCGCTCTCCATCACCCACACCGACATGGTGCCGTCGCCTTCGCGTACGACTCCGTTCAACGGCACGCCGGGAGCACGCACCGGTGCGCCGGTGCGAATGACGAAGGTGGCGAACATTTGCGGCTTGAGCTCGTGGCGCGGATCCTTGATCTCGGAACGCACGGTAATGCGCCGCGAACTCGGATCGATCGTCGCGCCGATCGCGCTGATCTTTGCGGCGAAGACGCGGCCGGGAAAGGCCATGACCGAGACGCTGACCTGTTGTCCAAGCGTGAAATGCGGGCTGTCCGCCTCGGGCACGTTCGCCAGCATCCACATGGTGGAGAGGTCTGCGACGGAATACGGGGCCGGCGGATTTCCGGGTTGCTCGAGTAAGCCCGGCGCCGCATTGCGGGCGGTGATGCGGCCGGTGATCGGGCTCCTGACGATCAGCGCCGTTTCGATCTGGCGCGCCGCCACCGTGTGATCGATCTGCGCCTCCGTCTTGCCAAAAATCGCGACGGCATGGCGGGCGGCGCGCAATGCTCCCTCGGCACTCTGCTGATTTGCGACGGCGGTCTCGTAATCATTCTGGTCAATGCCCTTTGACGCATAAAGCGCCTTGGCGCGCACCAGCGCGCTGTTCGCTTGATCGAGCACCGCCGCCGCCGAGATCAGGCTCGATTCGGCGGCTATGAAATCGGGACTCTCGATGGTGAATAGAACCTGGTCCTTCTTGACGTCGGCGCCGAGTTCCGCAAAGGCCTGAATGATCCGGCCCTGATAGGGCGAGAACACCTGGACGCTCCTGTCCTCGTTGAAATCGATATTGCCAATGGCGTCTTCCTCGATCAGGAACTCGCGTTCCGCGACCGCCGCCACGGTGATCGAGTGGAGCTGCGAATCCGAGAGCTTTACCGTCTCGGGGCCGGATGCCGGGGGAGCCGCCGGCGGCGGCGCCACGGCGGCCGTCTTGGCGCCGGATCCCGGGTAAAGCGCGGCCGCGATGGTCGCGACGGCGAGCAGCGCGCCGGCCGAAACCAGCGTGCATCGGCCGTGGAATCGCGATTTGAAGATCCGATAGCGCATGCAGGGACCCCGTTCATCAATGACGACCACGCATGATGTCGATGTCCCATACTCAGGGCTACTGTGAATTTGCACTGTGAACATTCACAGTGAAGGTTCACAGTTACATTGCAATGGCGGCATGGACCACAATGCGCAGCCGTCCACTCCAATATTTCAGTCACCAACCGTGTCCATCACCTTCCGCTCGCATGTCGTTTGCGCCATTGCTACGGCAGCGGCCGCCGGCTGCGCCGTGGGACCGGCATTTCACAGGCCGCAAGCGCCCACTGATGCGGGCTACACGACGGCGCGGCTGCCCGAGGCGACTGCGGCGGCGAACGTGCACGGTGGTAATGTGCAACGCTTCAAGAGCGGACAGGACTTGCCCTATACATGGTGGCGCGGCTTTGGCTCTCCGGCGCTCGATTCGCTAGTCGAGAAAGCGCTTCGCGCCAACCCCACCGTCAAAGCCGCGCAAGCCGCACTGAGGCAAGCGCAGGAAATGGTCTATGTGCAACAGGGATACTTCTATCCCACGGTCAACGCGGACTATAATTTCGAGCGGCAAAAACTACCGGGCAACACCGCGGCCTCCTCCGCGCCGGGCGTGCAGGGCAGCGGGCAGAATATCGCTCCCAACGCGCCGGTCCAACCCGTCATCTATAATTTTCAGACCGCGCAGGTGACCGTTGGCTTCGTGCCGGATGTTTTTGGCGGCAATCGGCGCAAGGTCGAATCGCTGGACGCCCAGGCCCAGATGCAGCGCTTCGAACTCGAGGCGACGTATGTGAGTCTTGCATCCAACGTGGTCGGCGCCGCCATTCAAGAGGCATCGGCGCGGGCGCAAATCACGGCGGTCGAGGATATCATCGCAAGCAACGAGAAATCGTTGGGATTGCTGCGCGACAAATTCCAGCAGGGCTATGCGATGGGAATCGACGTCGCTGCGCAGGAGCTGCAGCTGGCGCAGGCCAAGGCGCTGTTGCCGCCTCTACGGAAACAATTCGAACAGACCCGCGATTTGATGCGCGCATTGGCCGGAAACCTGCCCAGCCAGGATGTGCAGGAGACCTTCGAACTCGCATCACTGACGTTACCCTCCGACCTTCCGTTGAGCCTGCCGTCCAAAGTCATCGAGCAGCGTCCGGATATTCGCGCCGCCGAGGAGCAACTGCGCTCCGCCAACGCCCAGGTCGGTGTTGCCATCGCCGCCATGCTGCCTCAGTTCACCATCACCGGCGCGGTCGGCGGATCGGCCGCCGAACTGCCCTGGCTGTTTCGCTCCGGCGGGCCGTTCTGGAGCCTGATTGGCGATGTAACGCAGCCCGTGTTCGCCGGCGGCGCCCTGTTGCACACCAAGCGCGCCGCCGATGATGCCTTGTTGCAAGCCGCCGCCCAGTATCAAAGCACCGTGCTTACGGCGTACCAGAATGTCGCGGACACGCTGCACGCGCTGCTCGCGGACGCCGACTCGTTGTCCGCTGCGGACGAATCCGTGCGCGCGGCCAAGGCAACTGTCGATCTCACGCACGCGCGGATGCAGTATGGCTATACGGACTATCTCACGGATCTTGCCGCCGAAATGGCATACCAACAAGCGGTTTTGAGCCTGGTGCAGGCTCAAGCGACCCGGTTCGCCGATACCGCGGCTCTCTATCAGGCTCTCGGAGGCGGCTGGTGGAATCGTGGGGCGGCGCTCACGAGAAATTGATGCCGTGACGGCCGGCAAGCGCGATAATCCTCATCGGCCAGCTCTCTGCTCATATATCGGAGTCTTCGGCGATGGTTGCCCTGAATAAACAGATTCTGTGCATCGAGGACGATGCCGAGACCGCTGCGTTGATAGCGGAGGATTTGGGGGAGCGGGGCTATACGGTTGAGATCGCAATCGACGGCCATTCCGGATTGAGCGCCATACTCAAGAGCGGTCCTGACCTCGTGCTATGCGACATCAACATGCCGGGGATGACGGGCTTTGAGGTCATGGAGCGCTTGATCGCGCTTGCGCCGCAGTTCGAAGCCGTGCCATTCATCTTTCTCACTGCGCGTACGGATCGTGATAGCGAACTCAAGGGGCGGCGGTTGGGCGCCGATGACTACGTCACCAAGCCGGTCGATTTTGAGATTCTCGCCGCCATTATCGATGCGCGCTTGGGAAAGGGGGCACGCAATGAGGTTTTGTCGCGCCATGTGGCGCTGAACGACCGGGAGGTCGAATGCCTGACGTGGTCGGCGCGAGGGAAAACTTCGCCGGAGATAGCGACGATCTTGAATATAGCCAAGCGAACGGTCAATTTTCATATCGAAAACGCCTGCCGCAAGCTGAATGTGTCCACGCGAACCGAAGCCGTGGTCAAGGCCGCTTCCGGGCGCCTCATCGACCCTCAAGGAAACCGATGGACCAAGTGATGCACGATCGGCTGGAATCCGGTGCCCCGCCCCGCAAGGTGCTGGCTGAGCAATGGCTCCGCTCGAGACGATGGCTGCACTCTCATTCGATTCGGGTGCGGCTGTACTCCGTGTTCGCGCTGCTTTTCCTGTTGGTTCTGGGGCTGGGAGCCTTCGGTTTTTCGCGCCTGAGTGACGTGAACCGTGTCTCGGAGCTGATCCGCAATCACTGGCTGCGCGACACACGCATTCTTGGGGACTTGAGCAACTACATGTCCGACTACCGCGCCGCCGAGGCGAATCGCCTGTTGTCCTCGACGCCCCCGGAGTTTGCCGCGAGCGAGAAGGAAATCGCATCGCTGCGGGACACGGTTGCCGCCAGTCAACGTGCCTATGAGGAGATTTCTCAGGATCCGTCGGAATCCACGCTCTACGCTCAATTTGCCAGCCAATGGGCCGCGTATCAGAGCGTTGCCGGTCGGGTAATCGCGTTGGCGCGGGCGGGACAGACGGCGCAGGCCGTCGTTTTGTATAACACCGATTCGCGCCGCGCATTTGATATATCCAGCGACATATTGAGCAGGCTCACCGATCAAACCGTATTCAAAGCGCGGCAGGACACCGATCGGGCCGCTTCCACCTACTCGCATGCCCGGACCATGATCGTAACGGCCATGCTGTTGGCCGCGTTTCTGTTGATTGGAGTGATCGCCTACATCACGCGCGAGATTCTGGCGCCCTTGCTGCAGCTTGCCACCTGCATGCGCAGGCTCGCCGGTCAAGATACCGAAATCCCGATTCCCAGCGTCCGACGCGATGATGAAATCGGTGAAATGGCGCGGGCCGTGTCCGTATTCCGAGACAATGCCGTGGCTCTGGCGACCAGTCAGCGTCGGCTGCTTGAACAGGCCGCCGCCTTGGAACAGGGGCTTGAGAATGAGCGACAGCTGACGGCGCAACAGCGCGATTTCGTCTCGATGACTTCCCATGAATTCCGAACGCCGCTCAATATCATCGACGGACATGCACAGCGCCTCATAAAATTGAGCGACCGGCTGGACCCTGCGGATGCCGCGGAACGCGGCTCGCGCATCCGCCACGCTGTACAGCGAATCACCAACATCATGGACAGCTTGCTCGGGGCCTCGCGCGTTTTGGATGGACAGGCGGTGTTCCATCCGAGCGACTTCGATCCGAGTTCGCTGCTGCGCGATGCGTGCCAGGCGCATCGCGATGCAACCCGCGGCGCGGTCATCACCGAGGACTTTTCGTCTTTACCGGCGACCATCCACGGCGATCAGAAATTGCTCTTTCACGCGTTCAGCAACTTGATCTCCAATGCGATCAAGTATTCCTCGGTGGGGAGCCCGACCGAGCTGGTCGCCCGCCAGGAGTCGGGTTGGCTGGTCGTGCAAGTGCGCGATCACGGCATCGGCATTCCGGCAAGAGACCGCGCGCGGCTGTTTGAGCGCTACTTCCGCGGCAGCAACGCAACCAGCATCGCCGGCACCGGAGTCGGATTGCACTTGGTATCCATGGTCGTGGCGCTGCATCATGGAGAGGTGTACGTGGAGAGTCTGGAGGGCGTCGGGTCCCGGTTCGTCGTGCGTCTCCCGGTTCCCATGTCAGCGGCGAATGCGCCGGCGGTGGCCGCTGTGGATGCCGCGTAACGCGCACGCCTACGCTCTCCTCCCGCTGCCGGTCGATCGTCAAGTTGCGCACCCCCGACACCCGCATCGCGACACTTACCGCTCGCCCTTGGCGAAGGCGAGCCCTTTCAGCAGCGCTGCATGAAACGCAGCGGGATCCTGAATTTGCGGCGCATGGCCCAGCTCGGGAAATTCCACCAACTGCGACCCGCGTATGCGTTCGGCAGCGCGCTTGCCGAGCTCGGCATAAACTCCCAACGTTTCACGAATGGCGGGTGGAGCAAGATCCTTGCCTATCGCGGTGTTGTCCTTGTCGCCGATCATCAGGAGTGTCGGCACCGCGATATTTTCCAATTCGTAGACAACCGGCTGGGTATAGATCATGTCGTAGATCAGCGCCGAATTCCACGCGACCAGCTGCTTGCCGCGGCCGCGATTCAGCCCGGCATACATCTGCACCCATGGTTCGTATTCAGCCTTCCACTGTCCAGCAAAATACGTGGCCTGCTCGTAGCGGCGGATGGACTCGGCATTGACCTTCAGCTCGCGCCGGTACCAATCATCGATCGAAATGGAGGGGACCCCTTTGGCTTTCCAGTCTTCCAGCCCGATCGGATTCACGAGCACGAGCTGCTCGGTCTCCTTGGGGTACATCAACGCATAACGCACCGCGATCATACCGCCCGTGGAATGCGCGATCAGCGTGGCGTTGGCGACGCCAAGGAATGTGAGCAGCGCATGGGTATTGCGGGCGAGTTGCTGGAATGTATATTGATACCGGGCCGGCTTGGTCGATTTGCAAAACCCGATCTGATCGGGCGCGATCACCCGGTAGCCCGCGGCAAGGAGCGCGACAATCGCATGGTCCCATGTGGCCGCACAGTAATTCTTCCCGTGCAGTAGCACCGCCGTGCGCCCGTTCCAGTGGTCGGGATGCACATCCATATAGGCCATGTGCAGTGCTTGCCGCTGTGAGGAGAACTCGAATTGCATGACGGGATAGGGATATTCGAAGCCTTGCAGTTCAAGTCCGTAAGCCGCAGTAGGACTCGATGCCGGCTGCCACGGATCAGCCGCCGCCGCTGGCGGTTCCGGCGACAGAAGGAACAGGGCCAAGAGCCACCAGAGCGTTGTCATTTTGCAGATCATGAAACTGCCTCGTCATGTTGAACCGTAAAGCCGCCTGAGCGAGGACCGGTCCGGCCGGCTGCCGCGGCTCGTTTCCAAAACTCGCTTGCAAAGACCGCCAAGCGCACGTAGGAGGCTAATTTGCGTGCATCGGCAGGTTGGATGCATGATATTCGAGGCGACGGGCGCTTTTACACATGTTGCGGGCAGAAACTGCTAGGGAACGAACATGAGCTACCAAGTAGCGCAAGACGCGAATGGGGTGGGGAACTCATCCCGAGGACTTGGTTCCGATCTCGTCAACTATGATTTGGTGCGCGCCTGGCTATGGTGGTCAATCGTTTGGTTGACGATATTTCCGCTGGTCGGCCTGCTTGTGTCCGTCAAGTTCCATGATCCGGATTTTCTTGGCGACACGTCGTGGCTGACTTTCGGCCGTCTGCGTCCTGCCCACGTAAACGGCGTCATCTTCGGCGCCTTTACCACGCCCGTGCTCGGCCTTCTGTATTACATGGTGCCCCGCCTGTGTGGCCGCCGCATGGCCAAGGAGCATTGGGGGTGGTGGCTGCTGGGGGCCTGGAATGTGTTCTTGGTCACCGGTTCGATTTCCTTTTTGATGGGATACAACCTCGGGGTGGAAGCGGGCGAGTATCAGTGGCCCTTCAATCTCCTGCGCTGGGTCATCCTCGCGGCGATCACCGGCCAGGTCCTAACGACGATATTCCGCCGCAAGGAGCCGGGGTTCTACGTCGCCCTGTGGTACGCGCTGGCGGCGCTGGTGTGGACCGCGCTGAATCTCGTTTTCGGCGGCGCCATTCTGCCCTATGTACCCATGTCGGGAATCAGTAATACGGCCTTGCACGGCCTGTACATCCACTATGTAGTGGGATTATGGATCACGCCCGCGGGCCTGTCCTTGATGTACTACTTCCTGCCGCTGGCCGCCAAAGCGCCCTTGTTCAGCCATCGTTTGTCGCTGCTCGGTTTTTGGACGTTGGCTTTTTTCTATCCCTTCGTGGGCACGCACCATTACCTGTTCAGTCCGATCCCGTACCACAACCAAACGATTTCGATCGTCACGAGCATGATGCTCATCATTCCTGTCTGGGCCGTCATCACCAACATGTTCGGCACCGCCAAGGGACGTTGGGGCGCCATCATCGGCGGCCGGGACGCGGACAGTTTTGCCGCCAAGTTTCTGCTGCTGGCCACATTTTTCTACTTGATCGGCTGCTTTCAGGGATCGACGGAGGCGCTGCGCCGAATGCAGGAGCTGACGCACTTCACAGACTTCGTCATCTCGCATTCGCATTTCACGGTGTTCGCCACCTTCGTGCTCGCGGCCGTGGGCAGTATCTATTACGTCTGGCCACGCGTCACGGGACGCCATCTATGGAGCCCGAAGCTGGCGAGCTGGCATGTGTGGCTGACGATCGCCGGCACGACGGTCATGCTGGTGGGGCTCGCCGCCCAAGGCCTGATTCAAGGAAGCATGCTCGAGTACGGCGCCAATTTCGTCGATTCGGTGGTCGAGATGAAGCCGTATTGGCTGATACGCACGCTGGCTGGCGCCACCATGGACATCGGCTTCGTGCTCATGACCATCAATATGGTCATGACAGCACGCGTAGGAGCGCCCTTTGTGGCCCCGGCGGACAGCGTACTGCTGGTGGTGTCGGAAACCCGTCCTGCGGCGGAGGAAATCACGTGGTACAGCCGTCCTTCCGCCATCTTCATCATCGCCGGGATCTCGTTCTTCTTCCTGGCCGTTGTCGTTCAAGGGATCCTGCCGTCGATCCTGCCGCAGACCTATGACCCCACGGTGTCATCGGCGACCACCGGCCAAACCATTAAGGTCGTGAATTACACCCCGCTTGAACAGAAAGGCCGGCGGGTCTACATCCGTGAAGGGTGTTGGTACTGCCATTCGCAGTTCGTGCGGCCGGTGACGGGCGAGGATCTGCGCTGGGGGCCGATTTCCCAAGCGGGGGAATACGTGTACGACCAGCCCCACATGCTCAGTACGCGACGCATCGGCCCCGATCTTACGCGCATCGGGAGAAAATACGGCGACGATTGGCAGGCTGCCCATCACTGGAATCCGCGCGACGTGGTGCCGGACTCCATCATGCCGCGCTTCCCCTGGCTCTTCAAAGCCCCCGTGGGCAACGCCGCGCCGGAACTCAACGATGACGGCAAGGCCCTGGTTGCCTATTTGCAAAGGCTCGGCACGTCGATCGATGACTGGCGCGAAATCTTCGTCTCCACGCGCTTTACCGGCGGTGCCGCACTTCAGTCGAGCAGCCGGCAAACGGCCGCGGATATTGTTCCCCACGGCAAGGAGGTGTATTTCCGCCGCTGCGTCGGCTGTCACGGAGAGAAGGGCGACGGCAACGGTCCCGCCGCACGCTTTCTCAATCCGAAGCCGCGCGACTTCACGTCCGGTACGTTCAAGTTTCGCTCAACCGCCGGCGACGGGAGTTCGCTGCCCTCGGATGAGGACTTGTTCATCACGGTCAGCCACGGACTATGGGGAACAGCGATGCCACCGTGGTATGAACTACCCGCACCGGAGCGTCTTGCCGTCATCCAGTTCATCAAGACGTTTTCCAACCGCTGGGCCAAGGAACAACCGGGCGTCGAGATCCCCATTCCGGCCGAACCGCCGGTGACGATGGCCTCCATTGAGCAGGGCAAGCAGCAATTTGCAAGCGCCGGCTGTAATGTCTGCCATGGCGATGGCGGGTTGGCGGACGGCGCGATGGCCGCGCTGCTGGTCGACGCCTGGGGCCATCCGATCAGGCCCGCCAATTTCACGTTACCGGCCGGCACGCCGGGCGGCGTGAAGCTGGGCCACGATTCGCGGCACATCTTCAAAACCATCACGACAGGCATTGGCGGTGGACCCATGGCGCCGTTTGCGGCAACCCTCACGCCGGCCCAGATTTGGGACATCGTGCACTACGTCCAATCGTTGCGGGTGGATGCCCATGTGGCGTCATTGAAGGAGGTGGGGTTGGTCGACCCCGAGCAAACGGCGAGTTTCTGCACCTCCAGCGTTCCTTGGTTGCATGCGGCCTGCACCAGCGTCATGCTGCCGATCATTAGATTTTGTTCCGCGGGCGAGCCGCTGCCGCCGAAGGATGGGAATGCCCGGTTCCAGTTGCTGGAAGCGCGCAAAAGGATCTGGGCGTCGCTCTCCGAGGCCGCCGATCGCGACGAGATCGATCCTGCGGTGCTTGGAATCGACCAACCGAAATTAGCCACCACAGGCCCCGTCGCATCCATCGCCAGTGCCGCCGACACCAACAAGGCAAAACTGCAATGACTGAGTCACCAAACCAAGACGACCTTGACGGTGCGGGGATCGGCAAACCGCCGGCGGAGTCCGTATATACCTATGCCACCGCCGGTATCGGGGAGCGCAAGGGACACGTGCCGATCTGGCTGTGGTTGGTCGTGATTTCATTGACGATCTGGGGAATTTACTACCTCTATACCTACTGGAATCCGCCCGCTCCTCCGTGACCGGAGCCCAGCCGGGGCAATCACGAGTGTGGGGTTGCGCACGAGCGCAGCGGAACTCCCGATGAGCATGGACGACCCGTGGCGCATGGACGACCCGTGGCGCGTGGACGACCCGTGGCGCGTGGACGACCCGTGGCGCATGGACGACCCGTGGCGCGTGGGTGACCCGTTGCACATCATCCTTGACAGTGGCTTCGGGCTACGTGGCGTCCGCCGTTCGCACGGAGCGCAATTGAGCGCGCCCCATCCAAAATGAGCGCAGCATCGTGGCGGCGGCATATACCACGACGAGCACGACCAGCCACCGCAACGCCGAGAGCGGCAGTTGTTTGACCACGAACGCGGCGAGCAACACCCCGGGAATCGAACCGATCGTCAGCGCAAGCGAGGTTCCAAATCCGAAACGTCCCGAACGAAAGAACTGCAGGCCCGCCGTCGGTTGCACCAAGCCGCAGGCGCCCATCATGATCGGAAATGCCGCGAGCGGATGCAGCCCCAGAAGGGTCACGACAATCATGCAAGGCGCATATAAACCAATGCCGACACTCATGAGGGCACCGAGCACGAAGTTCACCGCAACCGCAACCACGAGTCGCCAGCCGGTCAAGGTCATTGCAATGCCGCCGCCGGGCATGAGGTGCAGGTTGGTCGCGGCAAATACGCAGCCCGCAATCAGCAAAGCGGCGCCCATGGCCAGTTGAATGGCCGCGCGCGGCATGCGGTTCACGACTCCCGCGCCGATCCACGCGCCGAGCGCCGCGGACAGCACGGTCGCCATCAGCAAAACGGGGTCGATCACGATCACGCTCACCATGATGACCATCTCGAGCATGGCGGCGGCATTGAGTCCGATATTGAGGGTGCCCGGAATGAGCTCGTCCGCGATCTTGTTCTGAAACTTGAGGACCGCCGTGGTGGGTGCAAAGGAGCCTATCCCGAGCGTGTCGAAAAACGCGAAGACAAACCCCACCGGATATTCACTGATGAGGGGCCTTTTCCGGCCGGCATAGGTCTTGCGGGAGCGGACCCAGTTGATGACGAAAACCACGTTGACGAGAAACAATGCACCGAACAGCAGTTTTACTTGCAGCGACATGCGGTCTCCGTGAGTTGTATGAACGACCGGCCCTCTACGCCGTGGCAGAGTCTCATCCCTTGCTGCCTCGGCGCCCGATCCGCTCGAGCCGGTCGAGCAGTCGGCCCTGCAGAACCTTCATTTTCACGCCAAAGCGCCAGAAGCGGTGGAAGCGCATTGTACCCACTCGCGAGACGGGCAGTGGAAATACCACCAAAATCTCAACTCGAAGATCGGCAGTCAGTCCGGGCGTTGCGACGGGCAGGCACATCACCCGTGCAGATCCCGGCGGCCGGGAGCCTGCGCCGGCGGGTAGTTGATATCGGTGCTGCGTGGTACGCTCATGCCATGTTTGCGAGACGTGGGCGCGACGATTGAAAGCCTTTCTAATAGTCATTCTAGCCTGCCTGTCCGGCTGCAGCTGGTTCGGCTCGAGAAAGCACGAGTTGCCGAATCCGCCTGAGATCATCGTGAACGGCGCGCCCATGGGTTCGATCGTATTCGTGGATGGCTCGCAAGCCGCACCGGCTGCGGCGCTCGACGATCGTCCCCAAGTCATCAACGTCGCGGTTGGGGATCACCAAGTGGAAATCCACGCCGGCGACAAGATCGTCTACCGGGAAGATGCTTATGTGGGCCCCCGTGAACACCGGGTAATCACCGTCCTGTCCGGGTTATCTCGGTAGCGAGCGGGCCCGGCGCAGTGGATGCGCGCGGTCCGGGAGGCTGCGCGTCGGCGCCTTAAGAAGGGTGGCGCTCAGTGCTGCCACGCGATTTGATTGGCTTCCAACGGCACCGCCACGCCGTTGAAATTCGGCAGTACCCGAGGCGTATAGTCCGTGGCCGGCCGCGCCGCCGGCACGGCGACCGTATAGACGTGCCCGCCGGCCCGGTCGGCGAGTTCGCGCACGTGAATTGCCCTGTGGCGCTCCGCAACCGCCCCGTCGAGACCCTCCGCATAGAGCTCAACGCGCACCGCGTCCACGTCCAGGGCGCCCAATTGCACCGGAATCTCGAATCGATGCTGCCCGGCTGCCGTCCTGATCTCCGGTTCGCCAAGCGACACGTCCGGCCATTGCCGCTCGAGTGCGCGGCGCCAAGCGGCAATTTTGATCGCCTCGGCGCAGTGTCGAGCGGCCCGATCGCGATAGCTTCTCGCCGCCGGCACATAATGGCGCTCGACGTATTCTCTCACCGTGCGGGCGCTCGAATACTGCGGTGTCAACTGCGCCATACTGTGCCGCATTCGCGCCACCCACGCGGCGGGCACTCCATCCGCATCGCGGCTGTAGAATTGCGGGACGATTTCCTGTTCCAACAGCGCGTACAAGGCGTCGGCCTCTTTCGCGTCCCAGGTGGGATCGTCGCCGTGTTCAAGTCCGTCGCCCAATGCCCAGCCGACCTCGGCGTTATACGCCTCCGCCCACCAGCCATCCAATTCCGATAGATTGATGCCGCCGTTGACCAGCACCTTCATGCCGCTGGTGCCGCTCGCCTCCCAAGGACGCCGCGGCGTATTGAGCCAAAGGTCGACGCCTTGCACCAAACGCTCCGTCAGCAGCATGTCGTAATCGGCCAAAAACACGGCACGCAGGCGCGCTTCCGTGGCGCGGATGAAGTGCGTCCATTTCACTATCAACGATTGCCCCGCAGCGTCCGCGGGATGCGCCTTGCCGGCGATGATCAATTGAATGGGTCTGTGCGGATCCGTCAGCAGCCGCAGCAAGCGGTCAGGGTCGTGGAGCAATAGATCGGGCCGCTTGTAGGTCGCAAAACGCCGGGCGAAGCCGACGGTGAGTACATTGGGATCCAGAACTTCCTCGGCGATCCGGATCGAGACGGGCGCCGCCCCCGAAGCCGTCAGATCCTGCGACAAGCGCGAGCGTGAGTAATTGACCAAGTCTGCGCGCGCGGCATTGCGGAAGCTCCAAAGCTCCCCGTCGGTGGCGTGGCGGATGTTTCGCAACATCTCCTCCGCCGGACGGACCCAGCGCTCCTTGCCGCAATTCTCGGTCCACAGCGCATCGGCGTGCGCCGAATCCCAGCTCGGAACGTGCACACCGTTGGTGACGTGACCCACCGGAACCTCGTGCAGCGGCCATCGCGGAAATTGCGGCGCGAAAATGCGCCGGCTGACCTCGCCATGCAATCGACTGACACCGTTGACGGCGCCGCTGCCGCGCAGGGCGAGGTTTGCCATGCTGAATGCCTCGGCCGAATCATCGGGATTCAAGCGGCCGAGCGCCAATAGCGCGCGCGGCGAAATCGCCAGCGTCGACTCGGCGTAGTCGCCGAGATAGCGTTCGATCAATTGCGGCTCGAACCGATCGAAGCCCGCGGCCACGGCCGTATGCGTCGTGAACAGGTTTCCGGCGCGCGTCGCGGTCAGCGCGACTTCGAAGGGTTGCCCGGTGTCGCGCATGAAACAGCGGGCACGCTCCAGCACCGCGAAGGCCGCATGACCCTCATTCAGGTGACAGACTTCCGCGTTCACCCCCAGCAGGTCGAGCAGCCGCCAGCCGCCGATTCCCAGCACCAGCTCTTGCTGCAGGCGCATTTCCTGGTCGCCGCCGTACAACTCGCCGGTGACTCCGCGATAAGGCGGATAATTCGCGGCATCGTTACTGTCGAGCAGGTACAGGTTCACACGACCGACACGGACCTGCCAGGTGCGCAACCAGATCGCGTGGCCGGGTAAGTCCAGTTTAAAGCGCAGCCATTCACCGTCGGAACGGCGCAGGGGCGTGATCGGCAACTGGCCCGGGTCGTTGTACGGATAGATGGCCTGCTGCGCGCCCTGTCGATCGATCACCTGGCGAAAATAACCCTGCGAGTACAACAACCCGACGCCTACCACCGGGACACCCAGATCGCCGGCTGCCTTGAGCTGGTCTCCGGCAACGTTGCCCAAGCCGCCCGAATAGATCGGCAGCGCCTCGCTCAACATGAACTCCATGCTGAAATAAGCAACGTAGTTCAGCGCCGAGCTGGAGTGGGCCTGTTGGAACCAGGCCGCGGATTGCGCGGCCGACTTTCTGGCCCCGAGGATACGTTCCACCTTTTCGCGAAATGCCGGCTCGGCCAGAACCCGCTCGATGTGGCTGTGCGAAACGCTTTGCAGGACTCCCCAGGGGCTGTGCGTCAGCTCCCAGAACTCGGGATCCAGGTGTTTCCAAATCTCGTCCGCCGCGTGATTCCAGGACCATCTCACATCGAGGGCCAGCTCCATGAGCGAGCCAATCCCGTCGATTTCCGTGGGCCAGGATGAACCCAGGGCGCCAACCGAACTCGCAAATCGCTTCGTCACCTCGCACTCCCCCGCCTGGCGATGAGATCGATATTAAATCAGCTGCGGCAAATGGGTATCCCCGAGAGGAAATTGAGACACCTACGCATTGTTTGCCTGTCGATGCCCTGTGCGGACTCGTCGAGCCGCACGCTAACTGGGATCTGCCCCGACTCCACCCGGGGTTGCCGGTGGTCTGCGGGTGCCGTCTCGGTAGGGATGGCCACCCTACCCTAGTTGGCGCGATTCGTCAGCAACTCGCGCGCAACCTCCCGCGGAATTCCGTAGTGACTTTTGGAGCCCACCGCAGACATCGGCGTATCGCTGAGACGCATCGACAACGCGAGAGGATCGCGGACCTCGTTGAGCTCCGCGCCGAGCTGAACGGCGAATTCATTCATGGAGCCGATGACGCGCCGATTCGTGGCCGCGGCGAACGTCGCGGGCTTCATCGCCTCCAGTTCGCGCTTCACGACATTCGGGGACATGCCGAGCGCCCACAGCAATTGGCCGACCGACGTTCGAAGATTCTCCTCGATCGCCTCGCGCAGCCCGCGGGCCGGCAATATCACCGTCAACAACGAGCGCTCGCTCGTGGCCAACACCACCTGCAGACGCCCGAATTGCACGAGGTGCACATACCAGTTGCCGAGCCGCGTGCTGGGTTCGGAAGGTGCGGGCAAGCGCGCCGACAGACCCAGTCGCCGCCGTACCTTTGCGGAGCAACACAGGGTGATCACGGGCGTTTGACGAAGCCGCGACACACCGCGGCCAGCTTGTTTCCATCCGGATCGCGCACGTAAGCGGCGTAAAAATCGGCGTTGTACTGCGGCCTGAGCGCCGGTGGTCCTTCCGAGGAGCCTCCATGAGCCAGCGCCGCGGCGTGAAAATCATCGACTTGGCTCCAGGTCTTCGCGACCAGTGCGACCATCGTGCCATTTCCCGCCGTGGCCCCGTTGCCATCGAAGGGAGTGCAGACCCATAGGGCGATTTCCTTCGCGCCGCTGTTTTCGTAGGTGCCCCATCCGGCCCAGCCCTCCCAGCTGCCGTCACCGGAGGTATCACAGCGCTCGAGGCCGAGCGCCGCCAGCGTCGCATCATAAAACCGGACAGCGCGGTTCAGGTCATTGGTGCCAAGGCTCACATACGTGAACATGAATACCTCCCGTGGGGCGCAAGCGGAGTGGTCCAGAGCAGGCTACGTTACTCGAATCGCCGGAGCGGCGGCAGGGAGCCGAATTCGGGCAGCGGCGCTATTGCTCGGCCGTGACGTCGTAGCTGAGAGCATACACCCCGACGACGGCGCCGCTGGCGTCGTGATCGGGAAGGCAGGTCACCTCGTGCTTGCGGGAAATCCCGTTCTGCTTCGATTGAACCATGAAGCTCGCGTGCTCCCCGAGCAGCGCCCGCTGGCGGGCGGGATAGGACTCCCGGAACAGGGGTTCCCCCAGCACGTTCATCGCGGGCACCCCGATCGGATTCTCCCGATAGGGCACGAGATCGCGGAAAGCGTGATTGGCGAATTGCACCTTTCCCGCGCGGTCGAAATAGGCAATCGCGATCGGCACGTTGTCGGTAATGGTGTAGAGACGACGCTCGCAGGCGCGGCTCTTTTCCCGCTCCGCGTCGAGTTCCCGCCGATACATGGCGATCTCGATCATACTGCGCACCTCGGCCTCTTTCACCGGCTTGAGCAAGTAGCCCTGCGGCTCGGTCTTCTTGGCGCGATTGAGCATGGCCTCGTCGGCGTGCGCGGCCAGGAAGATGACGATGACCGGAAACTGCCGCTTGAGCAGGGCCGCAGTTTGAATTCCGTCATTGGGTCCTCGAATCCGGATGTCCATCAACACGACGTCCGGACACCTCGTGGAGGCACACGAAACCGCTTCCTCGGCGGAGGCCGCCACCGCAAAGGCGTCGTATCCCATGTCGTCCAACGACCGCTGCAGGTCGGCGGCGACGATCAGTTCGTCCTCCACGATGAGAATGGACGTGGTCAGGGCGCTCACGACGGCGCGGCCTCGGCGAAAATGATTCGATACGTCGTGCCGGGTTCGCGAACGGCTTCCACCCGCCCATCCAGCTGCTTGGCGAGGGCGCGCACCAGGTGAACACCCAGGGACGAGGATTGATCCCAGTCGAACCCGGATGGCATCCCGATTCCATTGTCGCTCACCGATAGCAAAATGGTCTCATTGCCCAGCCGCCGCAGCCCCACGCGAATTTCGCCCTGCGCTGCATCCGGAAATGCATGCTTCAGGCAGTTGGCAATCAGCTCGTTCAAGATGAGGCCACAGGGAATGGCCTTATTCATGCCCAGCGACAATTCCTCCAGCTCGAAATGCAGAGTGATGGAGGACGGCGTGAGGCCCGAAGCGCTCAATATTCGCGCCGTCAGGTCCTTGATGAATTTTCCAAACGGCACGCGCGCGTAGTCCGCGGATTGGTACAGCATCTCGTGTATCTGCGCCATGGTGGCCACGCGCGCCTGACATTGCCGCAGCGCCAATCGGGTTGGCTCATCCGTAAGCGTGCGGACTTGCATGCTGATGAGGCTGGAAATCACCTGCAGGTTGTTCTTCACCCGGTGATGGATCTCCTGCAGCATGGCCTCACGCTCGCGCAGTTCCGCGGTGCGGGCCGATACGCGCGTCTCGAGCTCCGTATTGAGCCGGCAAAGCTGCGCGGTCAGTCGCTGCTGTAGCGCCTCGGCGCGCCTGCGCTCGGTGACGTCGGCAATGGTGGCGACCGTAATGCGCCCGGCGGGCGTATCGATGGGATTCAAGTCGATCGCAAGCCGCACTGCCGTGCCGTCCTTGCGCGCGCCGAGCAGATCGCTGCGTGCGGCGCTCGAATGGCCTTGCTCGATTGCAGGAAACCCGGCGGCCGGCTCCTCGCGGCTATCGTCGACGCTCTTCGGTGCCAGGATCTCGAACGGCTCGCCGATGAGTTCCTCGCGGCGGTAGCCGAACAAGGATTCGGCGCTGCGATTGACGACGATGATCCGGTCGGCTTGATCGACCACGACGATCGCACTGGGCGCCCCTTCCACGATGAACTCGAAGGAATTGCCAGTCTGTGGCGCACTCAACGCTGCCGGCGACGTCATCATCATCACTTGTCCTTAAGCGATGTCTCCCAGTGAAAGCAATGTCTCACAGTGATTGTTAAACGCGCCCGAAGGCCGCACCTAACGGAACTCTGCTGCCCATGATGGAAACTGCTCGCGCGATTTGTCTGTGCGGTAACGTACATAATTCAGGGGAAAATGCCGGTATTTTCGCGGGCGCGCGTACCGGCCGGGGCTAAGTTGCGGGCTCCTCAGGAAGCGGGCACAGTAGCAGCTTCGTTCCAGCGAGCGACGCATCGATTCTAATCCCGGGACGCCTGCGTAGTCGTGTAGAGAATATCCGGTGAAATCCTTCAGGGATTCCCCGCCATCCGCTGTCGCTCGAACGCAACGAGCCCGCGCGCGCCTCGAAGTGCTCTGGGTATTCCTCAAGCTGGGGCTCACCTCCTTCGGCGGACCCGCGGCGCACATCGGCTATTATCGTGAGGAGATTGTCGTGCGTCGCCGTTGGATCGGCGAAGCCGACTACACGGATCTTGTTGCGCTCTGCCAGTTCCTGCCCGGGCCGTCCAGCAGTCAGGTGGCATTCTCGCTGGGGCTCATGCGTGCGGGTTATTGGGGCGCTCTGGCGGCGTGGCTCGGCTTCACGCTGCCGTCAGCCGCGCTGATGACGGCGTTCGCGTACGGCTCGGGAACCCTCGCCGGCCCGATCGGCATCGGCGTGCTGCACGGACTCAAGCTCGTCGCCGTCGCGATCGTCGCGCAGGCCGTCTCGGGGATGGCCCGCACCCTGTGTCCGGACGCCCGCCGCGCGTCCATTGCCGGCGCGGCGACGCTGATGATCCTGATGAGCAGTTCGTCCGTGATTCAAATCGGCACCATCCTCATGGGCGGCATCGCTGGTCTGTGGCTATGCCGCGGACCGGCGCCGGCCGCACCGGGGACAGTGGCGGGCGTCCCTGTTTCGCGCCGCGCCGGCCTCATGGCGCTCAGCGCATTTTTTGCCCTGCTCCTCTCGCTTCCCGGGCTGCAGGGACTATCGCCGGGCATCGACCTCTTCGATGCGTTCTACCGCTCCGGTGCACTGGTGTTTGGCGGCGGTCACGTCGTGCTGCCGCTGTTGAGCAATGCATTCGTCACGTCCGGCTGGGTGAGCCAGGGAAGCTTCCTCGCGGGCTATGGCGCCGCCCAAGCGGTGCCGGGCCCGCTGTTCACGTTCGCGGCCTACCTCGGCGCCGTAGCCAGCCTCGGGCCGCGCGGCATCGCGGGTGCCGCGCTCGGCATTGCCGGGGTCTTCCTCCCCGGCATCTTGATTCTGTTGGGTACGTTGCCGTTTTGGGATGTCTTTCGGCGGCGCGCTGTGGCCCAAGCCGTCATGCGTGGAATCAATGCCGCCGTCGTGGGGCTGCTCGGCGCGGCGCTCTATAATCCGTTGTGGACGAGTTCGGTAAAGTCTTCCGGCGATTTTGCGGTCGCGCTCGCCGGGTTCGTCTTGCTGGTTGCCTGGCGCACGCCGCCGCTGATCGTCGTCATCCTGGGCGCGCTTGCCGGGATCGCGGTGGCGTAAAGGCGGCCGAAGCACATTCGCGCCGGCCCGTGGCGCGGGCCGTTCATGCCAGCGACGCGCCTCCATCCACGGCGATGAACTGGCCGGTCACGTGGCGCGATGCATCCGATGCCAGATACACCGCTGCGCCTTGAAGATCGGTCTCCCCGCCCAGGCGCCCGAGCGGCGTTCCCGCGATGACCGACGACTCGATCGTCTCCAGAAGGCCGCTCGCCAGTTTCGACGGGAAAAAGCCCGGGCAGATCGCGTTGACGCGGATGCCGTACGGTCCCCACTCCATGGCCAGCGCGCGCGTCAGATTCAGGGCCGCGGCCTTCGAGGCATAATAGGCGGCAGCCTTCATCTGCTGCGCCACGCGCAGCGCCGCAACCGAGGCGACGATGATGATGTTGCCCGAGCGCCGCGGGATGAAACACCGGCTGGCCACCGCCTGGCTCAGCGCGAAAACACTGGTGGCATTGAGCGTCATGACCTTGTTCCACGCGTCGAGGGAATGCGTTTCGGCCGGGGCGCCCCAACTCGTACCGGCATTGTTGACCAGGATGTCGATCCCGCCATAGTGGCCGACCACCGCCTCCACCAGCGATGGAATGTCCTCCACCCTGGCAAGGTCATTGACCACCGTGAAGGCATCGATGCCGTGCGCCGCGAACTGCGCCTGGGCCGCCTCGAGCTCGTGCCGCTTGCGCGCGCTCACCGCAATCTTGGCGCCCATCTCTCCCAGGCCTTGGGCGATCTGCAGTCCGAGGCCGCGGGAGCCCCCCGTGATGAGCGCGACCCGGCCGCCGAGTTCGAAGGTTTCGCGCACGCTTCGCGCTGGTCCCATCACGACGCGCCTGCCTGGTACTCGCCGAAGGTCTTGCCCTCCCGGACCAGCCGCGCGA
The DNA here is from genome assembly GCA_049510875.1 of Steroidobacteraceae bacterium. Classification (GTDB taxonomy): domain Bacteria; phylum Pseudomonadota; class Gammaproteobacteria; order Steroidobacterales; family Steroidobacteraceae; genus Bog-1198. The sequence goes on from JBEKYO010000019.1 coordinate 19,702, forward strand.
GCAGCGGCGCCGGCGTCCAGAACGCGGTATCGGCGCCCGGCACTGCCGCCATCCGGCTGAGTCCCCGCTCGACGTCGGACAATCCGCGCCGGTCGGCATAGAACAGAGGACCGCCGCGGTACGCGGGAAATCCATAGCCGTTCACGTACACGAGGTCGACGTCCGAACTGCGCTGGGCAATACCGTCCTCGACGATGCGCGCGCCCTCGTTGATGAGCGCGTAGATGCACCGCTCGACGATCTCCTCATTGGTCACCGCACGCGTAGCGACGCCTTTCTGGCGCCGATAGTCCTCGATGACCCGCGTGACTTCGGGATCCGCGATCGCGGTGCGCTCGCCGGGTTCATAGCGATACCAACCCGCCGCTGTCTTCTGACCGAACCGGCCGGCTTTGCACAATTCGTCCGCCACGTTCGAGAAGTCCTGGTCCGGGAACTCCAGGGCGCGGCGCTTGCGGCCGGCCCAACTGATGTCGAGGCCGGCGAGGTCGCTCATGCGAAACGGGCCCATCGCCATGCCAAAATCCTGCAGCGCGCCGTCGACCTGCTGCGGCAACGCGCCGGCCATGATCATGTCGTGAGCGGCCGCGGCATAGCGCGCCACCATGCGGTTGCCGATGAACCCGTCGCAGACGCCGGAAACCACCGCGATCTTGCCGATGCGCTTCGCCAGCGCCATCGCGGTTGCCAGAACGTCGTGCGCCGTCCGGGCGCCGCGCACCACCTCGAGGAGGCGCATGACGTTCGCAGGGCTGAAGAAATGCAGGCCGACCACGTCCGCGGGACGGCCGGTGAATTGCGCGATGGCATCGAGATTCAACGCCGATGTGTTGGAGGCGAGAATCGCGCCCGGCTTCACGACGGCGTCCAATCGTTCGAATACCTGTTTCTTGACCTCAAGGTTCTCGAATACGGCCTCGATGACCAGATCGACATCGTGCAAGGGCGCATAGTCCAAGCTTGGCGCGAGCAGCGCGAGGCGCCTCTCGAGGCCTGCCTCGTCGAGCGAGCCCTTGCGCAGCGCGCTTTGGTAATTGCGGCGGATGGTGGCGAGACCCCGCTCGAGCGCCTCGCGTGTCGTCTCCAGCAGGCACACCGGCACTCCGGCATTGATGAACGCCGCCGCAATGCCTGCGCCCATGGTCCCTGCCCCAACGACGCCGACCTTGCGGATCGCCCGGACCGGCGTGTCATCCGGTACCCCGCGGATGTGCGAGGCCGCCCGCTCGGCTCGAAACACATGGCGCAGCGCCTTCGATTCGGGCGACTGCATCAAGCTCGTGAACAATTCCCGCTCGCGCACAAGTCCGGCGTCGAACGGCAGGTGCACGGCCGCGGCGAGGGCCTCGACGCCGGCCGAGGGCGCGGGATACGGGCCCGAGGCCGCCTTGACGCGGTCGCGCGCGGCCTGCAAATACGCCTCGGCATTCGCCAGGTGCACGGGCAGGTCGCGCACGCGTTTGAGCGGGCGCGCCTCGGCAACGACCGCGCGCGCGAAGGCCACCGCTGCCGCCAGCAAATCCCCGTCCGAGAACGCATCGAACAGCCCGGAATCGCGCAGCTTCTCGGAGAGCACGGGTGCGCCCGACACGATCATGTTCATCGCCGTCTCGACCCCGATGAGCCGCGGCAGACGCTGCGTGCCGCCGGCGCCGGGGATCAACCCCAGCTTCACCTCGGGAAGCGCGATGCGTGCGCCCGCAACCCCGACCCGGTAATGGCAGGCGAGCGCCAGCTCGAGGCCGCCGCCCATGCAAACGCCGTCAATGGCAGCGATCACGGGCTTGGCGCTCTGCTCGATCTTGCTGACGAGAGTCAATAGATTCGGCTGCGCCGCGGCACCGGGCGTGCCGAATTCGCGGATATCGGCGCCGCCGGAAAAGCCTTTCCCGGACCCGATCACGATCACGGCTTGGACGTGCGGATCGGCATCGGCACGCCGCAGACCCTCGATGAGGAGCGTGCGCAGCGCATGGCCAAGGCTGTTCACCGGCGGATTGTCGAGTCTCAGAACGGCGATGCCGCCAGTGGCTTCGAACGCGAGGGTACTCATGCCAACTCCATGTTCCACGGCGCGGAATTATACTTGTCACCCGTCGAAAAACGCATCCAACTCCGCGCCCGATGCCGCGGCGGTGAAGCCGTCGAACTTCCCCTCCTCCGCGATGAGTCTTGCCGCGCGCATCAACCCGCCCCAGGCGGCGCGCGCCAGCGCGCCCCCGACGCTCACCCGGCGCACGCCGAGCGTTGCCAGATCCTGCAGGGTCATCGAGGTTGCAGATCCGATCAGCACGTTCACCGGTTTCGGCGCCACGGCGGCAACCACGGCCGCGATGTCCTCGCGGGTCCGCACCCCGGGGGCATACAGACAATCCGCGCCGGCGGCCGAATAGGCCTTCAGTCGCGCAATCGTTTCCCCAAGATCGGGACGACCGACGAGAAAGCATTCGGCGCGCCCCACCAACATCGCATCGCCGCCGGCCTCGTCAATGGCGCGCCGCGCACCGCGAATTCGGTCCGTCGCGTCGGCGATCCCAAATAGCGGCCGCTCGGCCTCCCCCGTCGAATCTTCGATGGACAGCCCGGCGACGCCGGTGCGCACTGCCAGGCCCACGCTCTCGGCCACTTGCGCCGCGTCCCGGCCAAACCCGTTTTGGAAGTCTGCATTGATGGGAACGTCGGTCGCGGCGACCAGACTCTCCATGTGGAGCAATATCTGGTCGCGCGCAATCCGTCCGTCGGCCCGTCCCTGCGACCAGGCGAATCCGGAACTGGTGGTCGCGAGCGCTTTGAACCCGAGGCTTTGCAGGTAGAGGGCGCTGCCGGCATCCCAGGGATTGGGCAGGACGAAACATCCGTCCACGTGCAGCTGCTGAAAGGTACGCCGCTTATCGGCGACCGAGGGGCGATGCGCAATCATGGCGTGTACTCCGGGCAGATCGTCGCAATGTACCAGACGCGACGGCTTCCGCGGGACACCGGTTCAAGGCCGTCTGCGCGTGAACACCGCAAGCTTGCTGTGGGTTTCCAGGAAAGCGGCCGGGTTGTTGTCGCTGAAGCGCTCGGGGGATGATCGTGTCATTGCTTCGATTCGTTGCGGGACCACGGCAGGACTTCGATAGAAGCCCTGGTATTGGTCGCAGCCCAGTTGGCGCAGCTGATCGAGCTGGGCCGACGTTTCCACCCCTTCGGCGACGACCTTCAGACGCAGGCTGTGCGCCAGGGAAATCACGGCGCTGACGATCGCCCGGGCGTCGGCGCTTGTCGTCAAATCACTGACGAAGCTTCGGTCGATCTTGAGTTTATCGATCGGCAGCCGGCGCAGGTAATTCATACTCGAATAGCCGGTGCCGAAATCGTCGATCGACACCAGGATTCCCATCCGGCTCAGTTCCTCGAGAATGGCAACGGCTCCCTCGGCGTCATCCATTACGGTGGTTTCCGTGAGCTCGATTTCCAGATACTGCGATTCGAGCCCGTGGTCGGACAGCGCGCGCTGGACCACGCGAAGAAACGTCTCCTGCCGGAAGTGCACCGGGGACACGTTGACGGCGATGCGCAGGAACGGCATTCCCGAATTGCGCCACAGTGCCGCCTGCCGGCAGGCTTCGCGCAGCGCCCACTCGTCGATCAGGTACATGAGACCGGTCTCCGCGGCCAGGGGCAGGAATTCGGCCGGATTGACCAATCCGCGCTCGGGGTGGCGCCAGCGAATCAGTGCCTCCACGCTGTTCATTCGATCGGTCGCCACGTCCATTTTGGGTTGATAGTGCAGTTCGAACTGGCCTGACGGGAGCGCCCGGCGCAGCTCGTTCTCGAGGTCGAGCCGGTATTGCGGAAAGAGGCTGTGGTCCGGATCGAAAAAACGGAACGTATTGCGGCCGCCGCGCTTCGCGCGATACATGGCCTCGTCGGCGCGCGCGACCAGGGTCTCGACGCAGGGACCGTCGTCCGGAAACATGCTGATTCCGAGGCTTACCGCCGTATGCACGTCGCGCGAGGCGATGCGGAAGGGCTCCGCCAATGTTTTGCCGATATCCGCGGCCAGCGCTGCAGCCACCGATCGATCCCCCACATCCGTAAGGAGGATCAGGAACTCATCGCCGCCCATGCGCGCCACCGTCGCCGTCGCCGGCAGCGCCTCGACCATTCGGGCCGCGACTTGAACCAATAGTGCGTCGCCGACCGCGTGGCCGAGCGTGTCGTTGATGACTTTGAAGCGATCGAGATCCACGGCCAATGTGGCGAAAGATCGATGCTCACATGCGGCCCGCGTGATCTCGTGCCGCAACCGTTCGACGAACAGCAGCCGGTTCGGCAGTCCGGTGAGCGCGTCGTGCAGACTTTGATGGCGCAGTTCGGCGTTGGCGCGCTCGAGCGTGTTCGCATGGTCGATGATGCGCGACTGCAGGTAGGAATCATAGACCGCCGTCACCAGGGCCACCGCCAGGAGGCCGAGCACGAATCCGGCGATGGTGGTCGCCAGCGAGGAGTTGTCCACCGTCACGCCACCGCGGCAAATCGATCCCAAGCTGAAACGCGACGCGGCCATTGCCGTGTAGTGCATCCCGCTGATTGCGCACCCCATGACCGCCGCGGCCCCGACCCGCATCATGGTCTGCCGCAGCGAGGTGGCGTGCCGCAGCCGAAAGAAAAGCCATAGGGCGACGAACGAGGCGGCCACGGCGATGCCGCAGGAATACCCCACCAGGCGCCGGTCATAATGGATGGCGGGCTGGATCGCGATCGCGGCCATGCCCGTATAATGCATCGCGGAGATGCCGGTACCCATGATGAGGGCGCCGCCACTCAGGCGCGTCAACGTCAGTCGCTGCGCGTTGTTGACGGCCAGTGCGAAACCGGAGGTGAGCACCGCCACGGCGAGGGAAAGCAGCGTCTCCGGCACGCTGTACTTGAGCGGGATGGGCAGTGAGAACGCCAACATGCCGATGAAATGCATGGACCAAATGCCGGCCCCCATGGCGATCGCGCCGGCGCCCAGCCAAAGCTGGGACTGCGGCCGCTCGCTCGTGGCCACGCGGGATGCGAGGCACAGGGCCGTGTAGGAGACGAAGACCGCCACGACGATCGAGAGAGCGACGAGCCAGGGGTTATAGACGGGTGTCATGGGGCGTCCTGCACGAGAGGCATTTTCCGTGGTCCACCTATCGGCATTGGCGGGCGAATCTAAAGCATCCAAACGCTCAGGAATCCGGCAGGGTTGTCCCATCTAAGCACTCAGGGAAAATGGTAGGGTTGTGCGAACTTTCGCGGAGGGCTTCGAACGTGCCGACGGAACACCAGCCGTGGATATCCCTGAGTTCCGGCGACCTGACCGCGCAGATCGATCCGCTGGGAGCCCAACTCTCGAGCCTCATGGATCGAACGGGATGCGACCTCTTGTGGAATGGCGATCCGTCGATCTGGGCTGGACGCGCGCCTTTGCTCTTCCCCATCGTCGGGGAGCTGGCCGGCGGCGCCTATCGCCTGGGTTCGGCGCGCTATCCCATGTCGCGCCATGGTTTCGCACGGGGCAGCGTTTTCCAGATCGTCGAGTCGAGCGCCGCCGGCGCCGTCTTGCGCTTGACGGCCGATGATGCGACCCGGCAGCGCTATCCGTTTGACTTTGAGCTGGATGTGCATTTCGCCCTGAAGGGCTCCACCCTGTCGCTGACGACCCGGGTGCAGAACTTGGGCGATCGGGACATGCCCGCAAGCTTCGGCTACCACCCCGCGTTTCGCTGGCCATTGCCCTACGGCCAGGCGCGGGCGTCCCATTTCATCGAATTCCCGTGTGACGAACCCGCGCCCGTGAGGCGCCTCGACTCGAACGGCCTGCTGGCGCCCGAGCGCCATCCCACCCCGATTGCCGGGCGGCGCCTCGCGTTGCGCGACGCGCTCTTCCAAAACGACGTCATCATTCTCGACGATGTCCGCAGCCGATTCGTCACCTATGGCGCAGATGACGGCCCGCGGATCCGGCTGGGCTTCCCCGACACGCCGTATCTCGGCCTTTGGACCAAGCCGGGTGCCAATTTCATCTGCATCGAGCCCTGGCACGGCCTCGCCGACCCTCGAGGATACGCCGGAGACTTCACGGCGAAGCCCGGCGTGTTCTTGGTGCCGCCCGGAGCCGGGACGGCCATCGAGATGACGCTAACGCGGCTGCCCTCGCCGGGATCTCAAGATTGACGGCCCATGGCGGGCCGGGCGCGCAATATCATCGCGCGAATATCGCGCGACGGCTCGCACCACTCGACGCCGACGCCATTGCCGTCGATGCGCGTGACATACGAGGGCAAGATTCCATCATCGAGAAGAATTTCGACTTGCGCCAAGAGGCTGAGCGCCGCGTTGGTGCGGATGAGCGCGCCGCTTACGCTTAGGTTGACGATGCGCCCCTCCGCCATGCCGCAGGCGCGGCACCGGAGCCGAATCGGTACGTCGACCGAAATGCGCTTCCCCCAACGATGTTCCATCGTCAGCACCTCCAGCATCTGGACGAATCCCATGCTGTAACGGCATGGTCGAGAAGCATACACGAGGAAATCACCATGCGCCGCGGCTCGCGCGACGATCGGCGGCTGCGCCGTGGATTACTGCATTGCGCGCCAGCCTCCACGCAAATCACCATACGCCGAGGCTCGCGCGACGATCGGCGGCTGCGCCGTGGATTACTGCTAGCCTCCGACGAGCGCGCCCACGGCGCGGCGTTCGGCCGATGTGAGTTCGAAATCGAAAATGGCGAGGTCCTGACGCATATGGGTGTCGGACCTCGTGCCGGTCAAGGGGATGGCGCCGATGTGCGTCAGGTAGCGGAACAATATCTGCGGCGCGGTGCGCTGGTGCGACGCTGCCAGAGCGATGAGCGTTGGGTGCGCGAGCACCTCGGGGTTCGCGGTGAGCGTCCAGAAACTTTGGTACACGATCTGCCGCGCAGCGCAGAACGCGCGGATCTCGCGATCATAGCCGGTCACGGCATGAAACCGGTTTTGCAGCACAGCAGGCTTGATTCGGCAACTCTCGTACAGGCGCTCGAGGTCCGCACGGTCGTAACAGTTGCTGATTCCGAGTTGACGCACCTGTCCGGCATCGACCAGCGATTCGAACGCGCGCCACGCGGCCAGGGTCTGCGCGGGCGTCGGCAGCGGTGAATGCAGGACCAGACAGTCCAAATAATCGGTTTGCAGGTTCCCGAGCGACGCGGCGACGGACTGCGCGACCTGCACGGGTAGCTGAGCCCGTGGGTCGTAGGGGATCCGCTGTGGATCCTGACCGGAGACGGACGTGAATTTCGTCTGCAGATACAAATCCCCGCGAGCCAGCCCCGGACCCACACAGGCGCCAACGCCGGCGCCCACCCCGGCCTCGTCATAATGCTTGGGCTGGCAGGCGGTGTCGATGCCGCGAAATCCGTGCCGAATGGCGCAACCGACCAGGCGCGCCGTTTCCGCCTTTTTCCACGCGGTGCCGTAGAGGATTCCCGGCATTCGAATTCCCGCATTGGACAGGATGAACGATTCCATGACCCATTGTAGAACGCCCGTCTCCGCTGCGCGCGCGATGGGCGCCCTGCACTCGACGCAGCCGTATGAATTCTGGTAACGTTTGAGCGGATGAGGCACCTGGTAAAGACGCTTGGCCTTCTGCTGCTGCTGATCGTGGCGCAGCAGGGTGCTGCCGTTCATGAGCTCACTCATCTGACCGATTCGCGCGCCGCAGCGGTCGGGCTCGACAAAACGGGTGCCGCAGATACGCCCTGCGCGCTGTGCCCGGCCTTCGCGCAGGTGGCGACCCCGGCCTTCAGCCATTCCTTTCCCATTCCTCGTCTGGGCCGCGCCTCGTACGAGTTCGCGCCCGAGCCGCGCTCTGCGGTCAACGAGGCCGACGTCCCCCGACCCCGCAGCCGCGGCCCCCCTTCCTTCGGCTGACACGCCACGGTTGGCGCTGAACCGCCCGAGCGATCGGGTGGTTGCTATCCATTCAGTCTTAGCGGGGTTTCTCGATGTCCAGATTTTCGTTCGTGGCCGCAATGCCGCGCATTGCCGCGGCCGCGTGCATCATTATCCATTCGGCGGCCATCGCCGACACCACCGACATGGGGGACTCGTCGATCCTTCCCGACATCGTCGTGTCCGCGCAGCGGCTGGATGAAGGTCGCTCGCACATACAAACCGACACCGGCGCATCGACCTATACGGTCGATGCCGCGGCGATTGCCGCGACCCCGGGCGGCGATAACACGCTGCTCAACCAGGTGATCCTGCAGGCGCCCGACGTGGCGCAGGATTCCTTCGGCCAGTTTCATATCCGCGGTGAGCACAACGGCCTGCAATATCGGATCAACGGCATCATCCTGCCGGAGGGCATCAGCGTGTTCGGCCAGTCGCTGGATCCACGCTTCGTCGAATCGCTGAGCCTGGTCGACGGCGCGTTGCCGGCGGAATTCGGCCTGCGCACCGCGGGGATCATTTCCATCACCACGAAAAGCGGAGTCGAGGCTCCCGGCGGAGCGGTATCGATCTATGGCGGAAGCCACGGCGAGGTCGAACCAAGCTTCACCTATGGCGGCGGCGCGGGATCCTTCAGTTACCTCGTGACCGGCGATTTCCTGCGCAATGACCTCGGCATCGAATCGCCCGACGGCAGCTCGAACCCCACCCACGACCACACGACGCAGTATCACGGCTTCGGGTACTTCGAGAACATCCTGGACGATGAAAATCGCGTGGCCCTCATGCTCGGCAGCTCCGTCGGTAAGTTCCAGATTCCCGACCTGAACGGAGAACAATCCTCGCTCGGATTGGTCGTGAACGGCGTGTCCGCGTACCCGAGCCAGGCACTCGATGAAAACCAGCGCGAAGTGACGGAATTCGGCGCGCTGAGCTGGCAGCATTCCGCGGGCGCCTTCGACATTCAAAACTCGTTCATCGCCCGGTATTCGAGCCTCGCGTTCGTGCCGGACTTTCCGGGCGATCTGCTGTTCACGGGCATTGCGCAGGATGCCTTCAAACAGAACGTGGCCTATGCGGCCCAATCCGACGGCGCCTACAAATGGAATGACGACCACACGTTCCGCGCGGGCCTGTTTCTGCAGTCGGATCACTCGATCAGCGACACGGCCTCTCAAGTGTTGCTGACCAACGATGCCGGAATGCCGCTCACGGACGTGCCGGCGTCGATCATCGACAACGGCTCGGCGACCGAGTGGATCTACAGCGCTTATCTGCAGGACGAATGGAAGCTGGTGCCGGACCTGACCGTCAACTACGGCCTGCGCTTCGACCGCTTCACCGCGTACACCAGCGCGAAGCAGGCGAGCCCGCGCTTGAACGTGGTCTGGGAGGTGGTGCCCGACACGACGTTGCACGCCGGCTATTCGCGCTATCTCTCGCCGCCGCCCTTCGAACTCGTGGGCGGCAAGGACATCTCCCTGTTCGAAAACACCACCAGCCCGCCGTTGACCGTGGGGGCTGCGCCGCCGCTGGCCGAGCACGCCAACTACTACGACGTGGGCGCGCAGCAGAAGATCACCCATGCTCTTACCGTCGGTCTCGATACCTATTACAAACAGTCGGTGAATCTGATCGACGAGGGTCAGTTCGGGGCCCCCATCATTCTCACGCCGTTCAATTATCGCTACGGCAAGCAGTACGGCGCCGAATTCACCACCAATTACTCGACCAAGGAGTTCACCGCCTACTTGAATCTGGCGGTGCAAAGCGCCAAGGGCAAACAAATCGACTCGGCACAATTCAATTTCTCGCCGAGCGACCTGGAATACATCGCCAACAACTACATACATTTGGATCACGAGCAGCAGCACACGGCCTCGGGCGGCCTGTCCTACCTTTGGCAGGACACGCGCTTCAGTGCGGATTTCCTGGTCGGTTCGGGTTTGCGCGGGGATCTGCAATTACCGGCCGGCGTGACCAACGGCTACGGCGGCACCGACATTCCGAACGGCATGCACTTGCCGGAGTACACCCAGGTCAATACGGGAATCATGCATGTCTTCAAAATCCAGAATGCGGGCACGCTCACCGCGCGCTTCGACGCCGTCAATCTGTTCGACAAGGAATACGAAATCCGCAACGGAACCGGAGTAGGCGTCGGCGCGCCGCAGTTCGGGCCGCGGCGCGGCCTGTTCTTCGGCCTGTCGAAGTCGCTTTGAGCGACGCCCGGCATTTGAATCGACCCATGCCCGTGCCGATCGCCGGGGGGCGCGCGCGCGATCCGCGAATCGACGGATGGTTCAGCGCCGGCCGTGACCGCACCCAAGGCCGCACCGAAGGGCGGAAGCCGTTGGTGCAGTGCAGCGAACGTGTGCAACTCAATCCGATTCGACCTCGAGTATGACCGACCGGGCAGGGAGGCCATGAGGCGTCCTGAGTTCAAACCGTCTAAAATGCCAGCCCCATGAAAATCTTCTTCAGTGCCACCTCGCCGTTCGTTCGCAAATGCCTGGTCACCGCCCGCGAGTTGGGCTTGCACGAGCGCATCGAGCTCGTTCCGGCGGTACCGCATCCGGTCAACCGGGACGCCGCGATCGTCGCGCATAACCCCCTCGGCAAGGCGCCGACGCTCATCGCCGACGACGGCACGGTGTTGTACGATAGCCGCGTCATTTGCGAATACCTCGACGCCCTGGCAAACGGCGCGCTGTTTCCCGCGCGCGGTTCCGCACGGTGGCAGGTGTTGGTCGACCAGTCGCTGGCCGACGGAATGACCGACGCGGCGGTCCTGGCGCGTTACGAAACGGCATTGCGTCCGCAGGGCCTGCGGTGGGCGGAATGGACCGCCGGACAGTTGGACAAGGTGCGCAGCGGACTCGCCGAACTCGAACGGCGGGCGCACGGCTTCGTCGACCGGGTCGATGCCGGCACGATCGCCGTCGGCTGTGCGCTCGGTTATCTGGATTACCGCTTCGACTCGCTCGGCTGGCGCGACACCTGTCCGGAGACGGCGGTCTGGTTCGAACGGTTCGCCGCACGCCCTTCAATGCTCGCCACCCGGCCGCCGGCCGCGTAGCGGGAGTGTGCGATCATCCCTATTGTCCCCAGGCGAGAGATGCCATGTCGAACCAACCGCCGATCTTGAGCAGGACCCGCAGCGCCGACACACTGCTGTTTGCGCGCAATTTCTTTCGCCACCCGCGCATGCTCGGTTCGATAGTTCCGAGCTCCCGGTTCCTGATCAAGCAGCTGCTCGAGCCGGTCGACTGGGCCGCTGCGCGCGTCATCGTCGAATATGGGCCCGGCGTCGGGGGCATCACGGCGGAAGTGCTGCGGCGCATGCGCCCGGACGCAATCCTGATCGCCATCGAAATCAACCCGGCGTTCGTGCGCTTCCTGCGCGCATCGACCACCGATCAGCGCCTGCACGTCGTCGAGGCCTCCGCCGAGTCGGTCGACGAAATCCTGAGGCAGCACGGCCATGAGCGGGCGAGCTACATCATCTCCGGCATCCCTTTCAGCACCATCCCCGCGCCGGTGCGCGAGCGCATCCTGCGCAAGACCTGCGCCGTGCTCGAGCCGCGCGGCCTCTTTCTCGTCTATCAGTTCAGGGCCCTCGTACTTCAGGATCTGAAGCGAATCTTCCGCCACGTTCGGCGCCGGTTCGAACCCCTCAACGTCCTGCCCGCGCATCTGTTCTTTTGCCGCCCCGACGCGGCCTAGCGCGAACGGCCGCTACTTAAGCTTGATTGTTCGGCGGTTCAAGCCCAGGAGAAAGATAGGCAACATTTTGCGACCCTTGTACTCCGCCAGGGTCGCAGAATGTTACCTATCTCTCTCCTGGCGCTTCCAGCGACGAACTGAACGGGCAAGCCTAAAATAAGTGCCATAAGGCCCAGCGCGCCCCGGCGCGCCTACCTGCGCATCGGTATTTCGATGTAGCTGTCCCCGTACCAGCGGATCTTGATGGGAATTCTGCCCTCGGCGACGGTGTCCTCGCTCACGTCGTTTCCGGTGCCGTAATTGATCTCGCGATCGGGCCGCTTGTTGATTCCGAGGACCATGACCAGCCGGCTGCCCGTTTGCAGCTGCCGGCTCGTCAGCCGTTCGCTCTTGTACGTGAGCGTCTGGCGTTCGCCCGCCTTGAGGAGGTGGCGATGGACCCGGTCCTGCAGGTAGCTCGCGCGGAATTCGTCGGTCGGCCCGAACAAGCGGACGTACTCGCCGCTCGGCAGCAGTTCGTACAGACTGATGTACACGTCGATATCCATCTTGTTCACGGTGATGTCGAGCTGCCCCGAGAACAGCCCGCTGACCTCGGTCGGCTGGGACAGCGGTTCACTCACGAAGGCCTGGCCGTTATGCGGCATGACGCTATTGCTGACCAAGTCGGCGGGCGGCATCCAGCCCGCATCTGCACGGTCGGTCAAGCTCACGGTCTGCTGCACGAATCCGAACTTCGCTCTCTTGCGCGCCGCGAGCCGCTGGACCGCCTCGCCGGGCGCGGCGGCATCCAGGTAGAACCGCAGCGGCCGCTGGCCCATGGCCTCCAGCGACGGCGCGTGCCGCCACGCATTCGCTCCCATGACCTCGAAGTTGACTTCCTCCTTGAGCTCGGGCGGCGACGGGCTGCTCTTGAGCACCCGATCGAACCATCGATAGCGCAATTCGCGCAGGTCGAGCTGCGCGGCCGAATCCACGGCATACCCGCGCAAGCCGGCCGCCGCTCCATGCTGCATCAGGGTGTCGTCATAAGGACCGATGAGCAGCATGTGGTCGGCATGCGGGTTGAACCTGCGATGCTGGGTGAAGTAATAGAGGTCGCCCGGCTCCGCGTCCGCGAAGTAGCCGGTCATCGTCAGGACCGGAATATTGATGTGCGCGAAATCGTCCCGGTAAGGCACCATTTTTTGCCAATACCGGTCGTAGCTCGGGTGGTTCAGCCAACGGATGAAGACCGGATTGGGCTGCCCGAACAGCCGCCCCAGGTCCCGGTAGCGCATGCCGCTCTTGTACCACTTCTGGTCGAGTTCGCGCCACGGCCCATCGTCGCGATCCGCCGGCTCGTCCGATGCCCGCTTGCCCGTCATTTGCAATGACCATCGGTACGCGGAGTTCCGAAAGATATTGCCGGCCATGGGAACGTTGATTCCGGGAGCCCGAGCCGCCGCCGTCGCGATGGCCTTGAGTTCGGGCGGCAGGCGCTTGGCCGCCGCCCACGCCGTGAACCCGCTGTAACCCTCGCCGTACATGCCCACGCTGCCGTCGCTCCATGACTGCTTGGCGATCCAATCGATCACCGCCCGGGCATCGTCGCCGTCGTGCTGGTAGGGGGCCGTCCGGTCCGCGCCCCGCTCCGCGGCGCGCACATAGGCCACCACCCCCACATAGCCGTGAGCGGCGCACTCCTTGGCGTAATTCTGCGGCTCGTGAGTCGTGAACTCGAACAACGTGGGGAGCGGTTTGGCGGCGTTCCTGGGGCGAATCACCACCGCCGAGATGTCGAGCCCGTCCGGGGTCCGGATCGCGACATCCTCCTCGTCGGTATAGCGCCGCTGATCGTCTTCGGCGACGAGCGAATCGACGACGGGACCGAAGGCGCGGTACGCATCGAACGATACATAGGCCCAGATGAGCGCCACCGCGTCCGTTTCGTCGATCCGGTCCCTGCCCCGCTGCCGGTCGAATGCCTTCTGCAGCGCCTCTCGAAATGGCGGCAGCGTCCTGCCGAACCATCGCGTGACCACGTACGCATCATGATCGTCGAGCTTCGACACATCCTCGCGGAACGACTTTGCAAATGCCTCGGAAAACGCCATGTGCCGGTCCGCCTCCACGGCCTTGGCGTGCGCGTAGATGTCGTAGATCACCGATCGGCCCACGGGGCGGCGCGAATCCGCCTTGCGCCGTCGATCCCGCAGCGATTCCCGCGATACATCGGCGGACGCATAGTCGCCGGTGGCCAATTGCAGCGCCGATAGATTCGCCAGATATTGATCAGGATCGGCTTCTTCATACACCGGGATGAGCCGCGCCGCCAAATCGCGCACGATTTCGGATACCGCGGGGTCCGCGACGGTCGCGGGCGGGTGAAACTCGAAATCCGGCGCAGCGGCCCATGCCCGCGTGACGGCGATCATCAGAAGAATGGCCGCGGCCTTCGCCAGCCCGGCGCCCGCGATCCTCCGGGTCGGCGTGGACGATGGCTTCATTGGCGCCTTCCGGGTCTTCTCGACGCCGCTCCCCGCTTCGCGTCCGCGAGCTTGTCGGGCACGGCCATCTGCGGCCGGGGCGCCTTGACGAGGTGCAGGATGGTGGAGAACAGCGAGTGCGCCTCGCCCGCCCCGCCGATATGGATGACGCTGGTGGTCTTGAGTTCCTTGGTGAAGACGTCGAGCACCAGTTCGAGCACATCGTCATCGAGCGCGCCGAACGTGCCGTCGATGAGCAGCCACGGCGGCGTTTGCAGCAGAATGCGGGCGAACGCCAGGCACAGCTGCTCGTCTTGACTCAGCTCCCGGTCCCAACGGTGGGTCTCATCGAGCAGCGGCGCGAGCCGCTCGAGACCGAGCCGGTACAGAGCACGCGTGAACGCGCTGGTGTTGAAGATCTCCGGCTTCAAAGGATAGGCGAGAACCTCGCGCAGGGTGCCGCGGGGCACATACGGCGTGCCGCGCGGCAGGTAGAAAATCTGTTCGCCTTGCGGGCGGGTGACGCGCCCGGTGCCCCACGGCCACAAGCCGGCCAGCGCCCGGAACAATTGGGTTTTTCCCGTGCCGGGCGCGCCCAGGATGAGGACGCGCTCCCCGGCCCTGATCGTCACGCTGGTTTCCTTGAGATTGTCGGCATTCGCGGACGACACGATTGCCAGGTCCTCGATCCCGATCGCGCCGGCCTCGCCTTCGGCGTAGGTGATGCGGCTTTCGTAGCCGCGCGGCTCATCGGTGGTGAGCAGGGCGTGGCGGAAGCTCGCGACCCGAAACAGCGTCGCGCGCCAATCGGCAATCCCGCTGAAATTGTCGATGAACCATCGCAACGAGGATTGCGCCTGGGTGAATGCGCCCGCCGCCATCATGAGACCGCCGAACGAGGCCTTGCCCGTGAAATACAGGGGTGCGGCAACCAGGATCGGCGCGACGATCGTCACCCAGCCAAAACCCGCGGTGACCCAGGTCAGATTGGTGTGGCCCATCACGATGCGGCGCGTCGCGGCGAGCACCGTGCCCAGGTTGAGTTCGATGCGGCGTCTCTCGTCCGCTTCCCCCGCCGCCAACGAGATGTCATCGACATGCTCGTTGACCCGGACCAGCGAGAAGCGCAGATCCGCCTCTCGCGCATAGCGCTCCGCATTGCGGCGGATGAGCACCTTCCCGACCCGATAGCTCAGCAAGGAGCCGGCGCCCGCGTAGGTGATGGCCGCCCACAGCATGAAACCCGGAATGGTATAGTCCTGATCGTCGATGCGCAGGGTGAAGCCGCTCGATAGACCCCACAATACGCCGGCGAAGGTGCCGAACAGGATCGACGCCTGCAGCAGCCCGACTCCGAGGTCGGCCGAATACTCGCAGAGTTTGCGGGCATCCTCGTGAATGCGCTGATCCGGGTTGACGCCTATCGCGCCCGCATTGGCCAGCCAGAACGCGCGGCGCGGCAGCATCCAATCCTGCAGCAGACTGTGTACCAGGCCCTCGCGCAGCCGCATTTCCAGCGTCTCCACCAGCCAGCGCTGCACCACGTTGAGGGCAAGCAGAAATCCCGCGATCAGGAAGAACACGGTCAGCTGGTAGAGAAAGTCGCGCAGGTCGCGGCGCGAAATCGCATCGTAGAACGGCTTGTTCCAATGGTTCAGGAGGATTTGACCGTAGGCGGTGAGGACGACCACGACGACGATCGAGGCGATCAGCAGCATCAGCTTCTTGCCCACCGGCGAGGAGAAGATCGCGCGGAAGATCTGTCCCACCTGCTGCGCGACGCCCTCGTGGGGCGCCTCGCCCTCGGAGACGCCGGCGGCTGTTTTTGCGGGGCGATCTGTCACCGTGATGCGCGGCCTCTCGATCAGAAGGTGGTGCAGGTGACTGTCGCGGGCGACTTCAGGATCGTCACGGACTCACCGTCGAAATCAGTATACCCATTGCCGTTCACGAGCACGCTGCATATCGCGGCCGCCAGCGGCGGGCGCAGCACCAACTTCGCCCCGATCCCGCCGTCGATCTCGAAATGCAGCGTCCGCGGATCGAGCCGGCGCAGCGAATAGCTGAGATTGCCGTAGAGCGTGGGCATAGCGTTCACCCGCACTCCGGAACCGTCGATCCAGTCGTCCGCCAGGCCCGCCGCCAGGATCAACGAGCGATCGGCTTCGCGTTCATAGGCGATGAGGCTGCGGACCGCGAGCACGTATTCCGCCGCGATCCAGGTGTGCGGAAGATCCCCGACATGCGCAGGCGCCTTGCCGTCGCGCCACGCGATCTCGGGCCACTGATTCCACGGCGGCGGACGGCGATCCGCGAGAAAGAACCTCAAGAGTTCGAGCGCCGCATCGCGCCTTCCCAAGCGCACCAGAGCGCCGATGATGCGAATCTCATAGGGAGTGTAGTTCGTCCATGCCACGGCCCCGCTGCGCCTATCGCGCCAATCGGCGAGATACTTCTCGAAGGTTCGCTCCACGGCCTTGCGGTTCAATCCGTCAGGCACGTCCAGCAAGTAGATTGCGTTCGCGGTGGCGGTCGGATCGAAGTCCGCCCATTCGATGCTGCCTGGTATGAAATCCAATTGACGCTGCGCCCGGGTTGCCTCGATCGACGCAAACAGCGACGCGCCGAAGCGGGCGGCCAGAGCCTCCCAGCGCTGCGCCGACTCATGCCGGCCGATTGCGCGCGCGAGCCCGACCGAATCCCGCAGACCCTTGAGCGCCCAGAAGTCGTCCCAATACGAATGGACCGGCTGGGCGAGATAGCCCTCGTGACTGACCGATATGGGCAGAAGTCCATCCGGGCCCAACAGGCGCTCGATGCAGCCCACCGCCCGGTCGACGAAGGTCCACGATGTCTCGAGGAACGCGTCATCGGACGAGAATCGATGGTAGTCGGCGATCAATGCGATCAATTGTCCGTGGCTGTCGTGCTCCACCAGCCAATCTATCCCCTCGCTATCGACGCAGCAAGGCACGAATCCATCGTCGCGCTGATGCGGCGCGTACCAGCCGATGAACTCGCGCACCTCATCGACGCGCCGCATTCGCAGCAACGCCGCGCTCATCATCGCGCCATCGCGGATCCAGGAACGCGTGTAGCGCCGGGGCCCGGGCTGGAGAGCCGGCCCGCTGCGGGTCACCAGAATGTGGGCCGTCGCGGTGAGCGCCGCCTGGACTGCGTCGGTCATCCAGCCGTTGCCCGCCCACTGGTCGTGCGCAAGCGTCGGCCTCCAATCGAAGGCCGGCTCACCCGCCGGCCGGGCAGCGGCGCGCGGCACGCAGCTCACCACCCGCTCGCACCGTTCATGGGCCTTGAGCGACAGATCGAACGCCAAAGCGCCGGCGGCGAACCCGAACGCATCATGCACCGACGTGTCGCTCGGCAGCGCGCCGTCGGCCAGTCGGGATACGATGCAGCCATCGTCGAAGCGCAGGGTTCCGAACCCGGCCGGGTCGGACATCGGCACGATCAGCGCGCTCTCGTCGACGTGCACCGCGCCGCCGCGCCAGCCCAGGTCGCGTATCGGGCTGACTCCGCCCAAGGCGCGAAAATGCTGCCAGGGCGGCGTGACCTGGAACGGGCGCACCAGCACGAACAAGCGGGCGGAGCACGCTCGCGCGCCGAGATTCTCGAGCCGATAGTGCACGCGCAGCTCCTGCTGGCCGCACGCCTCGGCTTCAATGCCGAGACGCCAGTCGGCGGTCTCCCAGATCACCGAGGGCACGGGCATCCACCCGGCCTGCAGCTCCTGCCGTGCCGCGACGTGCGCCCAGGTGAGCAGCTGTCCGTTCGCCCAGAGCATCGGCTCGATCGAGAACGACCCCTGGTCCACCTCGACCATGCCGTCGCCGTTCATCAGCGCGCAATGAGTGCCGTTCGATCTGCCGATCGGGGTCCACAGGGTCTGTTCGCGGTGCAGCCAGCGCGGATGCCAGCCGCGCGCCTCGGCGGCCGCGACGTTGTGCCAGAACGCATCGATCGAACGCGAATACTCGGAGGATTGCAGACGCAGTACCGCGCCCGCCGAAGGCTCCCCGAGGTCCAAGCGCAGCAGCCGGGTGGTCAGACCGGGCAAATACACGTGGCTGCGTCTGCCGCCCGCACGCATGGCGGTGTACGCCGTTCGCCAGCGCCGGCCGCTGTTCGAGACCCGCACGCGAAAGCCGCTCGCGGGCGCTGCGCTCTGCCAATCGATGGTGAGTCCGCCGATGGTGCGACTCTGCAGCAAGTCGATCACGATCCAAGGCCGCGGATCGTCGGGAAGCGGCTGCCAGCCGGGGACGCGCAACGCGTTCGCCGCTTCGAAACCCGCCCGTTCGCTCGAGGCGCTGATCCCGGGAGCTTGCGTGGGACTGCAATCCTCGATGTCCAGGTCGGCGACCCACAGCGCGCCCTTGCCGCCTTCCCCTGCGACGATGGCAAGCTCGATGAAGCCGAGCTCTGCGATGGCGCCTGCGGTCGCCGGGCCCCAGGCAAAGTCGATGTCACGGCTGCTGATCCTGATGGATTTCCATCGCGCCGGCAGCCGCAGGTCGCGCAGCACATGGCGCCACACGTTCTGGCCCGTCGCATCCACCAGCTTCAATTCCAAATTGTTCACGGCGCCGCGGCCACGCACGCGAAAACGCACCGCGTACTCCGCCGGCATGGCGCGGCGGCATGCGCGCCGCGCGACCACAAATCCGCCCGCGCCCTTGAAGTCGAAATCGAGCCGCAGCGCGGCGACGCGCCCGGTGACATCCGCAGACAGCCTCAGCTCGGCGTTGCCGGATACCGTTGGCCGCCATTCGGACAGCAGAGCCGGATCAGCGTAATTTTCTCGCACGGGCATGGGCATCCCAAACGCGCTAATGTCCTGCGCCGCCCGCGCAATGTCAAATCGGGACCGTGATTCGTTTTGACGTAACGCGCGGTCTTATGGGACGGATAGCACGATTCGCACACCTCGTGTTGCTCGGAACGGGACCCGCGCCTAACGTCAGAGCGAGGGACGATTCACCGAATCGAAGCAAGGTAGCCGACCATGAACACTCATACCTTACGACAGTTTGGAGAGACCGCGAGCACGACGCTCGACAGCCGAAGCCTCGAAGCGCAGATCGCCGACTGCTGTCACGCCATCTACTGGGCCACGGAACCTGAAATCGCCATGACCTATTGGCTTCGACTGCGCAAGCTCACGGCGCAGCGGAGCGAAGCGGAGGAGATGCAGTATCTGCGCGAGACGATGAACGCGGCGCTGCCACCACGTCTGTGACGAGGCGGCTCGGAGCGTCGCGCTGAACTCGCCGCAAAAGCCGGAGCGCACGTTCACGGTGCGGTGACGCGGCGGATTGGGGAATTCCCCCAAGGTATACACCTCTTTATGCCTACGCCCGGCGCCCCGCCGGCGCTCAAGATTCGCGCGGCAGCGCCGTTAGGCCTACAGCTCGCGTAATTTCCGTGGTGCAAGGATATATCATGATTTTTTTCCGTTCGAGGACCCCCATCCCCGGAGACCGATCGGTCGACGCATCCGTGCCCACGGCAGAGGATGCGCGCCTGCGGGAATTGCAATCGCTGTCCACCGCGATCGATCGTTCGCAGGCGGTGATCGAATTCACGATGGACGGGACCATCCTCACCGCCAACACTAATTTCCTGCACGCTTTCGGGTATGCGTTGCCGGAGCTCGTGGGTCAGCATCACAGCCTGTTGGTCGAAGCGGCGCAGCGCAATACCGACGAGTATCGCCGCTTCTGGGAGAGCCTGCGCGCCGGCCAATATCAGGCCGCACAATACAAACGCATCGGCAAGGGGGGGCGCGAGGTCTGGATCCAGGCGAGCTACTACCCTCTGCTGGGTGCCGACGGGCGGGCGTACAAAGTCGTGCAGCTTGCGAGCCAAGTCGCTGCGCACATCAAGGCCGCGCAATCGCTGGATGAAACGGTTCGGGAGATGGAGGAGACCATCCAGGCGGTGCTCGCCGGCGCGGCGGATCGGCGCCTCTCGCTCACCGGCAAAACCGGGCCGATGCACGCATTCGCGGCATCGGTGAACCGGCTGATCGACAGTTCGCTCGCCGCCGCTGGGGACATGCAGCGGGTGGTGCAGCAAGCGACCGACGGCTCGCTGCAAGCGCGCATTTCCGTCGAGGATAAAATCGGCCATTTCCGCACGCTCGCCGTGTCCATCAATGCCTTGATCGAGAGCATGATGACGGTGGTGCAGACCTTGCAGGCGACGTCGAACGAAGTGCAGACGGGAGCGGAGGAAATCTCGCGCGGCAATCTGGATTTGAGCCAGCGTACCGAAGAACAGGCGTCGAGCCTCGAACAGACCGCATCCTCGATGGAACAAATGACCGCGGCCGTGCGCAATAATGCGGACAACGCGGCCCAAGCCAGCGCCCTGGCGGCGGCGGCGCGCGACGAAGCGGAGCGCGGCGGCAAGGTGGTGGGCTCCGCCGTGGCGGCCATGGGCGAAATCAACGTGGCGAGCAAGCGGATCGCGGACATCATCGGAGTCATCGATGAGATCGCGTTCCAAACCAATCTCCTGGCGCTGAATGCGGCGGTGGAGGCTGCGCGAGCCGGCGAGCAAGGACGGGGTTTCGCGGTGGTCGCCTCCGAAGTGCGCAATCTCGCCTCGCGCAGCGCCGCGGCCGCAAAGGAAATCAAGGCGTTGATCCAGGACTCGGTGGGCAAGGTGGCCGAAGGCACCCGTTTGGTGGACGAATCGGGCAGCGCACTCGGCCAGATCGTCCGCGGCGTCAAGAAGGTCACCGACGTGGTGGCCGAGATCGCCGCTTCCAGCCAGGAACAGGCCTCCGGAATCGAGCAGGTCAACAAGGCGATTGCCATGATGGACTCCATGACGCAGCAGAACGCGGCTTTGGTGGAGGAGGCATCGGCGGCGGCGCAGGCGCTCACCGGACAGGCCGGCGGATTGGCGCAATTGATCGCGCATTTTGACGTTGCCGGCAAGGAACCGGCGCGCCTGGCGCCGCGCGTGCAACAGCCGGCCGCGCCGGTGGCGCCGGCCCGTGAGCGGCGCGTCGCGAGCCGGCCCTGGAGCTCGGCGCCGAAGCCCGCAGCTCAGTCAAAGCCCGCTCTCGCGCACAAGCCGGCGCCGCGCCAGAAGCCCGCACCGGCCCGCACCGTGAAGAAAGCCGCGGCAGCGGGCGACGACACGTGGCAGGAATTCTGAGCTCACCGGCGCGGCCGCAACGCCGCGAGCTCGCCCACCACGCCGCGGCGAAAGGCCAGCACGCAGGCGACGAACACGCAGCCGATGATGACCGTCACCCAACCGCCCACCACATCGGACAAATATTCCTGCAGCGTGACCACCAGCGCGGCGCCGACCACGGGTCCGAAGAAGGTTCCGGAGCCGCCGAGCAGGGTCATCAGGATCACCTCGCCGGAATTCGATTGCAGCACGTCCGACAGCGTCGTGAAGCCGAGCACCAGGGCCTTCAGGGATCCCGCCAGCCCGGCAATACTCGCCGACAGCACGAACGCCAACAGCTTGTAGCGCTTGATGTCGTAGCCGAGTGAAATGGCGCGCGGCTCGTTCTCGCGAATGGCCTTCAGCACCTGACCGAAGGGCGAGTGGACGATGCGGCGGATCAGCATGTACACGGCAGCGAACACGGCGAGCACGACGTAGTACATCGTCCGGTCGGACTTGAGCGAGAGCACGCCCAGCAGAGTTCCGCGCGGCACGTCCTGCAGCCCATTCTCCCCGCCGGTGAACGGCGCCTCGAGGCAGAGGAAATACACCAGCTGGGCCAGCGCGAGCGTCACCATCGCAAAATAAATGCCGTGGCGGCGGATGGCGATCACCCCGATGATCCATCCCACGGCTGCCGCGGCGGCGACGCCGGCCGCCACCGCCGGCACGCTGCCCCAGCCGTGCGCCGTCACCAGCCACGCGGTCGTATACGCGGCGGAACCGAAGAACGCCGCGTGGCCGAACGACAGCATGCCGCTGAACCCGAGCAGCAGATTGAAGGCGCACGCATACATCGCGAAGCACAGCAGCTTCATCATGAAGATCGGATAAATCCCGACGAAGGGCACGCACAGGGCGAACAGGCAGGCGAGCGCGTAGAGGAATCCGACGGTGCGCACGCGCCTATTCCTTGCCGAACAGTCCGGCCGGCCGGAGTATCAGCACCAGCGCCATGATCACGAAGACGACGATGTTGGAGGCCTCGGGGTAGAGGACCTTGGTCAGTCCCTCGATGACGCCCAACGTCAGGCCGCTCACGACCGACCCGAGGATCGAGCCCATCCCGCCGATCACCACCACGGCGAACACGACCGTGACGAGGGAATTGCCCATATGCGGCGTCACCTGGATCACCGGCGCCGCAAGCACGCCGGCGAGCGCCGCGAGCGCCACGCCCCCGCCGTAGGTCGCCGCGACCAGCAGCGGCACGTTCACGCCGAACGCCTGCAGGAGCGGAGCATTTTCCGTGGCGGCGCGCAGCGTCGCACCCAGCCGCGTCCGTTCGATCAGAAACCAGGTCGCCAGGCAGATCGACAGGGACGCGAGAATCACCCAGGCTCGGTACCGGGGCAGGATCATGAAACCGAGATTCAGCGCGCCCTGCAGGGCCGCGGGGACGGGGTAGGACTGCCCCGAGGAGCCGAACAATTCGGTGAGCGTCCCCTCCACGGCCAACGCCAGCCCGAAGGTCAGCAGCAGGCCGTACAAAGGATCGTGCCGGTACACATGGCGCAGCAACAGCCGCTCCGATGCCACGCCGAGCAGGCCGACCGCCAACGGCGCCAGCACCAGGGCGGCCCAATAGTTGATCCCGAACCACTGCAGCCCGAGCAGCGCGGCAAAGGCGCCCAGGGCATAGAAGGCACCGTGGGCGAAATTGACGACGCCCATGAGGCCGAAGATGACCGCGAGCCCCAGGCTCAACATGGCGTAGAACGCGCCGTTCACGAGGCCGAGCGTGAGCTGGCCGAGAATGACGGCGACCGGAAAGCCGAAGACGTGCGTCACGCGATGTCCAGCCGACCCGGGGCAGCTACTTCGGCGCCAGCGGGCACGCCCCGGTGATCGGTCCGAACGCTTCCTCGCCGTTCATGAGCTTCACCACCTTGTAATAGTCCCACGGATACTTCGACTCCTGCGGCGATTTCACCTGCATCACGTACATCGTATGCACCATGACGCCGTCCGCCCGGACATATCCGCCCTTCGTGAACATGTCGTTGATTTTCGTCTTCTTGAGTTCCGACATGACTTTGTCGGGATCGGTGGATCCGACCGCCTTGACCGCCTTCAAGTATGTCAGGGTCGCGGAATACACCCCGGCATGATCCATCGTGGGCTCCGCCTTCATCTTGGCGAAGAAGCGCTTGGCGAAAGCCCGGGTGTCATCGTTCAAGTCCCAATACCAGCCGGTGGTCAAATAGAGTCCCTGGGCCGTCTCCAGGCCCAAACCGTGAATGTTGCTGATGAAGGCCAGCAGCGCCGCCGGCTTCATCGTCTTCGTCAAGCCGAACTCGTTGGCGGCCTTCAGCGAGTTGCTGAAATCGGTGCCGGCGTTGGCGAGCCCGAGGACCTGCGCGCCGGAGGCCTGCGCCTGCAGGAGGAAGGAGGAAAAATCCGAGGCGCCCAAGGGAGCCCGAACCGCGCCCAGGTTCTTTCCGCCGTTCGCCTCGACGACCTTGGACGCGGCGGTCTGCAGCTGGGTGCCGAATGCATAATCGGCCGTCAAATAAAACCAGGTCTTGCCTCCGCTCTTGATGATGGTGCTGGCGGTGCCGTTGGCGAGCGCCGTCGTGTCGTAGGCGTAATGCACCGTGTACGCGGTACAATCCTCGTTGGTCAGAGACGCGCCGCCCGCGCCGATCACGAAGAACGGCACCTTCTTCGCGGCCGCGACCTTCGCCATGGCGATGTTGACTCCGGTGTTGGACCCCCCGATCAGCATGTTCAGTGCGCTCTGATCCGACCATTCGCGAAACTTCGACGCGCCCACGTCGGGCTTGTTTTGATGATCCGCGACGAGCAGGGAAATCTTCTTTCCGAGGACCGTGCCGCCAAAATCCGCGATCGCCATCTTGATCGCCTCGACGCCGCCCGCCCCCTGAACGTCCGCGTATGGGCCGGACAGGTCGTCGAGATCCCCGATCACGATCTCCTCGCCCGCGGCCGCGCCGCATAACGCCAAGAGCCCCGCCAAGGCCGCCGCCAGCCTGCCTGCCACTACTCTGATTGTCATATCATTCTCCCAGGGTTGTGCCCGATCAAACGCCGAGCCTCGCGTTCAGCGACGGCAGCCGGTGTTGTAGTTCCGCCGCGCCGAAACCGTCCACGATACGGCCGTGTTCCATGACGTAGAAGCGGTCCGCCAAGGGCAAGGCAAAGCGAAAATTCTGTTCCACCAACACGATGGTATAGCCCCGCTCGCGCAGCGCATGAATCATGCGCGACAGGGCCTGCACGATCACCGGCGCGAGGCCCTCCGAGATCTCGTCGAGCAGCATCAGCTTGGCGCCGGACCGCAGAATACGTGCCACGGCCAGCATCTGCTGCTCACCCCCCGACAGGCGCGTGCCCTGCGTGGCGCGCCGCTCCTCGAGATTCGGGAACATGCTGTAAATCTCCTCGACGGACATTCCCGCGGCCCCGACCGCCGGCAGCAGCAGCAGATTCTCCTCCGTCGTCAGTTTCGAAAAGATGCCCCGCTCCTCCGGGCAATATCCGACGCCGAGTCGGGCGATCTTGTGGGACGGCAGATGGATGGATTCGCGGCCGTCGATCATCACCGAACCCGACCGGCTGCTCACCAGGCCGATGATTGCCTTGAGCGTGGTGGTGCGTCCCACGCCGTTGCGCCCCAGGAGTATCACCACCTCGCCTCGGTCGACCTTGAAATCGACACCGTGCAGGACGTGCGATTCGCCGTAGAAGGCTTGCAACCCGGAGACGCGCAGCATTTCGTCGGTCACGAGCAGCCCATGTACGCTTCCATCACCAGCGGGTTTTGCGCCACTTCGGCATAGGTGCCGTCGGCGATGAGGCGGCCGCGCTGAAGCACCGAGATGCGATCCGCGATCGTCGACACGACGCTCATGTTGTGCTCGACCATGAGAACGGTGCGGTTCTGCGCGACCTTTTTGATGAGAGCCGTGATTCGGTCCACGTCCTCGTGCCCCATGCCCTGGGTGGGTTCGTCGAGCATCATCAATTGCGGATCCATCGCCAGCGTGGTGGCAATCTCCAGCGCGCGCTTCCGGCCGTACGGCAACGCGACCGCCGGCGTGCCGGCCAAGGGCGCGAGACCGACCATGTCGAGCAATTCCATGGCCTTCGAATCGAGCACCGCCAGACTCCCCTCCGGCTTCCAGAAGTGAAACGAGGTCCCGAGCTTGCGCTGCAGTCCGACGCGGACGTTCTCCAAGACCGTAAGATGGGGGAACACCGCGGACACCTGGAAGGACCGTACGATCCCCCGGCGCGCCAGTCCCGCCGGGTTTTCCGCGGTGATGTCCCGCCCCTGGTAGAAGATTTTGCCGCGCGTGGGGACCAGAAATTTGGTGAGCAGGTTGAAGAAGGTGGTCTTGCCGGCCCCATTCGGGCCTATCAACGCGTGGATCTGCCCGCGATGCACCCGGAAATCGACATCGCGCACCGCCGGGAAGCCGTTGAACTCCTTGGAAATTCCGCGAGTTTCGATGATGACTTCGCCGACCATACATTGCCGCGTTGCCGCTCGAGCGGCCGCCTTGCTCCCCCTTTGGTCTTTTGTATGACGGTTATATTGCCTGATCCGCCGGCCCGGGGAAAAGGTGATATCGCGCCGAGGCGCGATTCCTTGAGGCAAGCCGCGGGCTGGAAGCCTGTCCGAGCAATCTGCGTGAGCCGCGAAAATTTACTCAGTCAGGCTCCTACTTCGCCTGGACGCTCACCGCGGTGGTCGAGGAGGTTCCCGACCGATTCTGGCAATCCAGGGTGAAATTGTAGGCCCCGGCGCCGCCCACGGCGGCGCTGCGGGATCCGCTGCCGGCGAGGGATCCCGACCATGCCCCGCTCGCGGCGCAGGTGGTGGAGTTCGCGGAATTCCAGGTGAGCACCGTCGAGGCGCCGGGGTTCACGCTCACCGGCGATGCCGCCAGCGACAGGGTTGCGTAGGCCGTTTCCAGATAGGACACGCTCATCGACTGGGCGGTCATCGCGAAATTCAAGGCAACGTTGTTGTTGGCCCCCGTGATGGTGGGCAGCGGCAGGCCGGGGCCCGCCCACTGATTCATGGTGACCTCAAAGTCGGTAAAGACGATGGCATCGTTCGTTGCCGCCGTCGCGTTGCCGATCGGTCCCTGCAGCGTCGCGCCCGCGGTATCGGTCATTTGCACGTTCTTGAACGTCACCTGTGTATAGCCGGTCTCCGGAAAGCGCAGGCCGGCGGGGTACACGTCATTGATGAACAGCGAATCGAACGTGGCGGTGACATTGGAGATCGTCATGCCGTCGGCGGGCAACACGTCCATGAAGCCATCGGGACGGTGGCTGGTGTAGGTATCGACCGTGCACTGCGTGCACCCCAACTTGAGCGAGTTGGCGTAGCCGCTCACGGTGTCGCTGCCGCCCTTGTCGCGGGCGACTCCGATGCGCACGCCCTCGTCCACGATATTGCTGAACTGGATGTTGATGTTGTCCAGTCCCGGATCGGCGGCATGGGTGTTGATGTAGAAAAGATGCGGCGGGGGAAACCACTTGCCGAGGCCGCCGACATTGTTGCCGTTGGCGTCCTGCAGGTCGCCGTAGCGATGCGAGGTGATGTTCTCGAAAGTCGAATCCTGAAGGTTGCCTTGCCAGCCCATCAGGATGCCGTCCAGATTGAGGCCGGAGAAGGTGATCCCATGCGGGACGGCCGCGTATTGCGTGGTCTCGGGCGTCTGGCCGGTCACCGTTTGCCCGCTCTTCCAATTCGCCGAGAGTGAAAACGCCATGGGCAGGAAATCATTGCCGCCGGCGCTGGCGGGTACGTACAGATTCAACCCCGTAATCACCACGGAGGCTGAGTCGCCGGTGATGAAGAACACCGCCGCGGGATTGACGCCGCCCACCCAGATGGACTTCACCCAACCCTGGCTCTCGTCGAACACGATGGACCGATTGGCGGCCAGCCACGGAGTCAGCACGAGATCGTTGAACGCACCGGCCGGCTGCGTGATGCCGGGGGACGCCACGAACTGGCCATTGAGCTCATAGCCGCCAAAGTCAGGGTTGATCGGCACACTGCCGTCCCATTCCACATTCCAATTCGTGAGCGTGATGCCGCTCGAGTTGGCGATCACAAAGGCGGGATGAAACATGTTGTCGACGATGAATTTTCCGGATCCCGTGAACAGCACCGAGGTGCCATTGTCGATGAACACGCCGCGATCGGCCGCCAGGCCCGAATGCAGAAACACCGGGCAGTCCACGACCAACGGGAAGGCGTTGTTCTTGGCCGCTGCGAAGGCTTGCATGACCCCCGATGTATCGTCCGCCGTCCCCGTACAGGACACCCAGGCGCTGATGGATTTGGAGTTCGCGGGCAGCGCCGGACTTGGCGCAGCGGGTGCCGGCGCGGCGGGTGCTGGCGCGGCCGGTGCCGGCGCAGCGTGCGCCGGCGCAGCGGGCGCCGGCACAGCGGGCGCCGGCGCGGCCGGTGCGGCCGGTTTGGTGGCCGCAGGGGCCGCGGGCGTGACGGAAGCCGCGGCCGCCGCGCTGGACACCACGGCGCCGACGGTGCTTTTGGCCGGCGATGCGCCGGTCACCGTGCTCGGGTTGCCGGCCGCCGCCGACGTGGCGG